>NZ_JAMXRZ010000035.1 GCF_024124375.1 Klenkia sp. PcliD-1-E
CGCAGCACCGAGCGGACCGGCCAGCTCCGCGCGGCCCCGCTCCTTGAACGCGACGACGGCCGGGCGGACCGGCCCCGCGTACGCCCCGGCCGCGACGGTGGGCGGGAAGCCGTCCGGGTGCCGCCGGGGGGCGGCCAGCCGGGGCCGGGTCAGCAGCACCGCGCACCGCGGGCAGAGCAGGTGACCGGGCCGGCCGCACCCGGCGCACACCCGCGGCAGCACGAGGTCCACCAGCGGGTCGAGCAGGTGGTCGAGCAGCGCGCGCAGCACGGCGCCGATCGTGCCCGCACCCGGACCGTCGCGGGCCCGGCCTGTGGACAGCGGTCAGAGCGGGTAGAACGGGCTCCCGCCGGCCACTGGGCCCTGCCCGCGGACCAGGGTCGACCAGGTGCCCCCGGCCAGCTGCCACAGGGTGCCGCCGGCCACGACCAGCACCGGGCGGGACGGCGCCGCGGCGACCGCGGTGGGCTGGGCCGGCAGCCCCGCGCTGCTGAGCGCGTCCAGGCCCCACCCGTCGACCCCGACGCCGTAGGGCGCGGTGCCGTCCTCGTCCCGGGCGCCGGCCAGCACCACCAGGTCCGACGCGGTCCGCCACCCGACGTCGACGACCTGGGACAGCTCGGGGGCCACCGCGCGCAGGTCGCGTACCGCCACCTGGTCCTCGTCGCGGACCACCGTGCCCACCAGCAGCTGGCCGCCGTCCGGCCCGTCCACCACGACCGCCGCGCGGACCCCGTCCGGCGAGAGCCGGAACACCCGGGCCGGGCCGAGCCCGGGGAGCGTGGTGGCGCTGACCGTCTGCGGCGAGCCGGTCGTCGGGACCCGGATGACCTCGCTGCCGTCGCGCACCGTCCACACCTCCTCGCGGGTGGCCGCGACCGTGGGCACCGTGAAGCTGCCCCCGCTCAGCACCGGGGCCAGGTCACCGCCGTAGGGCCCGACCAGCAGGGACGTCGTCCCGCCGGCCACCCCGACCGCGACCGTCGTCCCCAGCTCGTTGGTGCGGGTGTCGGCGGTGACCGCGGCCGACACCAGGCCCAGCTGACCGGTCCCCGCCGGGCCCGGGACGGGCTCGCCGGCGGCCACGGTCCGCAGCGCCCCGTCGGCGACGTAGTGCCCGACCGAGGCGGCGGGCACCGCGTCGGGGTCGAAGGACGCCCAGTCGTCGACGGTCTGCACGCCGGGGACGCCGGGCAGGTCGACGGGTTCGCCGTCGACGGTCACCCGCACGGCCCGGACGTCGTCGAGCTGGTCCAGGGACCAGACCAGCTGCGCGCACAGCACGTTGAGGGCGTCGGCGCCCCCGGTGGGCAGGCCGGTCAGGTCGACCGTGGCCACCTGCTGGTCGACGGACACGTTGCTGCGCAGCTCGACGCCGGCGGCGGGGTTGGTGACGCCGGCGGCCACCGCGGTGGAGGGGCCGGCCAGCAGCCGGTCGACCAGCGCGGTGGCCTGGGAGTCACCCGACACCAGGAACCGGGGGTCGGGGACCACCCGGGTGGCGGTCGGGTCGAGGAAGTAGGCGTCGACCTGGTCGTAGGTGCGGGCGAAGTCGGGTTCGAGCTGCACCAGGCCGTCCTCGGGGTTGGCGATGCGCCACTCCCCGTCCTCCTCGACCAGGGCGAAGGTGAAGGAGAAGGCCTGCCCGGCGCCCACGGTGAAGGAGCCCTGGGTGTCCACCTTGCCCACCAGGCCGGCGGTGAGGGTGACGCTGCCGTCCGCCGACGCCACCGGCGCGTAGTCGGCGCTGATCACCGTGACGCCGTCGGTGTCGTCCCAGTCGCCGGCGGCCTCGGCGGTCAGGTACTGCCGGGCCACCGGGTGGTTGCGGGTGGTGCTGGCCATCGCGTCGACGAAGCCGCGCACGACCTCCTCGGGGCTGGCGCCGGCCACCGGTGGCAGCGCCTCGATGCCGACGTCCTCGGGCGGTTCGGCGACCTGGGTGATCTGCACCGGCGCCGAGCTGTCGGGGACGGTGCCGCACCCGGCCACCGAGCCCAGCACCACCAGCGCGGCGACCGCGGCCCCGAGCCTCACCGCGGGCTCCTGACCCGGCGGACGACGACCGGGCGCAGCGGCAGCGGCGACCCGGTCAGCTCGGCGCCGACGGTCAGCGGCAGGGTGAGCCGGAACTGCGCGCCCTGGCCCGGCTGGCCCCACACCTGCAGCCAGCCACCGTGCAGCCGGGCGTCCTCCAGGCTGATCGACAGGCCCAGCCCCGATCCGCCGACGGTGCGCACGCGGGCCGGGTCGGCCCGCCAGAACCGGTCGAACACGTGCTGGGCCTCCTCGGAGTCCAGGCCGATGCCGTGGTCGCGGACGGTGACCGCGGCCGCCGTCCGGTTGGCGGCCAGGGTGAGCTCGACCGGGTGGCCGGCGCCGTGCTCGATCGCGTTGCCGACCAGGTTCCGCAGCACCCGCTGCACCCGCCGCGCGTCGACGTCGGCGATGACCGGCCGGTCGGGGGTGCGCACCTGCAGCTCGCAGCCGTGCCGGTCGGCCAGGCTGGTGAGGTCCCCGGCGACCCGGCGCAGCAGCGGGCCCAGGTCGGTCGGCTCGGCCTCCAGCAGCGCAGCCCCCGCGTCGTAGCGGCTGATCTCCAGCAGGTCCGACAGCAGGGCCTCGAAGCGGTTGACCTCGGCGTAGAGCAGCTCGGCCGACCGGGCCAGGGCCGGGTCGAAGTCCCCGCGGGACTCGTGCAGCACCTCGGCGGCCATCTGCACGGTGGTCAGCGGGGTGCGCAGCTCGTGGGAGACGTCGGAGGTGAACCGCTGCTGCAGCTGCGACAACGCCTCGAGCTGGGTGATCTGCTTCTGCAGGCTGTCGGCCATCGCGTTGAAGCTCGTGGCCAGCCGGGCCAGGTCGTCGGTGCCGCTGACCGTCAGCCGCTCCTCCAGCCGGCCCTCGGCCAGCCGCTGCGCACCCTGGGCGGCCCGGCGCACCGGGCCCACGACCAACCGGGTGACCAGCACGCCGATGCCGACCACGAACAGGGTCAGCGCGATGCCGCTGATGGCCACGGTGCTGCGCACCAGCGACAGGGTCTGCTGCTCCTGGTCCAGCGGGAAGGCGTAGTAGAGGTCGACCTGCTCCCCGCCGGGGCCGTCGATGGGCACCGGCGCCCCGATCAGCAGGGTCGGCACGTCGCGCACGGCTCCCTCGGGCACGGTGGCGTACTGCCAGACCTGGGTGCCGGAGTCCACGGCGGCCACCAGCTCCGGCGGCAGGTTCCGGTACAGGGTGAGCTGGCTGCCGGCCGAGCGGGCCTGGTCGCCGGTGCGGTACACCAGCACGGTGTCGAAGTTGCCGGCCTCGCCGTTGCGGCTCTGCAGCTCCCGGACGGTGCGGGCCAGTGTGGTGCGCACGCTGGCCGCGTCCCCGGTGGCGATGCCCGAGACCTGGGACTGGGCGTAGGCCACGCCGGACTGCGCCTGGTCGATCGCGGCCTCGCGCTTGACGTCGAGCAGCTGGTTCTTGATCTGGTTGAACAGCACGACGCTGACCACCACGACGACGACGCCGGCCACCAGCATGGTGATCGCGCCGATGCGCAGCTGCAGGGAGGACCGCCAGGCCCGCCAGCCGGCCGCCGTCCACCGGCGGAGGGTGGCGGTGACCGCCGCGCGGCGGTTCACCGCCGGGTCATGCGGGGCCGGCCTTGTAGCCCACCCCGCGCACCGTCAGCACGACCTCCGGGCGCTCGGGGTCGCGCTCGACCTTCGACCGCAGCCGCTGCACGTGCACGTTGACCAGCCGGGTGTCGGCGGCGTGCCGGTAGCCCCAGACCTGCTCCAGCAGCAGCTCGCGGGTGAAGACCTGGCGGGGCTTGCGGGCCAGCGCGACCAGCAGGTCGAACTCCAGCGGGGTCAGCGCGATGGCCTCGCCGTCCCGGCTGACCTGGTGGGCGGGGACGTCGATGGTCAGGTCGCCGATGCTCAGCGTCTCGGCCTGGCCGGTCTCGCCCCGGCGCAGCTGCGAGCGCACCCGGGCGACCAGCTCGACGGGCTTGAAGGGCTTGGTGACGTAGTCGTCGGCGCCGGCCTCCAGGCCCTGCACGACGTCGATGGTGTCGCCCTTGGCGGTGAGCATGATGATCGGGACGGCGGACTGGGCGCGGATGTCGCCGCAGATCTGCAGGCCGTTGCGGCCGGGGAGCATCAGGTCGAGCAGGACCAGGTCGGGGCGGACCTGGTTGAAGGTGGACAGCGCACGGGCGCCGTCGGCGACGAAGGCCGGCTCGTAGCCCTCCCGGCGCAGCACGATGCCGAGCATCTCGGCGAGCGCGGCGTCGTCGTCGACGACCAGCACGCGTCCGCGGGCACTTCCAGGAGCAACAGGGGACGGCACGCTGCACAGTGTGCCCGCTCGACGGCCCCCGGCATGCGGAGCATCCCGGGGGCCTCGTCGAGCGGAACAGATGTCAGCCCCGCTCAGCGGGACGTCGCCGTCCCGAGGCGAAGCCTCAGTACCGGTAGTGGTCGCTCTTGTACGGACCCTCGACCGGGACGCCGAGGTACTCGGCCTGCACCTTGGTCAGCTCGGTGAGCTTGACGCCGAGGGAGTCCAGGTGGAGCCGGGCGACCTTCTCGTCCAGGTGCTTGGGCAGCACGGTGACGCCGGGGGTCTGGCCCTCGTAGGCCGCGCGGTTGCCCCACAGCTCGATCTGGGCGAGCACCTGGTTGGTGAAGGAGTTGCTCATCACGAAGCTGGGGTGCCCGGTGGCGTTGCCCAGGTTCAGCAGCCGGCCCTCGGAGAGCACGATGATCGTGTGGCCGTCGGGGAACCGCCACTCGTCGACCTGCGGCTTGATGTTCGTCTTCACGATGCCCGGGGTGCGGGCCAGGCCGGCCATGTCGATCTCGTTGTCGAAGTGGCCGATGTTGCCGATGATCGCCTGGTGCTTGGTGGCGGCCAGCTGCTCGGCGGAGATGATGTCCTTGTTGCCGGTCGTGGTGACCACGATGTCGGCGGACCCGATGACGTCGTCCAGGGTGGTGACCTGGTAGCCCTCCATCGCGGCCTGCAGCGCGCAGATGGGGTCGATCTCGGTGACGATGACCCGGGCGCCCTGGCCGCGCAGCGCCTCGGCGCAGCCCTTGCCGACGTCGCCGAAGCCGCAGACGACGGCGACCTTGCCGCCGATCATGACGTCGGTGGCGCGGTTGATGCCGTCGATGAGGGAGTGCCGGCAGCCATAGAGGTTGTCGAACTTGCTCTTGGTGACCGAGTCGTTGACGTTGATCGCCGGGAAGAGCAGGCGGCCGTCGCGGGCGAGCTCGTAGAGCCGCAGCACGCCGGTGGTGGTCTCCTCGGTGACGCCCTTGATGCCCTCGCCGATGCGGGTCCAGTACTGGTCGTCGGCGGCGATGGTGTCGCGCAGCACCTGCAGGACGACGCCGAACTCCTCGCTGTCGCTCTCGGTGGTGTCCGGTACCGCGCCGTCGGCGGCGAACCGGGTGCCCAGGTGGACCAGCATCGTGGCGTCGCCGCCGTCGTCCAGGATCATGTTCGGGCCGATGACCGTGCCCGAGGAGTCACGGAACTCGAACAGGCGCTGGGTGCACCACCAGTACTCCTCCAGCGTCTCGCCCTTCCAGGCGAACACCGGGACGCCGGCCGGGGCCTCGGGGGTGCCCTCCGGGCCGACGGCGATGGCCGCGGCGGCGTGGTCCTGGGTGGAGAAGATGTTGCAGGAGACCCAGCGGACGTCGGCGCCCAGCGCGGTCAGGGTCTCGATGAGGACGGCGGTCTGCACGGTCATGTGCAGCGAGCCTGCGATGCGGGCGCCGGCCAGGGGCTGCTCGTCGGCGTACTCCGCGCGCAGGGCCATCAGGCCGGGCATCTCGTGCTCGGCGAGGGTGATCTCCTTGCGGCCGAAGCCGGCGAGGGAGAGGTCGGCGACCTTGAAGTCGCCGTCGGTCAGGGTGCGCGCGCCAGTGCTGGCGGTCATGTCGCTCCAGAGATTGTCCCGGCCGCGCCCGGTGGCTGCGGCTGCGTCGGATCTGTTCGTGAGCGAGCATGCCGAGGCTTCGGCGGGGCTCGTGCCGTCGTCCACGATAGCCGCCCGACGGCGACGTCGCCCCGGTCAGCGGATGAGGTGGACGTCATCCCTCATGTCGGCGACCTCCCGATCACGTCCTCCGGGTCATCGCCCCGGGTAGTCCAACACCGTCACCCGTGCTGGGCCTCGGCGCGCCGCTCGGCCAGCAGCTCGTCGACCAGCGAGCGCTCGGCGTGCAGACCGGCCAGGCTGCCTCGCAGCGTCTGTGCCGGGGCAGCCGGCTTCTGCACGACGAGCCGCCCTTCCTCGACGGTGATGTGCAGCTCGTCGCCGGGGCGGAGGTCGAGCGCGTCGCGCAGTTCGACGGGGATGACCAGGCAACCCTGTTGACCCATCACGGCCGTGGTGCCCATGGGGGCATGGTGCACTGCAGGCCGGTGGCGTGCCACGGACTCAGAGCAGCGCGGTCGTCGCCCGGAACAGCACCGCGGGCCCGCTGGCGTGCACCGTCTGCCCAGCCGCCACGAACGCCGCACCGCCGGGAGCCAGGGTGATCTGCTCCCCGCCCGCCTCGAGCACGGCGGTCTGCTCGACGCACAGCAGGATCTGCGGGCCGGGGGTGGTCAGCTCGCCGGGTGCGGTGTCGACCGCCACGCGGGTCAGGTCGAAGTCGTCGATCGGGACGGGGTAGCGCAGCCCGCCCGGGCCCAGGACCGGCCGCAGGACGGGCACCTTGCCGTCGGTGAAGTCCAGGACCTCGACCAGCGCGGCCAGGTCGATGTGCTTGGGGGTCAGCCCGCCGCGCAGCACGTTGTCGGAGTTGGCCATCAGCTCGACGCCGCTGCCGGCCAGGTAGGCGTGCAGGTTGCCCGCGGGCAGGAAGACCGCCTCCCCCGGCTCCAGGGTGAGGTGGTTGCACATCAGCGAGATGACGACGCCGGGGTCGCCGGGGTACTTCTCGGCCAGCCGGGCGGCCCAGCGGTAGGTGTTGACGAACTCGGGGTCGTTGGCGGCCACCGACGCCGCCGCGCGCTCCGCGACGGCCGCGACCAGCGACTCCCGGCGCCGGCCCGACAGCGCCAGCAGCTGGGGGACGGCGACCTTCAGGCCGCCCCGGGCGAGTGCGGCGATGGTGGGCTTGAGCTCGGGCAGCTGGAGCTTGGCCAGGCAGTGCAGGGACTCCTCCACCGGCCGGAACCCGCACAGCGCCTCGACCGGGGTGAGCGCGCACAGGATCTCGGGCTTGTGGTTGGCGTCCTTGTAGGTGCGCGTCGGGTCGTCCCGCGGGACCCCGGCCTCCTCCTCGGCGGCGAAGCCGGCCTCGGCCTGCGCCTTGGTGGGGTGCGCCTGCAGCGAGAGCGGGGAACCCGCGGCGAGCACCTTCATGAGGAAGGGCAGCCGGTCGCCGAAGCGTCGGCGCACCGGCTCACCGAGCAGGCCGGCCGGGTCGTCGGCGATCGCGGCGTCCAGACCACGGCCGTCGGGCAGCAGGCTCGGCTCGTCGGGGTGGGCCCCCATCCAGAGCTCGGCCCAGGGCCGGCCGTCGGCCTCCAGCCCCATCAGCTCGGGGATGATCGACTCGTGACCCCAGTCGTAGTGCCGGACGCTGCTCTGTATCTGCCACATCGTCCGGCAGGCTACCGGGGAGTCGCCCCCGCATCGGGGACGGCGGTCCCGGCCCGGCGGATGTCGGGCTCGAGGTAGATCAGGGTCGCGATCGGGACGGCGTCACGGATGCGGGACTCCGCCTCGTCGATGGCCCGGGCGACCGCCTCGGCGGTGTCGTCGTGCCGGACGGCGATCTTGGCAGCCACGAGCAGCTCCTCGGGCGACAGGTGCTGGGTGCGCAGGTGGATGACCGACTCCACGTGCTCGCCGCCGGCCAGGGCCTGCTCGATCCGACGCTGCACGTCGGGGGTCGCGGCCTCGCCCAGCAGCAGGCTCTTGGTCTCCACCGCGAGCACCGACGCGACGGCGACGAGCAGCAGGCCGATGGCCACGGTGCCCAGCCCGTCCCACAGGCCGTCCCCGGTGGCCGCGGTCAACCCGACGCCGACCAGGGCCAGCACGAGACCCGACAACGCCGCGGTGTCCTCGAGCAGCACCACGGGGAGCTCGGGCGCGCGGGCCCGGCGGATGAAGGCCCAGTAGCTCTCCCCCGGCCGCTTGACGGCGTCGGTCTCCTTCTTGGCCGTCCGCAGCGAGAAGGACTCCAGCACGATCGCCACGCCCAGCACGCCGAACGCCCACACCGGGCTGGTGAGCTCCTCGGGGGCAAGGATCTTGTGCACGCCCTCGTAGACGGCGAAGCAGCCACCGACGCTGAACAGCACCACCGCGACCAGGAAGCCGTAGACATAGCGGTCCCGGCCGAAGCCGAAGGGGTGCTCGGCGTCGGCGGCCCGCCGGGACGTGCGGCCCCCGATCAGCAGCAGCACCTGGTTGCCGGAGTCGGCGACCGAGTGGATGGCCTCGGCGAGCATGGAGGAGGCCCCGGTCACCAGGAAGGCGACGAACTTGGCCACGGCGATGCCGAGGTTGGCCAGCAGCGCCGCCACCACGGCCTTCGCCCCGCCCCCGTGGCCGCCTCCCTGCTCCTGCGGTGCGTCGGCGGCCGGCGTGGCTGGTTGCGTCACGGGAGGAGTCTGCCCCCGCCTGCCCGTGACCGCTCGGCGTCGAGGGCCAGCGCCAGGTACACCGCGGCGAGGTCACCGGCCAGCAACTGGCGGGCCACGGTGACCAGCCGCCCGGCGCCCTCGGGGGCACCCTGGTCGGCCAGTCCGGTGACGGGCACCGTGCGCTCGGTGGCGGTGCGCAGCACCTGCTGCAAGGCCTCCGACGCCGACCGGGGGTCGCGCTCGCCGCGGCCGTCATCGGGCGCGTGGCTGTCCCGCACAGTGATCAGCCGCAGCCGCCGCGCCTCGTCCTCGGCGCGGTCGCGGAAGAAGTCCTCCGCGGCGTCGGGGGCCAGCGGGCCGCCGAGCACGGCCTCGGCGGCGACCCGCTGGTCGGGCAGCCGGAAGGTGGGGGCGGGCAGCCCGGCGAGCGTGGCCAGCTGGTCGGCCACCCGGCCGGCGGCGGCCGAGGCGAGCGGGCCCTCGGCGACCAGCACCGGCAGCGCGTCGAGCAGCTCCAGCGCAAGGGTCTTGGCCTGGTTGGCATAGGTGGGGGTGACCGGCCCGCCGTCGGCGGCGACCGCGTCCAGGGCGTCGGCCACGGCTGCGGTGTCGGCCAGGTCGGGGGCCAGCAGCCCCAGGTCGCCGGCCAGCAGCAGCATCGGGGTGAGCAGCGACCACAACGTGGTGTGCTGCACGCGGCTGGGCGGCAACGGCACGTAGGGCGCCCGACCCCCGGCGCAGGTGGCGTGCAGCGGGGCGCCCTCGGCGCCGATGCCGACCACGGCCACGCCGCGCCGGGCCGCTTCGTGCGCCGGGGTGACTGCGTAGGCGCCGGCACCGGTGCGGGTGGCGACCACCGCGACGTCGGAGGCGCCCATCCAGACCGGCAGCTGGGGGCCCGGGACGACGTCGACGGTCACCGGGCTGGCCGGGCCCAGCAGCGCCCGGAGCACGGCGGCAGCGACCGCGCCCTCGCGACGGGCGACCACGACGAGGCCGCGGGGACGGCCCGCCGCCGTCACCCGCTCCAGCCCGGCCTCCCGGGTCAGGCTGGCGGTCTCCCGCACCTGCGCCCCGGCGCCGGCCATGGCGGGCAGCAGCCCCCGGGGGTCCCGGGCGCGCAGCAGCTCGGGGTCGTCGAGGACCTCCTCGGCCAGCTCCGGCGAGGTCATGCCGACCGGTGCCGCGCCTCGTCCAGCAGCAGCACCGGGATGCCGTCGCGGACCGGGAAGGCCCGGTCGCAGGTCGTGCACAACAGCTCGCCGGCCGCGGCGTCGACGGTGAGCGGGCTGTGGTGGGTGTCGGGGCAGGCGAGGATCGGCAGCAGCGCCGGGTCGATGCCCAGGGTCGCCGACCGGGGGTCGGCGCTCACGCGCGCACCATGCCCAGCACGCGGTCGCGGATCTCGACCATCCGGGCCTCGTCGGGGGCCTCCACGTTGAGCCGCAGCAGCGGCTCGGTGTTGCTGGCGCGAAGGTTGAACCAGGAGCCGTCGGGCAGGCTCATGGTCAACCCGTCGAGCTCGTCGACGGCGCCGCCCTCCGCGGTGAAGGCCTCGCGGACCTCGGCGGTGCGCCCGGCGGCGTCGGCGACGGTGGAGTTGATCTCACCGGACGCGCTGTACCGGCTGTAGGCCTCGGCCAGCTCGGACAGCGGCCGGGGCTGCTCGCCGAGGGCCGCCAGCACATGCAGCGCGGCGAGCATGCCGGTGTCGGCCCGCCAGAAGTCGCGGAAGTAGTAGTGGGCGGAGTGCTCGCCACCGAAGACGGCGTCGGTGCGGGCCATCTCGGCCTTGATGAAGCTGTGCCCGACCCGGGTGCGCACGGGCTCGCCGCCGTGCTCCCGGACGATCTCGGGCACCGCCGAGGAGGTGATCAGGTTGTGGATGATCGTCGTCCCGACGCCCCGGGCGAGCTCGCGGACAGCGACCAACGCCGTGATGGCGGACGGGCTGACCGGGTCGCCGTGCTCGTCGACGACGAAGACGCGGTCGGCGTCGCCGTCGAAGGCCAGGCCGATGTCCGCGCCGTGCTCGGGGACCGCGCGCTGCAGGTCGACCAGGTTGGCCGGGTCCAGGGGGTTGGCCTCGTGGTTCGGGAAGGACCCGTCGAGCTCGAAGTACATCGGGACGACGTCCAGGGGCAACCCGGCCAGCACGACGGGCACGGTGTGCCCGCCCATGCCGTTGCCGGCGTCGACCACGACCTTCAGCGGACGGCTCCCTGACAGGTCGACCAGACCGCGCAGGTAGTCGGAGTACTCCCCGAGCACGTCCCGGGCGCTGGACGTGCCGGGCGAGGCAACCTCGCGGTCGAACACGGTGCCGCCGTCGAGCAACTGCTCGGCCCAGGCGCGGATCTGCACCAGGCCCGAGTCCTGCCCGATGGGGGCGGCGCCGGCGCGGCACATCTTGATCCCGTTGTACTGCGCCGGGTTGTGGCTGGCGGTGAACATCGCCCCGGGCAGGTCCAGGCTGCCGGCGGCGAAGTAGAGCATGTCGGTGGAGCCCAGGCCGGCCTCGACGACGTCCAGGCCACGCTCGAGCACGCCCTCGGCGAAGGCCCGGGACAGCGGCACCGACGAGTCGCGCATGTCGTGCGCGGTGACCACCGCGGTGGCGCCGGACTCGGCGTGCACGAACTCGGCGAAGGCCGCGCCGATGGCGCGGGCGACGGTCTCGTCCCACTGGTCCGGGACCACGCCCCGGACGTCGTAGGCCTTGATGATCGTCGACAGATCGGGCACTGCGCTCCACCTCGGGTCGGTTCGGTCGGACGGGCCCGTGGGCCCCACCGTGACCATCGAACCCTAGCCGCCCACGGGTGGACCCGAGGGTCAGCTCCGGAAGACCACCCAGCGCAGCACGATGAAGTTGCAGACGGTCCCGAAGCCCTGGGACAGCGCCCAGGCGAGGGTGACGCGCCACCACGCGTCGGGCAGCAGCGCGAGCGCGGCAGCGTTGACGCCGAGGATCACGAAGAACGTGCTGCCGTACAGCAGGGCGAACCCGCCGGCCCGACGCGCGCCACCCTCGACCTGGAAGGCCCACCGCCGGTTGAGGGCGTACGCGGTCGCGGTGCCGCAGACGAAGGAGATCGCACGGGCAGCGGTGAAGGGCAGCCCTAGGGCCAGGCCGAGGTGGTAGACGGACAGGTCGACGACGGCGCCGAGCAGCCCGACCACGACGAAGCGACCGAGCTGACCCAGCAGGCTCCGCCGCCCGGCACCGCCGGCGGGGGACGCGGTCAGGGCAGGTTGGGGAGGACGCGCAGGTGACCGCGCCGGGTTCCCGATCCGTCGTCGGCGGGGTCGCGCTCGGGCTCGGGCCGGGCGGCCTCGCGGACGGCGTCGGCCAGAGCCAGGAGGTCGTCCCCGGTGGGACCGGCGTCCTCGGAGTCGACCTCGTGCCGGACGACGTCCCACCCGCGGGGCACGGTGAGCCGCTCGGCGTGGAATTCGCAGAGGTCGTAGCTGTGCGGCTCGGAGTACGTCGCCAACGGGCCCACCACGGCCGTCGACTCCGAGTACACGTAGGTCAACGTGGCCGCCGCGGGTTGCGCACACCCGCTGCGCGAGCAGCGCCGCGACTGCCTCACCACCGTTGCCTCACGGCTGGCACCATAACCGCGCCCGCGGCACTTCGTCAGCAGGCACTCCGCGTGCCGCCCCGAACGGGCCCGCGGTCGGGGCGTGGACCATGGGCACGTGCCCTCACCGCGGACCCCGTCCCCCGTCGTCCTGCTCGGCGGCCGGAGCGAGATCGGGCTGGCCGTGGTGCACGCGCTGCTCGCCGACGGACCGCGCGAGGTCGTCCTGGCCCGCCGTCCCCGTCCGGGTGCGGATGACCAGCCGGCGCTGCTGCGTGCCGCCGGGGCGACCGTCGTCCGTGAGGTCGACTTCGACGCCGACGACGTCGCCTCCCACCGGCAGGCGCTCGAGTCCGCCCTCGACGGGCTCGACCGGCCGGTCGTCGTGCTGGCGTTCGGGGTGCTGGGCGACCAGGCCCGCGCCGAGCACGACCCGGCACACGCCGCGGCCGTCGCGCACACCGACTACGTCGCGCAGGTGGCCGTGCTCACCCGGTTGCGAGCCGCACTCGAGGACCGGGGCGGCACGGTGCTCGTCTTCTCCTCGATCGCCGGGGTCCGGGTCCGCCGGGCCAACTACGTGTACGGGTCGGCGAAGGCGGGCCTGGACGGCTTCGTCGCCGGCCTGCAGGACAGCCTGCACGGCAGCCTGCTGCGGGTGGTCCTGGTGCGCCCAGGCTTCGTGGTGGGCCGGATGACGGCGGGGATGTCGCCGGCACCCCTGTCCAGCACGCCGTCCGAGGTCGCCACGGCCGCCGTCGCCGGTCTGCGCAGCGGGCGGGGGATCGTGTGGGTCCCGGGGTCGTTGCGCTGGGTCGCCCTGGCCTTCCGGGTCATGCCCCGGCCGCTGTGGCGCCGGCTGCCGCGGTGAGCACCGACACCACCGCCGGGCCGTAGGCTCTCCCCGCCATGCCTCGACCTCCCGCCCGACGCCGCGACCGGCACGGCCGCGGGCTGCGGGGCCGACTGGTCCCGCCCGGGGTGCCGTTGTCCCGCAGCCGGTCCGAGCAGTTCGACGACCTCGTCCTCGACGCCGTCGAGGACATCGAGCGGAACTGGGAGAAGGAGCTCGCCGGCGTGGAGTTCGCCGTCGAGGACGTGCCCTGGGTCGACCACTCCAGCCCCGACGAGGTGGTGCTGGACGCCGACGTCCTCGACGACGGGAGCGTGCCGCTGGCCCGGGTGCTCCCCGGCCGGCGGGAGGGGGGTGTGGACCACCCGCCGCGCATCGTGGTCTACCGGCGTCCCCTGGAGATCCGGGCCCACGACCCCGAGGACCTCGCCGACCTCGTGCGCGACGTCGTGGTCGACCAGGTGGCCGTCCTGCTCGGTCGCGACCCCGAGGAGATCGACCCCACTGGTTGATCCCACCGGTTGGCACACTGGGGTCGTGACGGACGGGGCGCGGGGGCATCGGTGGTGGCGTGCCCGGGCGGCACCCGCGGAGCCGGTGCACCCTCCCCCACCACCGGGCTTGCCGGCCCGGGAGCTGGACGACCTGCCCGGCTTCTTCACCGCACCGCCCGGCTCCCCTCGGGCCCTGCCGGCCGGGCCGGCCGCCGACGACCGGGCCGATGCGTCGACCACGGAGGCTTCGGCCGGCACCGCTGCCGACCCGGACCGGCTGGCCGGCGGAGCGGGCGGAGCGGGCGCCGAGGGTGCCGGCAGGAGGTGGGGCCGGCGCCGCGTCGCCCTCGCCGGCGCGGTCGTCGTGGTCGCCGGCGCCGTCGTCGCGGCCGTCACCGTCGGCGGCGGGGACCCGGGGAGATCGGCTGCGGACAGCACCGCCGGCCCGACCAGCGCCGCGACGGGCACGACCGCGGCGACCACCACACCGACGCCGGCTGCGCCGCTGACCGCCGCGGCCGCCGGGGACCTGGCCGGCACCGACCTGGCGCCCGGTGCGGACGGGTTCACCGCCGAGGTCTCCTTCGCCGGCGTGGTGCTGGAACCGCGGGCCGTCGGCGTCACGGTGGCCTACCCGAGGCTGCGGGCCAGCGGCGACGGCGAACGCAGCGTCGCCCACGTCGAGCTCGCGGTGTGGAACTGCCTGGCCGACACCCCGCCGGCCGACCCCGCCACTGCCGACTGCCGCCGCGGCCTGGTGGAGTACGCCGACCTGCCCTCGCCCGAGCTGTCGACCACGCGCACCGGCGACGGGGTGCAGCTGACCGGTTCCTTCCCCACCTACACCCGGCCCAACGGGTCGGCGCCGTCCTACACCGGCCGCAGCTACACCCTCGACGTCGAGGTGGCCGACCGCCGCGGCACCGTCACCGGCACGCTCCGGTTGGGCGACGGCGTGGCGGACGCGCTGCCCGGGGGCAGCCTGTCCGTCGGCTGACCCGCCGGGTCAGCGGCCGCGCGAGTCGGCGACGAGTGACACCCATGGCTGCCCCGGCGCGTCGTGCAGGCCCGGCCCGAAGCCGAACCAGGGACGGCGGGCGGCGCCGTCCAGCAGGGTGAGCAGGCCCGCCCGGGCACCGTCACCGGCAGGGACGACGGCGTGCTCGAGGACCCCCGCGGCCGCGTGCACCCGGATGAGCGTGCGGACGTCGGCGAGGCGGGAGCGGGCCGGGCGATGGGCCAGGAAGGCCGGCAGCCACCGCTCCAGTTCGCCGGGGTCGGTGGACCGCCGCACGGGGCCGACGTCGTCGAGGCCGTCCACCAGGGCCCGGCTGCGGGTGGTGCGGAACACCGCGCCCGTGCCGAGCCGGGCCCCGACCGCGGCGAGGACCGGGTCGCCCAGCGGCAGGCCGGTGAGCTCGAGCTGCCACGGGCCGCGGGTGCCCAGCACCATGTCGACGACACCGTCGGCCAACAGCGCCGCTGCGTCGGCATCGGCGGCCGGCAGCCGTCGGGGAGCAACGCCGGGCGGACCCGGCGGGCCGCCGTCCCCGAGCAGCCGGTGGACGGTGACCCGGCGACCGCGGTGCAGCACGGGTGCGGACGACAGCAGGGCCGCCCCGTCGGGACGGCCCTGCTGGTGCGCATCGACGACCACGGCCCGGTGGCGCACCCGGGGGACGGGGACCGGCGCCGCGTGCAACGCGGCGGCCAGCCAGGGCCCGCGGGCGGTGGTCGGTGTCGCTGGTCCTGCCAGGAGCGGGGCGGCGGCGCGGATCTCCCGCACCACCTCTGCCCGTCCTCGGGCCACCCGGGTGATCACCCGTCCATGGTGGCCCACGCCGGACGTGGGGCTCAGACCGCCCGGCGGCGCAGGCGGCGCCGCTCGCGCTCGGACAGACCGCCCCAGATGCCGAAGCGCTCGTCGTTGCCCAGGGCGTACTCCAGGCACTCGACCTTGACCTCGCACCCGGTGCAGATCTTCTTGGCCTCGCGGGTCGAGCCGCCCTTCTCCGGGAAGAACGCCTCGGGGTCGGTCTCGGCGCACAGGGCGCGCTCTTGCCACCCCTGGTCCTCGTCCTCCAGCCCGGCGGACCAGCTCAGGGCGCTGAACCCGGCGACGCCGCTGCCGGCCTGCTGCTGCTTGTACTCGCTCAACCACGACACCTCGGCCATGACGATGCGTCCCCTCTCGCTCTCGTCACAGTGCGTGATCATCGGGCCACTCCCGACGGCGCGCACTTGGTGACACCGAGGGAATTACAGCCGTGTCAGTTGGGTGGGGTCAAGTCGAGCCGTTCGTCCCACCCGCCACACGCGTCACAGCGGTCACGGAGGGTTCCGGAAGCGTCACCAAGCCCGGAGACACGCCGCCCCGTTGGACAACTTCTGCCTGACGAACCCAGTTGTTTGGTCCAGATCATTCCGACACGGATCCGGCCTCGAGAACGGGTCTTGCCATCAGGCACCATGGTGTGCATGCGGATCGTGGTCGTGGCCGGCGGCATCGGCGGCGCCCGATTCCTGCTCGGGGTGCGTGCTGCGGCCCCGGACGCCGACATCACGGCCGTCGTGAACACCGGCGACGACGTCACCCTGCACGGCCTGCGCATCTGCCCGGACCTGGATTCGGTGATGTATACGCTCGGTGACGGAATCGACCCGGTCCGGGGATGGGGTCGCCGCGACGAGAGCTGGGTCGTGAAGGACGAACTGGCTGCCTACGGCGCCGAGCCGACCTGGTTCGGCCTCGGCGACCGGGACCTGGCGACCCACCTCGTCCGCACCCGGATGCTTGACGCCGGTTACCCGCTGTCGGAGGTCACCCTGGCCCTCGCCCAGCGCTGGGACCCCGGCGTGACCCTCCTGCCGATGAGCGACCAGCGGGTGGAGACCCACGTCGTGGTGACCGACCCCGACAGCGGCCGGCAGCAGGCCATCCACTTCCAGGAGTGGTGGATCCGCCACCGAGCGGCGCTGGACGCCGAGGCCTTCGTGCAGGTCGGCGTCGACGACGCCCGGCCCGCGCCCGGCGTGGTGGAGGCCTTCGCCGACGCCGACGCGGTGCTGATCGCGCCGTCCAACCCGGTGGTCTCCGTCGGCACCGTGCTCGGTGTCCCGGGCCTGCGCGATGCACTGCTCGCCTCGCCCGCCCGGGTGGTGGGCCTGTCCCCGGTGGTGGACGGAGCCCCGCTGCGGGGCATGGCCGACCGCTGCCTGCCGGCGATCGGCGTCGAGGTCAGCGCCGAGGGCGTCGGGCGGCACTACGGCGCCCGGTCCGACGGTGGGCTGCTGGACGCCTGGCTGGTGCACGAGAACGACACCGCCGACGTGCCCGGCGTGGACGTGCGGCGGGTGCCGCTGCTCATGACCGACCCCCCGGCCACGCAGGCGATGGCGCAGGCGGCGTTGGATGCCGCACGTGGGTGAACCGACGCCGGGCCTGACGATCACGCCGGTCACCGGCCTGCCCGAGTTCCGCCCGGGCGACGACCTGGCCGGTGCCGTGGCGTCAGCGGCGCCCTGGCTGGCCGACGGCGACGTCGTGGTCGTGACCAGCAAGGTGGTCTCCAAGGTCGAGGGCAACCTGGTCGCCGTGCCGGCGGGTGCCGACCGGGAGGCAGTCCGGCAGCGGGCGATCGACGCCGAGACCGTGCGGGTGGTGGCCCGCCGCGGCCCGTTGAAGATCGTGGAGACCCGGCACGGCTGGGTCGTGGCCGCGGCCGGGATCGACGCGTCCAACACCGCCGGCGACACCCTGGTGCTGCTGCCCGAGGACGCCGACGCCTCGGCGCGGCGGCTGCGGGCCGCGCTCCAGGAGCTGCTCGGCGTGACCGTGGCGGTCGTGGTCAGCGACACCTTCGGCCGCACCTGGCGGGACGGCCTCACCGACGTCGCCGTCGGGTCGGCCGGCATCCCGGCGCTGCTGGACCACCGCGGGGACGTCGACGCGCACGGCAACCGGCTGGAGACCACCCAGGTCGCGCTGGTCGACGAGCTGGCCGCGGCGGCCGACCTGGTGAAGGGCAAGCTCGCCGGCGTCCCGGTCGCCGTGGTCCGCGGCCTGGCGGTCACCCCGCCCGAGGACGACGCCGGCACCCGACCGCTGGTCCGGCTCGGTCCCGGCGACCTGTTCGCACTCGGCACCCGCGACCTGGTGCCCGCCCGCAGCCCCGCGGCCGCCGTCGTGCCCCGGCCCGGGGCGCTGGAGGCGGTGGCGGCGGCGTTCCGCGTCGCGGTCGCGGCGCTGCCGGAGTTCCCGGTGGTGTTCTCCTACGGCAGCGAGGAGGACGACGTCGTCGACGTGCACCTCACCGACGCCTCGACCCCGGCCACCGCCCTGGCGTTGGGCGCACTGCTGGGGGCCGCGCTGGTGCAGCTGCACGCCGAGGGCTGGGCCACCCGGTGGGAGCCGGTCGGCTCCCCAGGCGGGTCGTCGCTGGTCGGCCGCATCCGGCTGGGTGCGCCGGCCGGTCAGTCCCGGTAGCCCGAGGCCATCGCCTCGTGCAGGGCCGCCCGCCAGTCCCGGCGGGCGGGCAGACCGGCGTCGTCCCACGCGCTGCCGTCCAGCACCGAGTAGGCCGGCCGCGGGGCCGGACGGACGAAGGCCGCCGACGTGGTGGGCAGGACCCGGGCGGGGTCCTCACCGAGCTCGGCGAAGACCGCCCTCGCCAGGCCGAACCAGCTGACCTGGCCAGCGTTCGTGCAATGCAGCATGGGCGGAACTGGCCCCTCGGCCCGGCCCAGCGCCACCAGCCCGGCGGCGAGGTCGGCCGACCAGGTCGGCGAGCCCACCTGGTCCTCCACCACGGAGACGGTGTCCCGCGACCGCTCCAGGGCGGCCATCGTGCGCACGAAGTTGCTCCCGTGCCGGCCGTGCACCCACGCGGTGCGCACCACCGCGACGTCCCCACCGGCGCCCGCGACTGCCCGCTCGCCCGCAAGCTTCGTGCGCCCGTAGGCCGAGCGCGGCGCGGTCGGCGCGTCGACCGGGTAGGGCTCGGTGGCCCTGCCGTCGAAGACGTAGTCGGTGGACACGTGCACCAGCCGCCCGCGCCCGACGAGCTCCTGAGCCAGCCAGCCAGGGGCGTACCCGTTGACCACCAGCGCGGTCGCCTCGTCGTCCTCCGCGGCGTCCACGGCGGTGTAGGCCGCGGCGTTGACCACCACCGCACGGTGCGCGCTGACCCCCGCGAGCCAGGAGCGCACCGCGCCGCGCACCGACGCCTCGTCGGTCAGGTCCACCTCGGCCCGCCCGACGGCGGTGACGTCGTCCCCGGACCCGGCCAACGCGAGCTGCAGGTCGTGGCCGAGCTGGCCGCGCGCGCCGGTGACGAACCAGGCCGTGCTCACGCGCGGGCGGTGGCCGCCGCGGCCTTCAGCGGTTCCCACCAGGCGCGGTTGTCGCGGAACCACTGCACGGTCAGCGCCAGGCCGTCCTCGAAGGTCATCCGCGGCGCGTAGCCCAGCCCGGCGGTCTTGGAGTAGTCGACGGAGTAGCGCTTGTCGTGGCCGCCGCCGCGGGGGTCGACGATCTCCTCGACGTAGGACCAGTCGCGGCCGGTGGCGGCCAGCAGCTGCTCGGTGAGCTCGCGGTTGGACAGCTCGCGGCCTCCGCCGATGTTGTAGTACTCCCCCGGCCCGCCCTTCTCGACGACCAGCTGGATGCCCCGGCAGTGGTCGTCGACGAACAGCCAGTCGCGCACGTTGGCGCCGACGCCGTAGAGCGGGACCGTCTTGCCGTCGAGCAGGTTGGTCACGAACAGCGGGATGACCTTCTCAGGGAAGTGGTACGGCCCGTAGTTGTTGCTGCACCGGGTGATGGAGATGTTGAGCCCGTAGGTCTTGGCGTAGGCGCGGGCGATCAGGTCGCTGCCGGCCTTGGCTGCCGAGTACGGCGAGTTGGGTTCGAGGATGTGGTCCTCGGTCCACGATCCCTCGTCGATCGAGCCGTAGACCTCGTCGGTGGACACGTGCACGACCCGGCCGACCCCGTGCCGGAGCGAGGCCTCGAAGACCTGCTGGGCGCCGAGGACGTTGGTCAGCACGAACCCGGCCGCCCCGGTGATGGAGCGGTCGACGTGGGACTCGGCGGCGAAGTTGACGACGACGTCGTGACCGGGCAGCGCCGCATCCAGGTCGGCGGGCGAGCAGATGTCACCCTGCACGAAGCGGTACCGGGGGCTGTCGGCGACCGGGGCGAGGTTGGCCAGGTTGCCGGCGTAGGTCAGCTTGTCGAAGACCGTCACCTCGGCGTCCTCGTAGCCCGGGTAGCCGCCGGAGAGCATGGTCCGGACGTAGTGGGAGCCGATGAAGCCGGCACCGCCGGTGACGAGGACGCGCATGAGCAGGACGGTATCGGGGCGCCCGTAGGGTTTCGGGCATGCGCGGCATCGTCCTGGCCGGTGGCACCGGCAGCCGGCTCTTCCCCATCACGCAGGCGGTCAGCAAGCAGCTGATGCCGGTCTACGACAAGCCAATGGTCTACTACCCGCTCTCGACGCTGATGATGGCCGGTGTCCGCGAGGTGCTGGTCATCACCACCCCCGCCGACCAGGCGGCCTTCGAGCACCTGCTCGGCGACGGGTCGCGGCTGGGCATGCGGATCGAGTACGCGGTGCAGCCCCGGCCCGAGGGCCTGGCGCAGGCGTTCCTCATCGGTGCGGAGTTCATCGGCGACCAGTCGGTGGCCCTGGTGCTGGGCGACAACATCTTCTACGGCGCGGGCCTGGGGACAGCGCTGTCCCGGCTGCCCGACCCCGACGGCGGGCACGTGTTCGCCTACCACGTGGCCGACCCGGCGGCCTACGGCGTCGTCGAGTTCGACGACGAGGGCCGGGTGACCTCCATCGAGGAGAAGCCGGCCGCGCCGAAGAGCTCCTTCGCCGTGCCGGGCTTGTACTTCTACGCCGCCGACGTCGTCGACGTCGCCCGCTCGATCACCCCCAGCGCGCGCGGCGAGCTGGAGATCACCGCCGTCAACGAGCACTACCTGCGCGAGGGCCGGCTGACCGTCACCGCGCTGGACCGCGGCACCGCGTGGCTGGACACCGGCACCTTCGCCTCGCTGCGCCAGGCCACCGAGTTCGTCTCGGTGGTCGAGGAGCGGCAGGGCCTGAAGATCGGCTGCATCGAGGAGGTCGCCTGGCGCAACGGCTGGCTGGACGACGACGGCCTCCGGCGGGCGGCCGAGCCGCTGGCCAAGAGCGGCTACGGCGACTACCTGATGGGGCTGCTGGCGTGAACGTCCGCGAGCTAGCCGTGCCCGACTCCTACGTGCTGGACCTGGTTCCGCACGGCGACAACCGGGGCCGGTTCACCGAGTGGTACCGGGCCGACGTGCTCACCGAGGCGGTCGGCCACCCGCTGACCCTGGCCCAGGCCAACCACTCGGTGTCCGCCCGCGGCGTGCTGCGCGGCGTGCACTTCGCTCTGGTGCCCCCGGGGCAGGCGAAGTACGTCTACTGCCCCGCCGGCCGGGTGCTGGACGTCGTGGTCGACGTCCGCATCGGGTCACCGACGTTCGGCACCGCGGACGCCGTGGAGTTGGACAGCGAGCACCCCCGCGCGGTCTACCTGGCCGAGGGCCTCGGCCACGCGTTCGTGGCGCTGGAAGACCGGACGTCGGTCACCTACCTGGTCTCCACCGGCTACTCCCCCGGGCGGGAGTTCGGCGTGCACCCGATGGACCCCGACCTCGCGCTCCCCTGGCCCGCCGACGTCGAGTTCGAGCTGTCGGCCAAGGACACCGCCGCCCCCACGCTGGCACAGGCACGGGACCGGGGCCTGCTGCCGACGATGGAGCAGTGCACCGCCCGGTACGAGGAGCTTCGCGCTCAGAACCGCCGGTAGTCGGTCGGGGACATCCGCGGGCCCCGCTTCGGCGGGCGGGACCCCCCGACCTCCAGCAGCCGGACAACGCGCTGCCGGTGGCCGCGGAAGGGCTCCAGCAGCTCCAGCATCCCGGCGTCGTCGGTCTTCCGGCCCGCGAGCGACCAGCCCACCAGGTTCTTCAGGTGGTAATCGCCGACGCTGACCTGGTCGGGGCAGCCGATCGCCCGCTGCGCCACCTCGGCCGCCGTCCACACCCCGATGCCGGGGACCGAGCGCAGCCGACGACGCAGGCCCTCGCAGTCGGTGTGGTCGTCGCACTCCAGCCGACCGGCCACCGAGGCCACGGCCAGCAGCGCGCGGCGCCGGGCGCCGTCCAGGCCGCAGCGGTGCCACTCCCAGTCGGTCACCGCCCGGACCCGTTTGGCCGACGGCGCCACCCGCATCCCGGCCGGCGCCGGCCCCGGCGCGGGGTCGCCGGCCAGCCGGCACAGCTGCACCCAGGTGCGGTGCGCCTCGATGCCGGTCACCTTCTGCTCCAGGACGGCGGGGACGAGGGCGTCCCAGACCCGGCCGGTGCCGCCGATCCGCAGCCACGGGGAGGCCCGGTGCAGCCGCTCGACCAGCGGGTGCCGGTCGGCCGGGAAGTCCTCGGGCCGGTCGTCGGCGCCCAGCCACCGCGGGACCGCCTCCAGCGCCCACGCCGCACCCGGGCCCCAGGCCTGCGCCCGCACCAGCCCCGCCCGGGCGGTCAGCCGGACGGTGGCCGCGCCGTCGGGGGTGGTGGTGGTGCGCCAGGCCGCGCCGTCGTCGGCGTACTGCAGCGTGGGGTCGCTGTGCCCGTGCCGGTGCGGTGACAACGCGCGGCGCACGTCCAGCGGCCAGTCGGCCTGCCAGGTCCGCTCCCGGGGCAGGACGGTCGCGGCGGTCACGGACCCGAGGGTAGGCGTCTCAGGCGTACCGGCCGGGGAAGCGTTCCTCGGCGGCGGCGAGCAGCTGCTTGACCCGCTCGGCGTCCCCGACCGGGCACACCATGGTCACGTCGGCGGTGTGCACCACGACGCTGTCCCGGACGCCGACGAGGGCGACCAGGTGGTCGGGGTCGTCGGAGAGCACGACGTTGCCGCTGCTGTCCAGGGCGACGACCGGGCCGCGGACGGCGTTGCCTGCGTCGTCGGTGTCCAGGGTGTGCGCCAGGGCGGGCCAGGAGCCGACGTCGAGCCAGTCGACGTCCAGGTCGACCACGAGCACCCGGCCGGGCTCGGTGGCCGCGGGCTCGAGCACCGCGTAGTCGACGCTGATCTTCGGCAGGGTCGGGAAGACCTCCTGCAGAGCAGCCTGCCGGTCGTCGGCGGCCACGATCCGGGCCAGCCCGTCGGCGGACTCCGGCAGGTGGTCGCGCAGCGCGTCCAGCACGGTCTGCGCCCGCCAGACGAACATGCCGGAGTTCCAGAGGTACTCCCCGGAGTCCAGGTAGCCCTGGGCCGTCGCGAGGTCCGGCTTCTCCCGGAAGGAGGCCGCCTCGGCCGCGCCGGCGACCTCGGTGGGCGCGCCCTTCTGCACGTAGCCGAAGCCGGTGGCCGGCGAGGTGGGCGTGATGCCGAGGGTGACCAGCGACCGCGGCCGGACGGCGAGGCAGTCGTAGGCGGTGCGCAGCGCGTCGGCGAACCGCTCGACGGGCCGGATGACGTGGTCGGCCGACACGACGGCGAGCTCGGCGTCGGGGTCGGCATCGGCGACGAGGGCGGCCGCCAGGCCCACCGCGTTGGCGGTATCGCGGGCCACCGGCTCCAGGATCAGCCGGTCGGCACCGAGCTCGGGCAGCGCGGCCCGGACCATGTCGCCGTAGCGGGCGGCCGTGCACACCCAGATCTGCTCGGTCGGCAGCACGGCCTGCAGCCGGGTGAACGCCTCGGCGAGCAGGCTGTGCGCACCGCCGCCCTCCTCGGCCACCACGTCGAGGAGCTGCTTGGGCCGGGCGGACCGGGAGAGCGGCCACAGCCGCGTCCCGGAGCCGCCGGCCATGATCACTGCGTGCCGCACGGGGAGCCTCTCGTCAGGGGGTGGGGGGGTCGAGCTGCTGCTGGGGGGCCGCGCCGGCGCCGACCCGGCCGCTCACGTAGGAGACCAGCATCCGGGCGCCGAGCCCCGCGCGGAGCGCCGCCCGCAGGGGTGCGTGCCGACGGCGCGGGTACTGGCCGGCCAGGTAGCGCAGCGCGCTGGTGTGGTGCACCCGCTGCATGCGGTGCGGCTGCCTGCGGGTGGCGTGCCCGCCCTCGTGGGTGACCGTCGCGGTCGGGGCGTAGACGCTCAGGTACCCGGCCCGGCCCAGGCGCTCGCCGAGGTCGACGTCCTCGAAGTACATGAAGTAGCCGGGGTCGTAGCCGCCGACGGCGTGGAAGGCCTCCAGGTCGACCAGGAAGCAGGACCCGGACAGCCAGCCGGCCGGGCGCTCCCGCGGGGCCTCGCGCTCGCGGCGGTAGCGGGCGGTCCAGGGGTTGGCCGGCCAGACCCACCCGAACACGGCGTGGCCGGTCCCCGTGGACAGCGACGGCAGGTCCCGGGCCGAGGGGTAGAGGTCGCCCTCGGGCGTGGCGATGGCCGGCCCGACCACCGCCGCGCGCGGCCAGCGCGCCGCGGCCGCGAGGAGCTCGTCGACCGATCCGGGGTCGAGCACCACGTCGGGGTTGGCGACCAGCGCCCAGCCCGACCGGACGTCGGCGAGGCCGGCGTTGACGGCCGCCCCGTAGCCGATGTTGCCCCCGGTCGGGAGCACCCGGACGTCGTCGCGCCGCGCTGCCTGCGCCTCGGGCGCACCGTCGGTCGACCCGTTGTCGGCCAGCACCACGTCGAGGGCGAGCCGGGTCGCCGTGCGCAGGCTGTCCAGGAACGGCCCCAGGGACTCCCCGGGCGAGTAGGTCACCGCCACGACCCGCAGCGTCCCGCTCACGTGCGCCTCCTCCGCCACCACGGGCCGGTGCCGGCGGCGGCCCGGAATGCCTCCAGGTGCCGGTCGGCCGCGCGGGCCCAGGTGAACCCGGCCGCCCGCTCGCGCGCCGCCCGGCCGAGCTCGGCGCGGCGCTCGTCGTCGTCGAGCAGCCCGCGCAGCGCGGCCGCGATCGACGTGTCCTCGACACCGGAGTAGGCCACCGCGTCGCCGCCCACCTCCGGCAGCGCGAGGCGGTCGGTGGTCAGCACCGCCGCCCCGCAGGCCATCGCCTCCAGCACCGGCAGCCCGAACCCCTCGCCCAGGCTGGGGTAGGCGACGACCTGGGCACCGCCCAGCAGGGCCGGCAGGTCGGCCAGCGGCAGGTAGCCCGGGCGCACCACGGTGAGGTCCGCGGGGACCGCTGCCACGGCGCTGTCGACCTGGTCGTCCCACCCCTGGCCGCCGGCCAGCACGAGCGCCGGCGCGTCCGGGCGGTCGGCCACGGCGCGGGCCCACCCGCGGACCAGGGCGGGGACGTTCTTGCGCGGCTCGATGGTGCCCAGGAAGGCCACCCAGGGCCGGCCGGCGAGCCCCAGCGCCTGCGCCACCCGCTCCGCGTCCGCGGTGGCGGGCGGGCGGAACAGGGCGGTGTCCACGCCGTGGTGGGCCACCGTCGTCCGGTCCGGACGGACCCCGGCCTCGCGGGCCACCTCGGCCCCCGTCGCCGCCGACGGCACGACCAGGTGCGCCGCCAGCCGTCCCGAGACGCGGGTCCAGGCGCGGAAGAAGCGCGCCTTGACCGGGGAGTGCAGGTGGGGGTCGGTGAAGAACGTCGCGTCGTGCAGGGTCACCACGACGGGGACCGGCGCGAGCAGCGGCATCGTGTAGTGCGGGCTGAGCAGCACGTCGGGCCGCCGGCGCATGGCCAGCAGCGGCAGGCCGACCTGCTCCCAGACCAGCCGGGCCGCCGGGCGGCCGGCCCACCCGGCCACGGGCAGGACGCGCGCCCCGGTCGCGGCGGCCAGGTCACGGTCGCGGTCCTGCACGACGACCTCGATCTCGACCCCCGGGCGGACGAGGTCCGGGAGGAGCGCGTCGAGGTAGCGGCCCACGCCCCCGCGGTCGGCCGGGACGGCGGTGGCGTCGACGAGCACCCGGAGGGTCACGCGCGGCTCACCACCCGGCCACCCTACGGCGCGCGGCGCCGGTGACCGGCACCCGGCGGCTAGGTTCGACCCGTGGCCGCCACCGACGCCCTCCGGGTCGCCATGACCGTCGAGCAGTGCTGGCAGCCGGCGCCGGGCGGGTCGGGGACCTACATCCGCGAACTGCTGCGCGCCTACCGGGACCTCGACGACGTCGCCGTCACCGGCGTGTCCGCGCTGCACCGCGGCGCCCCACCGACCGACGGCCCGCTCGGTGTGCCGGTCCGTCGGGTGCCCCTCCCCCGCGCACTGCTGTACCGGGCCTGGCAGCGGGCGCGCCTGCCCCGCACCGGCCGGGCCGACGTCGTGCACGCCACGACCTGGGCCGTGCCCGGGCGGCGGGTGCCCCTGGTCGTGACGGTGCACGACCTGGCCTTCCGCCACGAGCCCGAGCACTTCACCCCGAACGGCGTCGCCTTCTTCGAGCGCGGCCTGGCCATCGCCCGGGACGAGGCGGTGGCGGTGATCGTGCCGTCGACGGCCACCGCGGAGGACTGCGTCGCGGCCGGCATCGAGCGGGAGCGGGTGCACGTGGTCCTGCACGGGGTCCGGGCCGGTGCGACCACCCCGCAGGGCGTCGCGGACCTCCGTCGGCGGCACGGCCTGACCCGGCCCTACGTGCTGTGGGCCGGGACCCGGGAGCCGCGCAAGAATCTGCCGCGCCTGCTCGCCGGGTTCGCCGGCGCCGTCCGGGCCGGTGCCGACCTGGACCTCGTGCTGGTCGGCCCCGAGGGCTGGGGCACCGAGCGCGACCGGCTGGCGGGGGTCGGCGAGGACCGCGTCCACGTGCTGGGCAGGCTGGACGCCGGCGACCTCGCGCACGCCTACGCCGGGGCGCACGTCTTCTGCTTCCCGTCGCTGCGGGAGGGCTTCGGCATGCCCGTGTCCGAGGCCATGGCCCACGGCGTCCCGGTGGTCACCTCACGCGCGACGGCGATGGAGGAGGTCGCGGCCGGCGCCGCCGTCCTGGTCGACCCGCTGGACGAGGACGCCGTCGCGGACGGCCTGCTCGAGGCCGCGGGCACCCGGCACGACGCCCTGGCCGCTGCGTCCCGCGCCCGCGCCGCGCACCTGGATTGGCACGCCGCGGCCCGCGGCACCCTGGCCGTCCTGCGGCGCGCCGCCGGCTGACACCGCCCCGCCCCGCCCGGGCCGGCCGGCCGGCGGTGCGGGAGGCTCAGGCGTGCGCATCGGACTGGACGCCACTCCTCTGCTCGGCCGCCGGACGGGCATCGGCCGCTACGCGCTCGAGCTGTCCCGGGTGCTGTGCGCCGACCCCGGCGACGAGGTCGTGCTGACCGCCTTCACCGCCCGCGGGGCCAGCGGGCTGGTCGACGTCGCACCCGCCGGGGCCCGGTTGGCCGGGCGTCGCTGCCCGGCCCGGTTGCTGCGGGCCGCCTGGACCCGGCTGGAGGTCCCCTCCGTGGGGCTGCTGGCCGGCCGCACCGACGTCTTCCACGCGACCAACTTCGTGCTGCCCCCGCCGGGACGCTCGGCCGGGGTCGTCACCGTGCACGACCTGTCCTACCTGCACGTGCGGGACGACGTCGACCGCGCCAGCCTCGCCTACCGCGAGCTGGTGCCCCGCAGCCTGGAGCGCGCCGCCCGGGTCATCACGCCCTCCGCCGCGGTCGCGCGCGAGCTGCTGGAGACCTACGACGTCGACCCCGACGTGGTCGTGCCCGTGCCGCTGGGCGTCGACCCGGTATGGGGCGCGGCGGTCCCGGACCCGGCGGTCCGGGACCGGCTGGGGCTGCCGGGCGACTACGTGGTCACCGTCGGCACCGTCGAGCCGCGGAAGAACCTGCAGACGGTGGTCGCGGCCCTCGCGGCCCTCGGCGGGCACCCCCGCGCCCCGCACCTGGTCGTCGTGGGTCCACCCGGCTGGGGCCGCGCCCTCGACCTGTCCGGGCTGCCCGCCGAGCGCGTGCACACCACGGGGTACCTCGACGACGCCGACCTGCCCGCGGTGGTGGCCGGGAGCCGGGCCCTGCTGTTCCCCTCCCGCTACGAGGGGTTCGGCCTGCCGCCGCTGGAGGCCCTCGCGACCGGGCGGGCGGTGCTCGCCAGCGACCTGCCGGTGCTGCGCGAGGTGCTCGGCGGCCACGCTCGCCACCTCCCCCCGGACGACCCCGCCGCGTGGGCCGATGCGCTGCTCGAGCTGCCCGCCGAGGACGACCCCGCGGTGGTCGCGGCACGCCGTCGCCACGCGGCGGGCTTCACCTGGGAGCGCTGCGCGACCACCACCCGCGAGGTCTACGCGGCCGCACTGCGACACGCCGGGGGGCCCGGCCGGGGGTGAGGGTCTGGGAGGATGCGTGCTGACCACGCAGCGCGACCCCGCCGTCCCGCGGCCGTACCCGTCCGCCCGCTCAGCCGTGGTCGACCAGCTCAGGAGGAGTCCGTGGCCCAGCGAACCAGCCCGGGGACGACGCCCGCCGGCGACGACGCCCTCGACCCGGCCCCGCAGACCGGCGCGGGACGCGCCAGCGACGCCGCCACCACCCGCAAGGGCCGGTTGGAGTTCCTTGACGCGCTGCGCGGCATCGCCGCCTTCGTGGTCGCCGTCCAGCACATCGGCGAGACCCACTGGGTGGAGGTGCTGGGCTGGTCGCACCACTGGTTCCGGGCCGGCGAGTTCGGCGTCCTGGTGTTCTTCCTCTGCAGCGGGTTCATCATCCCGGCGTCGCTCGAGCGGCGGAACGACCTCGTCGAGTTCTGGATCGGTCGGGCGTTCCGGCTGTGGCCGCTGTACCTGGCGGTCATGGCGTTGATCATGCTGGCGTGGGGCACGTCGGCACGCCTGGCCCCGCCTGCCGGCTTCCGCGTCCTGGAGGACGGCGTCCTCAACCTCACCATGCTCCAGGTCTTCTCGACCCGGCCGCTGGTGATCGGGGCGTCCTGGACGCTGGGCTACGAGCTGGTCTTCTACCTGCTCGTCTCGGTGCTGTTCCTGCTGGGTCTGCACCGGCGGTCCACGACCACCTCGGTGGTCCTGCTGGTGGCCGCCCTGGGCGCCGGCGGCCTGACCAGCCTGTGGATGCTGCAGCTGAGGCCCACCGACACCTGGTGGACGTTCCCGGCCGCCGGTCTGCTGCTGGTCGCCGTCGCGGCCGGTCGGGTGCCGGCGTGGCACGGCCGGGCCGCCGTCGTGGCGATGGGCGCGGTGGTGGTCCTGGCGATGTCCAACCGCCCCCACGACCTGTACTTCTCGCTGCTGCTGCTCGGCTCGATGTTCGTCGGCACCGTCCTCTACCGCTTCACCGCCGGCCAGGTCAGCGGTCGGGTGGCGGCCCGGGTTTTCGGGCTGGCGCTGGTCGTGATCGTGCTGGCCCAGTACAGCTGGCACATCGGCTACACCGAGCCGATCAGCGGGGAGACCCCGCGCTGGTGGACCGAGGCCGGCACGTTCGTGGCCGCCTACCTGGTCTTCGGTGCCGCCCTGCTGCTGCGCCACCGCAGCTGGCCGCGGGCCCTGACCTACCTGGGGACGATCAGCTACTCCGTCTACCTGCTGCACGCCCTGGTGCTCATCGTCTTCCCGCCGCTGCCCGGCGGACCCTGGGTGGGGTTCCTCGCGATGATGGCGGCCACCCTGCTGGGCTCCGTGCTGACCTACCACGTCGTCGAGAAGCCGGGCATTGCCTGGGGCCGACGGGTCACCGCGGCCCGCCGGGCCCGCCTCGCCGGCCGGGGCTGACCCTCCCCCGGGGGCGCCGCCCGGGGGGAGCGGTCAGGCCCCGGTCCGCGCCCCGCGCTCGTCCCCCGGGCCGCCGACGCCGTCCGCCGGCCTGTTCTCCAGGGCTACGACCGTGGCCGACTGCAGGCTGTTGATCTGGTGGACCAGCGGGTCGATCTGCCACGACAGCGCGCGGCGCAGCACGCGCTTGACCAGGCGCACCGGGCGCCGCGGGTGGTTCACGTCGGGCGGGCCCAACCGCCCCAGCCGCCGCACGGGCGCCGACGCGGACACCGTCCGCACCTCCCCCGTCGTGGTGGGGCGCGCACGCCGCCCCCGGCCGCTGCCCGGCCGGGTCGACGCCCGGGCACGCACGCGCGCCTGCACCAGGTCGTGCAGGTCGCCGTCGGCGGGCAGGTCGTCGGCCCAGCCCGTGTCCGCCGGCAGCTCGCGCTCGGGCAGGCGCTCGATCATCGCCTCGCGCAGCTCGGCGTCGTCGTCGACGAGCCGGACGTCGGCCTGCTGGGCCGCCTGCTCGGACAGCCCGCCCACGCGGGAGGCGATGACCGGCCGGCCGAACAGGCCGGCCCGCTCGAGGACACCCGAGGACCAGATGTTGCGGTAGGGCAGCACCACCACGTCGGACGCGACGATCCACCGGTCGAACAGCTCGTCGCTGACGTAGCCGCTGTGCAGGTACGCGCCCTCGGTCATCGAGCACAGGTCGGCCAGCTCGCGCTCGTAGCTGACCATGTCGGGGTCGTCCACGCGGACGGACCCGACTACGTGCAGGCTCGCACCGTCGCCGCCGAGGCCGTCGAACGCCTCGACGGCCCGGTCGAAGCCCTTGGAGGGCTGCACGAACCCGATGGCGAGGAACACGGTCTCGTCCTCCGGGAGGCCGAGGCTCTCCCGCGCCCGCGCGCGGTCGACCGTGGTGTGCGCCGTGAAGTCCGCGCCGTGCGCGACCAGGCTCACCCGGTCGGGGTCGACGCCGAAGTTCTCGATGAACGCGGTGCGCTCGGAGGCGGTGTGCACCTTGACGTCGTCGACCAGGGCCCACAGGCGCCGGGCCGCGAGGCCGTCGGGTCGCCGCGGGTTGCCGTGCCGGCCGTCGATCTCGTGGACGACGACCTCCAGCCGCTTGGCGAGGGCGAAGGGCACCGCGAGGGCCAGGCTCTCGGTCAGCCGCGACTTCGCCCGCCCGGGGTCGGGGTAGAAGAAGTCCGGGTGGAACTGGACGACGACGCGGTCGTAGTCCCCCACGCGCTTGGCCAGGGCCAGCGCTCCGCGCGGACCGACGAGGTCGAGGTGGTGGTGCGCGGCGGAGGGCCCCGGCGAGAGCACCTCGACGTCGTGGCCCTGGGCGCGCAGCGCCCGGACCGTCTGCAGGGCGTAGGTGGCGATGCCGTCCCGCACCGGCGGGTAGGGCGAGACCACGAGGATCCTCTCCCCGCCCTGCGGCGGGATGGTCACGCGGTGGTCCACGAGCGGATCCCCTCCTCGACGCCGTCGAGGACGACGTCCCAGGTGTAGTTGGACAGGACGTAGTCCCGGCCGCCGGAGGCCAGCTGCTCCGCGAGCTCGGGGGCCTCGGCCACGAACCGGAGGCACTCGGTGAACTCCGCCTCGTCGTCGTAGACCAGGCCTGCACCGCTGCGCTCGCAGTGCCAGCGCACCACGTCGCTGCCGCCGTTGGCGATGACCGGCGTCCCGGCGAGCCACGCCTCCATCACCGTGCGGGAGAACGCCTCGAACCGGCTGGGCTGGATGTAGGCCGCCGCGGCGGCGAAGGCGTTGTCCCGCTCGTGGTCGGGGAGGAACCCGAGGTCGAAGACGCGGTCGGCGATGCCGGCGGGGGGCCGCACCTCGCCGCTGCCGAAGGTGACCAGCGACAGCGGCAGACCGGTGCGCTCCACGGCCCGGCCGAAGGCGGCGAGCATGTCCTCCCAGCCCTTCGCGCCCTCGCGCCGGCCCGCGTACAGCACGAAGCGCTCGGGGAGGCCGTAGCGCTCGCGGAAGCCGTCCGGGTCGTAGGACTCGGGGACCTCCACCCCGCAGCCCACCACCGCGTGCGGGGCCAGGCGGGAGGAGACCCGGTGCGCGAGCTCGTGCTCGGGCTCGGTCTGCAGGAACAGCCCGGCGATGCCCGACAGGACGGGGTCGAACAGGTCCAGGTAGGCCGCGGGCTCGTCGTGCAGGCACGTCCACAGCAGGCTGCGCTCGGGCAGCAGCTGGCTGCCGGCGTAGGCCGGCCAGAACACGTAGGGCCCGTAGACAAGCGCCCGGTAGTCGCGACCGTTGTCGAGCAGGTGGTGGTACAGCTCGGGTGAGCGCATGCCGGCGTTGATCCACCGCTGCTGCTGCTGCAGGCCGAGCTTCTGCCCGGTCGCGACGGCGTGGTCGAGGAAGCCCCGCTCCGGGTTGTCCTCGAACACCGCGGGGAACCGGCGCACCTTCAGGCCCTGCTCCACCGACTCCCCGGCAGGCAGCACGTTGTCCCAGGAGAAGTGGTCGATGGCGCAGGTGGTGAGGATCTCGACGTCCCACCCCCGCGCGGCCAGCCGCTTGGCCATCTCGGCCAGGACGATCTCCGCCCCGCCCACCATGCCCTCGCCGAACCGGGCGGGGACCAGGCCGATCCGCCCACGGCGGTCGACGTCTGCAGGCACTGTCACTGCTCCCTCTGTGTCTGTCACGGGCGAGGCAGCGCCTCGGCCTCTGCGCGTGCGTCCACCCGGTCACCGGCCACCGAGTAGGCGGGCACGAGGTGGACGGTGCCGTCCTCGACGGCGTCGGTGACCACGCGGAAGGTGGCCACGCGGTTGACCCGGTGGAACACCGTGCGGTTGCCGGTGTCGGCGATGGCCACGCTGAACTGGTAGATGCCCTCGGCGAGGGGGACCTCCGGGAAGTCGACGGCCACTCGCGCGGTGCCGGCGTCCAGACGCGGCAGCTCCACACCGACCTTGTCGCTGTTGGCCCCCCAGACGACCTGACCGCCGGAGTCCTCGATGGCCACGCCCACGATCCAGTCCGACAGCGGCCGGTCGGTGCTGACGGAGAAGGACACCCCGAGCTCGGCACCCGAGCTCACCGTGCGCACCGGCTCGCCGTCCCGGCCGTGGACGGCGACGTCGGACACCAGCACCCGACGGTCGCCGGACTCGGCGTCGTCCTCGGTGTCGTCGCTCTCGGCCGCCTCCTGGTTGAGGTCGCGGAACATCCGCACGGCCTGGGTGGGGGTCCCGTCCAGCAGCATCGTCCCGTGGTCGAGGAGCACGGCGCGGTCGCAGAGCTGGCGCACCTGGTCCAGGCCGTGGCTGACGAACACGATGGTCCGGCCCTCCCGCTGGAACCGGCGGATCCGGTCCAGGCACTTGCGCTGGAACGGCTCGTCCCCGACCGACAGGACCTCGTCGACGAGGAGGATCTCCGGGTCGACGTGCACCGCGACCGCGAAGGCCAGGCGCACGTACATGCCGGAGGAGTAGAACTTCACCTGCGTGTCGATGAACTCCTCGATGCCCGAGAAGTCGACGATCGCGTCGAAGTACTGGTCGACCTGCCGCCGGGTCAGCCCGAGGATCGAGGCGTTGAGGTAGACGTTCTCGCGGCCGGTCAGGTCGCCGTGGAACCCCGCCCCCAGCTCCAGCAGCGCGGCCAGCCGGCCGCGCCGCTCGACGTAGCCGGTCGTCGGGGTCAGGATGCCGCCGATGATCTTGAGCAGGGTGCTCTTGCCCGACCCGTTGTGGCCGATCAGGCCGGTGGTGCTCCCGGCCGAGAAGACGAGGTCGATGTCGCGCAGGGCCGTGAACGCCTCGGCGTGCTCCTTCGAGCGGCGGGCGTTGACCAGCCGCTCCTTCAAGGACTTGTCCTTGCGGAGGGCGAACTCCTTGGTGACGTTGTGGACGCGGATGACGTCGGTCATGGGTCAGAGCTCCTGGGCGAAGTTGCCCTGCCACCGGGCGAACACGCGCTGGGCGAACCAGACGAAGACCAGCCCCACCAGGATGATCACGCCGAGCCGCAGGTAGAGGTTGCCGTCGTAGTAGAACGGCTGACCCTGCTCGGTCAGACCGCCCGGCCACAGCGCGCGCTGGAAGGCCAGCACGATGTTGGCCATCGGGTTGGCGAGGTAGACCTCGAACAGCGCGGTCAGCGAGTGGTCGTCGACCAGGGTGGTGCGCACCTTGGTCCAGTCGTAGACGATCGGTGTCATCCAGAACCACAGGAGCAGGCCCACCTCGACGAGGTAGGTGATGTCCCGGAGGAAGACGTTGCCGGCCGCGAGGATCAGGCCCAGGCCCGTGGCGAACAGGACCAGCGCGACCAGCGCGAGCGGGACGAGCAGCAGGTCACCGGGCGCCGGGAACGTCCACGTCACGACGTAGGCGCCGACGAGGATGACCGCCTGCAGCAGGAAGTTGACCAGGCCGGCCCCCACCACCGCGAGGGGGAACAGCTCGCGCGGGAAGTACACCTTCTTGACCAGGCCCGCGTTGCCCACGATCGAGCCGGTGCAGCCGCCGAGGATGTCGGTGAACAGCGTCCAGGCGAGCAGACCGGTGAACAGGTAGACCCCGAACTGCGGGATGACCCGGCCCGAGCCGAGGAAGACCCCGATCGCGACGGCGTAGACGAGCAGGTAGAGCAGCGGACGCAGGAGGGTCCAGAAGAACCCCAGCACGCTGTCCTTGTACTTGACCTTCAGTTCCTTCTTGATCAGCTGCCCGAGCAGTTCGCGGTAGTCCCAGATCTCCTTGGCGGTGGGCCAGAAGCCGCGGAGGAAGGGGGTCGGCTGGTTGACCCGCTCGAAGGGCCGGTCGGCGAGGGGGACCTCGACGGCGACCGGTGTCGCCGGGGTCGCCCGCGGCACCTCCGTGCTCGTGCCGTTGTCGACTGCCATGCCGGCGATCGTACGTAGGCCTGGCAACGACCCCGGGGATGCACGGGTCCCCCGGGGGTCCCCCGGGGCGGGTGGGGCCGGTGGGTCCGCCGGGCCCCCGGACGGCCCCCCCGGCATGGGCTACGGTGCCCGGGGGGCCGGGACCGGTGGCTCCGCCGCACCGAGGGGGAGTACGTCCTGGACATCGTCGTCTGCGGAGCGCAGAAGCCGTTCGTGCGAGGCGGGGCCGAGCAGCACCAGGAGAACCTGGTCGCGGCCCTGGCCGGCGCCGGCCACCGGGTCGACCTCGTGCGGCTCCCCGTGGCGTGGGAGAAGGGCCGGCTCTTCGACGCCCCCCTCGCCTGGCGGATGGTGCCGCTGGACGCCGACCTGGTGATCGCCACCAACTTCCCCTCCTACTTCGTGCGCCACCCGAACAAGGTGGTGTGGTTGCTGCACCAGCACCGGGGGGCCTACGACGGGTTCGCGGCCGGGGCCTCGTGGTCGGACTTCGGGCTTGACGACACCAGCCTGGAGGAGCAGCGGCTGATGACCGAGTGGGACGCCGCCGCGCTGGGCGAGGCCCGCCGCGTCTACACCAACTCCGGTGTGGTGTCCCGGCGGCTGGCCCGGTTCAACGGGCTGACCGGCACGCCCCTGGCCCACCCGCCGCCCATGGCCGACGTCCTGCACCCGGGGCCCTACGGCGACTACGTCCTGTCCGTCCAGCGCCAGGAGGCGAACAAGCGCCCCGGCCTGCTGGTCGAGGCGATGGCGGAGCTGGCCGGCACGGGCAGCGGGTTGCGCGCCGTGCTCGCCGGCCGCGGCGAACTGCTGGAGCCCCTGCGTGCGCGGGTGGGCGAGCTGGGGCTGGGCGACCGAGTGCAGGTACCGGGGTTCGTCCCCGACGCGGAGGTCGTCGATCTGTTCGCCGGCGCCCTGGCCGTGGTGTACGCCCCCGAGGACGAGGACTACGGGTACGCCACCCTGCAGGCCTTCCACGCCGGCAAGCCCGTCGTGTGCGCGGCCGACTCCGGTGGCGTCCTGGACTGGGTGGAGGACGGCGTGACCGGCCTCGTCACCGACGGCAGCCCGGCAGGCATCGCGGCCGCGCTCGCCCGCCTGGACGCCGACCGCGACCTCGCCCGGCGGATGGGCGAGGCCGGTCGCGCCCGGGTGCGCGAGCTGTCCTGGCCCGCCGTCGTGACCGAGCTGACCCGGCCGTGAGCGACGACCCGCCGCTCGTCCTGCACCTCGGCGACCGGCCGCCCGCCGCGCTCCGCCCGGTGCTGATCGCGGCGGGGCCCCGGTGGTCGCCGGTGGCCGGC
>NZ_JAMXRZ010000036.1 GCF_024124375.1 Klenkia sp. PcliD-1-E
GCGCGTGGTCGTCGGCCCGCCGCAGCCGGTGCCGGCCGGGGTCGTCGTGGTCCGCGAGGTCCCGCCCGGGGGCGGTCCGGTGCGCGGGCTGCGGGCCGGCCTGGACGCCGTCGAGGGCGCGGAGGTCGTCGCGGTGCTCGCCGCCGACCTGCCGTTCCTCACCCCGGCCGTGGTCACCGCGCTGCGGGAACGGCTGACCGGCGACGGCGTGGTCGTCGTGGACGCGACGGGCCGGGACCAGCACCTGCTCGGGGTGTGGCGCACCGCGGCGCTGCGGGCCGCCGTCGCCGGGGTCGACGGGCCGACGTCGATGCGCGCCGTGCTGGCCGACCTGGCCGTCCGGCGGTACCGCCCGGACGTCGTCCCCGGTGTCCCCCCGCCCTGGACCGACTGCGACACCCCCGCGGACCTCGAGCGGGCACGGGCCGCCGCGGGTGTCCCGCGCCGCCCGCCGGGGTAGCGGCGGCACCATGCACGTCGCCATCGCCGGAGCCCACGGCCAGATCGCCCGCCGCCTGACCCGCCTGCTCGCCGCCCGCGGCGACACCGTCACCGGGGTGGTGCGCAACCCCGACCACGCCGCGGACCTGGGGTCCGACGGCGCCCGACCCGTGGTGCTGGACCTGGAGCAGGCCTCGGTGGAGCAGGTGGCCGACGTCGTCCGCGGGGCCGACGCGGTGGTGTTCGCCGCCGGCGGCGGCGCGGGCAGCGGGATCGCGCGCAAGGACACCGTCGACCGGGCCGCCGCGGTGCTGCTGGCCGACGCCGCCGAGGCCGCCGGGGTCCGCCGCTACCTGCTGGTGTCCTCCTACGGCGTGGACGCCGTGGCCGACGGCGCGACCCCCGACGGCGTGGACGAGGTGTTCGTCGCCTACCTGCGGGCCAAGCTGGCCGCCGAGCAGGACGTGCTGCCGCGGCACGGGCTGGACACCACCGTCCTGCGGCCGGTCACCCTCACCGACGACCCGGGGGCCGGGACGGTGCACCTGGCGCCGTCGGTGGACCGGGGCGAGGTGAGCAGGGACGACGTCGCCGCCGTGCTGGTCGCGCTGCTGGACACCCCGCACACCGGGGTGCTGGAGCTCACCGGCGGGGACACCCCCGTGGCGGAGGCCGTCGCGGCTGCCTAGGCGTCCCGCCGCGCGCGGGTGACGACGGTGCGGGCGGCGAGCTGGTCGTCGGGCGGGTAGTCCACCGCCAGCAGGGTCAGCCCGTGCGCGGGGGCCACCGGTACCTCGTCCGAGCGGGTGGTGCGGGCCAGCAAGCCGGCCGGCCACTCCGGAGGACGCCGGCCCTCCCCCACCGCGAGCAGGGCGCCGACGAGGCTGCGCACCATGGAGTGGCAGAAGGCGTCCGCGGACGCCGACACGGTCACCAGACCACCCTCCCGGGCCACGTCGAGGGCCTGCAGCACCCGGATCGTGGTCGCGCCCTCGCGGCGCCGGCAGAAGGCGGCGAAGTCGTGCTGGCCGAGCAGCAGCGCAGCGGCCACCCGCATGGCGGGCACGTCGAGCGGGCGCGGCCAGCCGACCGTGTCGAACCGGCGCAGCGGTGGTGGGCCGGCGACGGCGTCGGTCAGCCGGTAGGCGTAGTGCCGGGCCAGGGCGGCGAACCGGGCGTCGAACCCGTCGGGCGCGGCCGCGGCCCCGGTGACCGCCACGTCGGGCGGCAGCGTGCCGCGCAGCCGCCGCAGCAGCCGGTCCCGGTGCTCCGCCCACACGGCTACCGGTAGGTCCAGGTGGGCGACCTGGCCGCGGGCGTGCACGCCGGCGTCGGTGCGCCCCGCGACGGTGAGGTCGACGTCGTGCCGCAGCACCGTGGACAGCGCGAGCTCGAGCTCGGCCTGCACCGTGCGGACCGAGCGCTGCCGCGCCCAGCCGTGCAGGTGGGTGCCGTCGTAGGCGATGTCCAGCCGGACGCGGACGAGCCCGCCACCGGGAGCGGTGGCGGGCTCGTCGACGGAGCTGGGTGTCACTTCGGGTCGGGCTCGGACTCCCCGCCGGGTGCGTCGTCGCCGGCGGTGGCGGCGTCGGTGTTCTCCGCCGCGTTGACCTCCGCGGCGGCGGCGTCGGCGACCTCGGGCGAGACGCCGTCGGCCTCGACCACGACGCCGTTCTCGGCGGTGGGCTCCGGCTCGGTGGTCGTCTCGTCCTGGGCCTCGTCGTCCGGGGTGAACACCTCGGTGGCGGTGGCCTCGGCGTCGGCCTGGTCGCTGGCCTCGTCGGCGATCTCGGTCGAGGAGGCGCTGACCTCACCGGCCGCGGCGGCCGAACCGGCACCGGAGGCGAACCGGGTGCCGCGGGCGCGCTCGGCCTCGCCGACGGCCTGCTGGCCGACGGTCAGGGCCTCGACGAGCTCGATGACGGCCATCGGCGCGTTGTCGCCCTTGCGGGGACCGACCTTGGTGATCCGGGTGTAGCCGCCGGGGCGGTTCTCGTACCGGGGGCCGATCTCGGCGAAGAGGTGGTGGACCACGTTCTTGTCCCGGATCTGGGTCATCACCTGGCGGCGGGCGTGCAGGTCACCGCGCTTGGCCAGGGTCACGAGCTTCTCGGCCAGCGGGCGCAGCCGCTTGGCCTTGGTCTCGGTGGTGGTGATCCGGCCGTGCTCGAACAGCGAGGTGGCGAGGTTCGCCAGCATCAGCCGCTCGTGCGACGGCGAACCGCCGAGGCGGGGGCCCTTGGTGGGGGTGGGCATGGGAGGTCCTTCCTCAGGCCGCCGGGGTACTGCCGGCCGCGCGTGTCACTGACGGGTGGAACTCCGGTCGCGGCAGGTGCCGCTCCCGGCGGGAACCCGCCGCCCCGGGTCGGGGCGGCGGGTTCCGTCGATCAGAGCTGCTCGGTCTCGCGGTAGTCGCCCTCGGCGTAGTCCTGCCCGTCGGCGTACTGGGCCTCACCGGGGTAGCTGTCGTCGTAGGTCTCGTCGTAGCTCTCCACCGAGGTGGGGACGAACCCGGGCGGGCTGTCCTTGAGCGCCAGACCCATGGCGGCCAGCTTGAGCTTGACCTCGTCGATGGACTTCGCACCGAAGTTGCGGATGTCCAGCAGGTCGGCCTCCGAGCGCGTGACGAGCTCACCGACGGTGTGCACGCCCTCGCGCTTGAGGCAGTTGTACGACCGGACCGTGAGGTCCATGTCCTCGATGGGCATCGAGAAGTTGGCGATGTCGGCGGCCTCGGCCGGGCTGGGCCCGACCTCGATGCCCTCGGCGTCGACGTTCAGCTCGCGCAGCAGACCGAACAGCTCGACCAGGGTCGAGCCGGCGGAGGCGATCGCGTCGCGCGGCTCGATGGAGGGCTTGGTCTCGACGTCGACGACCAGCCGGTCGAAGTCGGTGCGCTGCTCGACGCGGGTGGCCTCGACGGCGTAGGTCACCTTGAGCACCGGGGAGTAGATCGAGTCGACGGGGATGCGACCGATCTCCTGGCCCGGCTGCTTGTTCTGGGTGGCCGGCACGTAGCCGCGACCGCGCTCGACGACCAGCTCGATCTCCAGCCGGCCCTTCGCGTTCAGGGTCGCGATGTGCAGGTCGGGGTTGTGCACCTCGACGCCGGCCGGGGGCGCGATGTCGGCAGCGGTGACCTCACCGGGGCCCTGCTTGCGCAGGTACATCGTCACTGGCTCGTCGGAGTCGGAGCTGACGACCAGGCCCTTGAGGTTGAGGATCAGCTCGGTGACGTCCTCCTTGACCCCCGGCACGGTGGTGAACTCGTGCAGGGTGCCCTCGATGCGGATGCTGGTAACCGCGGCACCGGGGATCGAGGACAGCAGGGTGCGGCGCAGGGAGTTGCCGAGGGTGTAACCGAAGCCCGGCTCCAGCGGCTCGATGACGAACCGCGACCGGGAGGCGTCGATGGTCTCCTCGGTGAGGGTGGGGCGCTGTGCGATGAGCATGTCGATCTCCTTCTGGTCCTCCGGCGACCGCCATATGACGCCGTGAGGGGACGTGCCGACGGGGCGGGCTTCTGTCCGCCCGCCCCGTCGTGGTGCGCTTACTTGGAGTACAGCTCGACGATCAGCTGCTCCTGGACCGGCGTGTCGATGACCTGCCGGGCCGGGATCGAGTGGACGAGCACCTTGAGCTGGCTGGAGATGACCTCGAGCCACGCGGGCACCGGCCGGGAGCCGGCCTCGGCCTGGGCGACCTGGAAGGGCACCATCTCGGCCGACTTCGCGGCGACCTCGACGATGTCGTTGGCCGAGACGCGGTAGGAGGGGATGTCGACCTTGCGGCCGTTCACCTTGATGTGGCCGTGGCGCACCAGCTGGCGGGCCATGTCGCGGGACTTCGCGAAGCCGGCGCGGTAGACCACGTTGTCCAGGCGGGACTCGAGGATCTGCAGCAGGACCTCACCGGTCTTGCCGGTCTTCTTGTTGGCCTCTTCGTAGTAGCCGCGGAACTGCTTCTCCAGCACGCCGTAGATGCGGCGGGCCTTCTGCTTCTCGCGCAGCTGCAGGAGGTACTCGCTGTCCTTGGTGCGGCCACGACCGTGCTCGCCCGGGGGGTAGGGGCGGATCTCGATCGGGCACTTGGCGGACTCGCACTTGCTGCCCTTGAGGAACAGCTTCATCTTCTCGCGCCGGCACAGGCGGCAGTCGGCTCCGGTGTAACGGGCCACGTCGGGTCTCCCTGGTTTCTAAGAGTGAGTCAGAGAAGGCGCGGGTCAGACCCGGCGGCGCTTCTTGGGGCGGCAGCCGTTGTGCGGCTGGGGGGTGACGTCGGAGATCTGCCCGACCTCGAGGCCGGTGGCCTGGAGGGAGCGGATGGCGGTCTCGCGGCCGGAGCCGGGACCCTTCACGAAGACGTCGACCTTCCGCATGCCGTGCTCCTGCGCCTTGCGCGCAGCGTTCTCGGCAGCCATCTGCGCCGCGAACGGCGTGGACTTGCGGGAGCCCTTGAACCCGACGTGCCCGGCCGAGGCCCAGCTGATCACGTTGCCCGTGGGGTCGGTGATCGACACGATCGTGTTGTTGAAGGTGCTCTTGATGTGCGCCGCGCCGTGGGCGACGTTCTTCTTCTCCTTGCGGCGCACCTTCTTGGCGCCTGCCGCGCGTGCCCTGGGAGGCATGACTCTCTCTTCTCGTTCGTGGCCGTGTAGAGCTCGAGGTGGTGCAGGAGCCCGCGGCCGCCCCCTCTGCGGGGGCGCGACGGCCGGGGCTGGTGCCGGTGAGGGCTACCGCTGGGGTCAGCGGGCCTTCTTCTTGCCGGCGATGGTCTTGCGCGGGCCCTTGCTGGAGCGCGCGTTGGTCTTGGTGCGCTGCCCGCGGACGGGCAGGCCGCGGCGGTGACGCAGACCCTGGTAGCACCCGATCTCCACCTTGCGGCGGATGTCGGCGGCCACCTCGCGGCGCAGGTCACCCTCGACGCGGAAGTGCTCGTCGATGTAGTCGCGCAGCTTCAGCAGGTCCTCGTCGGAGAGGTCCTTGGCGCGCAGGTCCGGGCTGACGCCGGTTGCGGCCAGGGTGGCCTTCGCCGAGGTCGGACCGATCCCGTAGATGTAGGTGAGCGCGATCTCCATCCGCTTCTCGCGGGGCAGATCGACGCCGGCCAGTCGTGCCATGTCCTGTTACTCCCTCAGCCCTGGCGCTGCTTGTGCCGGGCGTTGTCGCAGATGACCATGACCCGGCCGTGCCGGCGGATCACCTTGCACTTGTCGCAGATCTTCTTCACCGACGGCTGGACCTTCACCGGTGCCGCCCTCATTCCTTGTAGTTCGTGGTGGCGGACCCGGCTGTCGTGGCCGGACCCACCACGGGTCACTTGTAGCGGTAGACGATGCGACCGCGGGTCAGGTCGTAGGGCGAGAGCTCCACGACCACGCGGTCCTCGGGCAGGATGCGGATGTAGTGCTGCCGCATCTTGCCGCTGATGTGCGCGAGCACCCGGTGCCCGTTCTGGAGCTCCACCCGGAACATCGCGTTGGGGAGCGGCTCGACGACTCGACCCTCGACCTCGATGGCCCCGTCCTTCTTCGCCATTCCCTGTACGGCCTCCCGATCTGGTGTTCCTCCGGCGCACGCCGGTTCGCGTCCCACCGGCGCCGGTGCAGGCGCGGATGGGTGGTGCTGGGTGTCTGGTGCGGGCGTACTCGCAGAGGGCGCCCGACGGCATGCGGCCACAGCACGACGACGGACGGCGCGAACGCCAGCGGCCACTGTACCCCGCAGGTCACAGCCGTTCCAACCCCGGGTCGTGTGACCCGGGGCGCTGATCAGCTGCGCGCGGTCAGGTGAGCGGGGTCAGGTGCGCGGCGTGATGCCGAAGGGGGCGAGACCGGCGACGCCGCCGTCCTCGGCGGTGAGCACCCACGGCCCCTCGGGGGTGATGGCGACGGTGTGCTCGAAGTGCGCGGCCCGCGAACCGTCCTCGGTCACCACGGTCCAGCCGTCCTCGAGCTCCACGGTCGACGGGTCCCCGACGGTCACCATCGGCTCGATGGCCAGCGCGAGCCCGGGCACCAGCTTGGGGCCGCGGCCCGGGCGGCCGTAGTTCAGCACGTGCGGGTCCTGGTGCATCTCGGTGCCGATGCCGTGGCCGCCGTAGTGGTCGACGATGCCGTAGCGGTGCGGCTCGGCGGTGATGGAGTCCTCCACCGCGGAGCTGATGTCGGTCAGCCGGCCACCGGCCACCGCCTTGGCCAGGCCGGCCCACATCGAGCGCTCGGTGGCGGCGATGAGGGCGGCGTCGGAGGCCGAGGGCTCCCCCACCGTCACGGTGATCGCCGAGTCCCCGTGCCAGCCGGAGAGGATCGCCCCGCAGTCGATGGAGATGTTGTCGCCCTCGGCGAGCGCCCGGCCGGCGGCGGGGATGCCGTGCACGACCTCGTCGTTGACCGAGGCGCAGATCGTCCCGGTGAACCCGTGGTAGCCCAGGAACGAGGGCACCGCGCCGGCGGACCGGATGTGGTCCTCGGCGACGGCGTCGAGCTCGGCGGTGGTCACCCTGGCCCGGACCTCGGCCCGGACGGCGGCCAGCGCACCGGCCACGACCAGGCCGGCGGCCCGCATCAGCTCGATCTCGTGCGCGGTCTTGATCTGGATCATGCGTCCCCTCCACCGGGCCAGCAACGGCAGCCGCCCGAGGAGCCCGGACGTCACCGGGACCCCCGGCGGCGCACCGGGTCAGCCCTGCGGGTCGTCGGTGTCGTCGGCCTCGGCGAGGGCGGCCATCGCGCGGCCGGTGACCTCGTCGATCTCGCCGATCGCGTCGATGCGGGCCAGGAGCCCCGCCCGCGCGTACCAGCCCGACAGCGGCTCGGTCTGGCGGTGGTAGACCTCCAGCCGGTGCCGCACGGTCTCGGGCTTGTCGTCCTCGCGCTGCACGGGCTTGCCGTCGACGATGACCACCCGGCCCGACAGCCGCCGGACGAGTTCCTCCTCGTCGACCACGAGCTCGAGCACGCAGGTCAGCTCCTGGCCGAGCTCGGCCAGCGAGTCACGCAGCTGCTCGGCCTGGGCGATGGTCCGGGGGAACCCGTCGAGCAGGAAGCCGGCCTTGGCGTCGGGCTCGGCGAGCCGGTCGCGGACCATGGCCACGGTGATCTCGTCGGGCACGAGGTCGCCGGCGTCCATGTAGACCTTGGCCTGCGTGCCGAGCTCGGTCTGCCCGCTGACGTTGGCCCGGAAGATGTCGCCGGTCGAGATGGCCGGGACGCCGAGGCGGCCGGCGATGATCTGCGCCTGGGTGCCCTTGCCCGCTCCGGGGGGCCCCAGGAGGACGACGCGCACTACTTCAGGAACCCTTCGTAGTTGCGCTGGTTGAGCTGCGTCTCGATCTGCTTCACCGTCTCCAAGCCCACTCCCACCATGATCAGCACTGCGGTCCCGCCGAACGGGAAGTTCTGGTTCTGGCCCTCCTGCGTGATCGACAGGAAGAGGTTGGGCAGCACCGCGACGAGGCCGAGGTAGATCGACCCGGGCAGGGTGATCCGGGACAGCACGTACTGCAGGTACTCGGCGGTCGGCCGGCCGGGGCGGATGCCGGGGATGAAGCCGCCGTAGCGCTTCATGTCGTCGGCCCGCTCCTCCGGGTTGAACGTGATCGACACGTAGAAGTACGTGAAGAACACGATCAGGCCGAAGTAGATCGCGATGTGCACCGGGCTGGACTGGTTGATGACGTAGGTCTCGAAGAACTGCCGGACCGAGCCGGCCGAGTCCCCCTGCAGCTGGCTGATCAGCTGCGGCAGGTACAGCAGCGACGAGGCGAAGATGACCGGGATGACACCGGCCTGGTTCACCTTCAGCGGCAGGTAGGTCGAGGTGCCGCCGTACATCCGCCGGCCGACCATGCGCTTGGCGTACTGCACCGGGATGCGGCGTTGCGCCTGCTCGACGTAGACGACCGAGGCGATGACCACCAGGGCCAGCACGCAGACCAGCGCGAACACCAGGCCGCCGCGGGACTGCAGGATCGACCCGCCCTCGGCGGGGATGCGCGCGGCGATCGAGGTGAAGATCAGCACGGACATGCCATTGCCGATCCCCTTCTCGGTGAGCAGCTCGCCCAGCCACATGATCATGGCGGTGCCCGCGGTGAGCGCGATGACCAGGACGACGGTGGTCCAGATCGACTGCGAGGGGATGAGCTCTTGCTGGCAGTTGGGGAACAGCTGGCCGCTGCGGGCCAGCGCGATGATCCCGGTGCTCTGCAGGACCGCCAGGGCGATCGTCAGGTAGCGGGTGTACTGGGTCAGCTTCTGCTGGCCCGACTGCCCTTCCTTCTTCAGCTGCTCGAACCGCGGGATGACCACGACCAGCAGCTGCACGATGATGCTCGCCGTGATGTACGGCATGATCCCGAGCGCGAAGATCGACAGCCGCAGCAGCGCGCCGCCGGAGAACAGGTTGACCAGCGAGTAGACGTCGCGCTGGTCGGAGGCCTGCGCCTGGTCGAGACAGCTGTTGATGGCCTCGATGGAGACCCCCGGCCCGGGCACGCTGGCGCCGAGCCGGTACACGGCGATGATCGCCAGGGAGAACAACAGCTTGCGCCGGAGGTCTGGCGTCCGGAACGCCGCGGCGAACGCCTGCAGCACGTGCCCTCCCCGAGTCGGTCGTGCGAGGTTAACAACAGCAGAAGGCCCCCTGGTCCGCCCGGGTCACCGGGCGGACCAGGGGGGCCGACTCACAGCTGGGTGGTGCTGCCCCCGGCCGCGGCGATCTTCTCGGCCGCGGACGCGGAGAAGGCGTGGGCCGAGACCTCGACCGCGACGCCCCCCAGCTCGCCGGTGCCGAGCACCTTCACGGGCTGGTTGCGACGGACGGCGCCGGCCTGGGCCAGCGTCTCCGGGTTCACCGGGCCACCGTCGGGGAACAGGGAGGCGATCTTGTCCAGGTTGACGACCTGGAAGACGACCTTGTTCCGCGGGGTGAAGCCCGACAGCTTCGGCAGTCGCATGTACAGCGGGGTCTGGCCACCCTCGAAGCGTGCGGAGACCTGCACGCGGGCGCCCGAACCCTTGGTACCGCGACCGGCGGTCTTGCCCTTGGAACCCTCACCACGACCCACGCGGGTCTTCTTGGTGTGGGCGCCGGGGGCCGGACGCAGGTGGTGGACCTTCAGAGTCATGTCAGTGTTCCTTCTCGACCGCTCAGGCGATCTCTTCGACGGAGACCAGGTGGGTCACCGTGGCGACCATCCCGCGGATCTCCGGGCGGTCCTCCTGGACGACCGTGTGGTTGATCCGCTTGAGGCCGAGCGACCGGAGGGTCTGCCGCTGGTTGGGCTTGGTGCCAATCCCGGACTTGATCTGGGTGACCTTCAGCTGCGCCACGTCACACCCCCTGACCGGCACGCGCCCGAAGCATGGCGGCGGGGGCGACGTCCTCCAGGGGCAGACCGCGGCGGGCCGCGATCTCCTCGGGGCGGACGAGGTCCTTCAGCGCCTGCATGGTCGCGTGGACGATGTTGATCGGGTTGGAGGACCCGAGGCTCTTGGACAGCACGTCGTGGATGCCGGCGCACTCGAGGACCGCACGCACCGGACCACCGGCGATGACGCCGGTACCGGGGCTGGCGGGCTTGAGCAGCACGACACCGGCAGCGGCCTCGCCCTGCACCGGGTGCGGGATGGTGCTGGCGATGCGCGGCACGCGGTAGAAGTGCTTCTTGGCCTCCTCGACGCCCTTGGCGATGGCCGCGGGCACCTCCTTGGCCTTGCCGTAGCCGACGCCCACGGTGCCGTCGCCGTCGCCGACGATCACCAGGGCGGTGAAGCTGAAGCGCCGACCACCCTTGACGACCTTGGACACGCGGTTGATGGCCACGACCCGCTCGAGGAACTGGCTCTTCTCGGCCGGGCCGCCGGGGCCGCGGCCGCCGCCGTCCCGCCGGTCACGTCGGTCGTTGCCGCCGGTGCCACCGGCACCGCCGGCGCCACCGCCGCGTCGCTGTGGTCCTGGCATCAGAAGTCCCTCTCGATCTGCGTGGTCATGAGCTGCTGGGCGCCCATCAGAAGTCCAGCCCGCCCTCGCGGGCGCCGTCGGCGAGCGCCGCGAGGCGGCCGTGGTAGCGGTTGCCGCCCCGGTCGAAGACCACGGCGGTGATGCCGGCGGCCTTGGCCCGGTCGGCCACGAGCGCGCCGACCTGGCGCGCCAGCGCCGACTTGTCCCCGGCGGTGCCGCGCAGCGAGGCGTCCATGGTCGAGGCGCTGACCAGGGTGATGCCCTGGGTGTCGTCGACGACCTGCACGTGGACGTGGCGCGAGCTGCGCTTGACCACCATGCGGGGGCGCTCGGGGGTGCCGGCCACGCGCTTGCGGAGCCGGTTGTGCCGGCGGGCGCGCGACAGCCGCCGCGCGGTGCTGATGTCGGTGCCGACGGGCTTGTGCACCCGGGCCGACTTCTCGTTGGTCTTGGTGTCTGCCATCACTTGCCCGTCTTCCCGACCTTGCGCTTGATGACCTCGCCCTGGTACCGGACGCCCTTGCCCTTGTAGGGGTCGGGCCGGCGCAGCTTGCGGATCTTGGCGGCGACCTCGCCGACCTGCTGCTTGTCGATGCCGCTGACCTTGAAGCGGGTCGGGGCCTCGACGGTGAAGGTGATGCCCTCGGGCGCCTTCACCAGCACCGGGTGGCTGAAGCCGAGCGCGAACTCGAGGTCCGAGCCGCGGGCCTGCACGCGGTAGCCGACGCCGACGATCTCGAGGGTCTTGGTGTAGCCCTCGGTGACGCCGGTGATCATGTTGGCGATCAGGGTGCGGGAGAGGCCGTGCAGCGCGCGGCTCTCGCGCTCGTCGTCCGGGCGCTGCACGAGCAGCGCGCCGGAGTCGTCCTTCTCGACGAAGATCGGCGAGGCGAGGGTGTGGGCGAGGGAGCCCTTCGGGCCCTTCACGTTCACGGTGCGACCGTCGATGGCGACGTCGACGCCGCCCGGGACGGTGACGGGGAGTCGTCCGATTCGAGACATCTGGTGCGCTCCCTTACCAGACGTAGGCGAGGACTTCCCCACCCACGCCCTTCTTGTTCGCCTGCTTGTCGGTCAGCAGACCGGTCGAGGTGGAGATGATCGCCACCCCGAGACCGCCGAGGACCTTGGGCAGCGCGGTGGACTTGGCGTAGACCCGCAGACCGGGCTTGGAGACGCGCCGGACGCCGGCGATGCTCCGCTCGCGGTTGGGGCCGTACTTCAGGTCGACCACCAGCTCCTTGCGGACCTGGCCGTCCTTCTCGACGTCGTTGACCTTCCAGCCGGCGATGTAGCCCTCCTGCTGGAGGATCTCGGCGATCTTGGTCTTGAGCTTCGACGACGGCATGGCCGCGGCGTCGTGGTACGCGGAGTTCGCGTTCCGCAGCCGCGTGAGCATGTCCGCGATCGGGTCGGTCATCGTCATGTGTCGGTCGTGCCTCTCTCACCGCGGTTCCCTCCGCGCCGTGCGGGGGCCTGTCGGTGATCGGGTGGTGCAGGGTGGTGGTGGCCTACGGGGTGCAGGTCACCAGGAGGACTTGGTCACGCCGGGGAGCTCGCCCGCGTGGGCCATCTCCCGGACGCAGATGCGGCACAGCCCGAACTTGCGGAACACCGCGTGCGGGCGACCGCAGCGCTGGCACCGCGTGTAGCCGCGGACCTTGAACTTCGGGGTGCGGGCCGCCTTGTTGACGAGCGCCTTCTTGGCCATGGTGTCTCCTGTTCCCGGCTCAGCGGGTCGTCTGGACGACGGTCTGGCCGGCGAAGGGGAAGCCCAGCAGGCTGAGCAGCTCGCGACCCTCCTCGTCGGTGGTGGCGGTGGTGACGAGCGTGATGTCCATGCCGCGCGGACGGTCGATCTTGTCCACGTCGATCTCGCGGAACATCGACTGCTCGGTCAGCCCGAACGTGTAGTTGCCGTGGCCGTCGAACTGCTTGGGGTTCAGGCCGCGGAAGTCGCGGATGCGGGGCAGGGCCAGGCTCAGCAGCCGGTCCAGGAACTCCCACATGCGGTCCCCGCGCAGGGTGACCTTGGCGCCGATCGGCATGCCCTCGCGCAGCTTGAACTGGGCGATGGACTTGCGGGCCCGCACGACCGCGGGCTTCTGGCCGGTGATGGCGGTCAGGTCGCGGACCGCGCCGTCCATCAGCTTGGCGTCGCGGGTGGCCTCGCCGACGCCCATGTTGACCACGATCTTGGTCAGACCGGGGATCTGCATGACGTTGGCGTAGCCGAACTCGTTCTGCAGCGCCGGCGCGATGTCCTCGCGGTAGCGGGCGAGCAGCCGGGGCAGCTCTCGGGTGGGTGCGCTCATGTTCAGAGGTCCTTACCGGTGCGCTTCGAGACCCGGATGCTGCGTCCGTCCTCGTCCTTGCGGTAGCCGACGCGGGTCGGCTTGCCCTCGGAGTCGATGACCATCACGTTGCTCACGTGGATGGCCGCCTCCTGGGTGACGATCCCGCCCGACTGCGAGCCCCGCTGGCTGGTGCTCACGCGGGTGTGCTTCTTGACCCGGCCGATGCCCTCGACGAGCACCTTGCCGGTCTTGGGGAAGGCGGCGATGACGCGCCCCTTCGCACCCTTGTCCTTGCCGGACAGGACGACGACCTGGTCGCCCTTCTTGACCTTCAGGGAGGGGGTCTTCTCCGCCATGGTCACAACACCTCCGGGGCGAGCGAGATGATCCGCATGAAGCGCTTGTCGCGCAGCTCGCGGCCGACGGGGCCGAAGATGCGGGTGCCGCGCGGGTCACCGCTGTCGCGGATGATGACGGCGGCGTTCTCGTCGAAGCGGATGTAGGAGCCGTCGGGACGGCGCCGCTCCTTGACGGTGCGGACGACGACGGCCTTGACCACGTCGCCCTTCTTGACCCCCGCGCCGGGGATGGCGTCCTTCACGGTGCCGACGATGACGTCGCCGATGCCCGCGTAGCGACGACCGGACCCGCCGAGGACACGGATGCACAAGATCTCCTTGGCACCGGTGTTGTCGGCGACCCGCAGTCGTGACTCCTGCTGGATCACTGCGTAGCTCCTGAGGTGGTGAGGTTGACCGCCGGGCCGAGTCGGTGAAGCGGCGGTCGGGACCCACGTGCGACAGCCGGCGGCTCGCGCCGCCGGCCGTCAGGTCCCGGGTTGCGGCGCCTCCTCGGAGGCGCCAGTGGTCCAGGGTACGCGCAACGGCTCCCCCGTTTCCACGGGGGCGTCGTCACACCGGACCTGGGACGTCGTGCAGGCCTACTTGGCCTTCTCGACCACGGTCACCAGACGCCAGCGCTTGGTGGCCGACATCGGGCGGGTCTCCATGATCTGGACGCGGTCGCCGATGCCGGCGGTGCCGTCCTCGTCGTGCGCCTTCAGCTTGCTGGTGCGGCGCAGGACCTTGCCGTACAGGCCGTGCTTCACCCGGTCCTCGACCTCGACGACGATGGTCTTGTCCATCTTGTCGGAGACGACCAGGCCCTCACGGACCTTGCGGTAGCCACGACCGGCCAGGCCGGGACCGGAGGCGACGGCCTCGTTGGTCTCGTTGGTGGTCTCGCTCATGCCACACCCTCGTTCGGGGCGACCGACAGGCCCAGCTCGCGCTCGCGCATGATCGTGTAGATCCGGGCGATGTCGCGGCGGACGGTCTGCAGCCGCCGGTTGTTGTCCAGCTGGCCGGTGGCCACCTGGAACCGCAGGTTGAACAGTTCTTCCCTCGACTCACGCAGACGCGTGGCGAGCTCGTCCACCGAGAGCTCACGGAGCTCCGGGGCGGTGAGGCCGGCAGCCATCACACCTCTCCTTCACGGGTGATGAAGCGGCACTTCATGGGGAGCTTGTGGATGGCGCGGCGCATCGCCTCGCGGGCGATGGGCTCGTCGACACCGGACAGCTCGAACATGATGCGGCCGGGCTTCACGTTGGCGACCCACCACTCGGGCGAGCCCTTGCCCGAACCCATGCGGGTCTCGGCGGGCTTCTTGGTCAGCGGGCGGTCGGGGTAGATCGAGATCCACACCTTGCCGCCACGCCGGATGTGGCGGGTCATGGCGATACGAGCGGACTCGATCTGCCGGTTGGTGACGTACGCCGGCTCCAGGGCCTGGATGGCGTACTCGCCGAAGTTGATCGCGGTGCCGCCCTTGGCCCGGCCGGTGCGGTCGGGACGGTGCTGCTTGCGGTGCTTGACGCGACGCGGGATCAGCATCGATCAGCCCTCCGTGGTCTCGGCACCGGTCGCCTCGGCGGCGGTGCCCTCGGCGCCGGCGGTCTCGCCGGTGCCCTGCGCGGTGGTCTCGACCGGGGTCTCCACCGCGGTGGCGGTGGTGTCCTCGACCGGGGCCTCGGTGGTGGCGGTGGTGTCGACCGGGGTCTCGGCCGCGGCGCGACCGGCCTCGGTGCCACCGGCGGTGGTGCCGGTCGAGCCCGAGCGGCGGGGCCGCTGGGTGCGCTCCCGGCGCTGCTGGCGGGCGGCCAGGGCCTCGAGGGCCTCGCGCTCGGCGCGGGAGCCGCTCGCGTCGCCCTTGTAGATCCAGACCTTCACGCCGATGCGGCCGAACGTGGTGCGGGCCTCGTAGATGCCGTAGTCGATGTTCGCGCGCAGCGTGTGCAGCGGCACCCGGCCCTCGCGGTAGAACTCCGACCGGCTCATCTCGGTGCCGCCCAGGCGACCGGAGCACTGCACCCGGATGCCCTTGACCTGCGGGCTGCGCTGGGCCGACTGCATGGCCTTGCGCATCGCGCGGCGGAAGCTGACGCGGCTGGACAGCTGCTCGGCCACGCCCTGCGCGACGAGCTGGGCGTCGGACTCGGGGTTCTTGACCTCGAGGATGTTCAGCTGCACCTGCTTGCCGGTGAGCTTCTCCAGCTCGCCGCGGATGCGGTCGGCCTCGGCGCCGCGGCGGCCGATGACGATGCCCGGGCGCGCGGTGTGGATGTCGACGCGGACGCGGTCACGGGTGCGCTCGATCTCCACCTTCGAGATGCCGGCACGCTCCATGCCCTTGCCCATCAGCTTGCGGATGGCCACGTCCTCCTTGACGTAGTCCGCGTACTGCTTGTCGGCGAACCAGCGCGACTTGTAGTCGGTGGTGATCCCGAGGCGGAACCCGTGGGGGTTGACCTTCTGACCCACTAGCGGGTCCCTCCCTTCGTGTTGGTCTTCTGCTGGGTCGCGGGGCCGGACTGGCCGGTCTCACGACGTGCCTTGCGCGACCGCGCGGCGAGCTCGGCGCTCGAGGCGACCTCGCTGACCTCGACGGTGATGTGCGAGGTGCGCTTGTTGATCCGGAACGCCCGCCCCTGGGCGCGCGGCCGGATGCGCTTGAGGGTCGGGCCCTCGTCGACGTAGGCGGCGCTGACGACCAGCGCGGCCGGGTCGAGCTGCAGGTTGTGCTCGGCGTTGGCCACCGCGGAGGCGACGACCTTGGCCACCGGCTCGCTGGCGGTCTGCGGGGCGAAGCGCAGCAACGCCAGCGCCTCGTCGGTGGGCAGGTAGCGGATCAGGTCCACCACCCGCCGGGCCTTCATCGGGGTGACGCGGACGAACCGGGCCGTGGCCCGGGCGACCGGTGCGTCGGTCCCCAGCTGGGAAGTCATCGTGATGCTCTCCTCGTCCCGCTCAGCCGCGCCGCGACCGACGGTCGTCCTTGACGTGCCCACGGAAGGTGCGGGTGGGCGCGAACTCGCCGAGCTTGTGCCCGACCATGGCCTCGGTCACGAAGACCGGGACGTGCTTGCGGCCGTCGTGCACGGCCAGGGTGTGGCCGAGCATGTCCGGGATGATCGTCGAGCGCCGCGACCAGGTGCGGATGACGTTCTTGGTGCCCTTCTCGTTCTGGGCGTCCACCTTGGCGAGCAGGTGGTCGTCGACGAACGGGCCCTTCTTCAGGCTCCTTGGCATGGTCTTCCCCTACCTGCTCAGCGCTTCTTGTTGGTGCGACGACGGCGCACGATCATGGCGTCGGAGGCCTTGCGCTTGCGCGTGCGGCCCTCCGGCTTGCCCTTGGGGTTGACCGGGTGGCGACCACCGCTGGTCTTGCCCTCACCACCACCGTGCGGGTGGTCGACCGGGTTCATGGCGACACCGCGGACGGTGGGGCGCTTGCCCTTCCACCGCATGCGGCCGGCCTTGCCCCAGTTGATGTTCGACTGCTCGGCGTTGCCCACCTCGCCGACGGTGGCGCGGCAGCGCACGTCGACGTTGCGGATCTCGCCCGAGGGCATGCGCAGCTGCGCGAAGCGGCCCTCGCGGGCGACCAGCTGGACGCTGGTGCCGGCCGAGCGGGCGATCTTGGCGCCGCCACCGGGACGCAGCTCGATGGCGTGCACGACCGTGCCGACCGGGATGTTGCGCAGCGGAAGGTTGTTGCCGGGCTTGATGTCGGCGTTGGGCCCGCACTCCACCGCGTCGCCCTGCTTGAGGCGGGCCGGCGCGATGATGTAGCGCTTCTCGCCGTCGGCGTAGTGCAGCAGCGCGATGCGCGAGGTGCGGTTGGGGTCGTACTCGATGTGCGCGACGGTGGCCGGCACGCCGTCCTTGTCGGCCCGGCGGAAGTCGATCAGCCGGTAGGCACGCTTGTGCCCGCCGCCCTGGTGGCGCGCGGTGACGCGGCCGTGGACGTTGCGACCGCCCCGGCCGTGCAGCGGGCGGACCAGCGACTTCTCGGGGTGGTCGCGGGTGACCTCGGCGAAGTCGGCGACGGACGAGCCGCGGCGGCCCGGCGTCGTCGGCTTGTACTTACGGATGGCCATGGTTCCTACTCAGTCCCTGTCTGATCTGGCGTGCGGTCGCTGGTCCGGTCGCCGTCAGGCGCCCGGGCCGCCGAACAGCTCGATGCGGTCACCGGGGGCGACGGACACGATGGCGCGCTTGGTGTCCTTGCGCTTGCCCATCACCGCGCCGCGCGAGCGCTTGCGCTTGCCCTGGCGGTTGATCGTGTTGACGGACAGCACCTTCACGTTGAAGACCTGCTGCACAGCGATCTTGATCTGGGTCTTGTTCGCGTCCGGGCGGACGATGAACGTGTACTTGTTCTCGTCCAGCAGCCCGTAGCTCTTCTCCGAGATGACCGGGGACAGCAGGACGTCCCGGGGGTCGCGGACGCTCATGCCTTCTCCTCGGTGGTCGCGGGCGCCATCGACGGCACCTCGCTGTCGATCTCGTGGGTCTCCAGGTCGGGGACCTCGGAGCTGCTGGCCCGCCCGCGGCCGCCCTTGACCGGGCCAGCGACGAACTCGGCCAGCGCGGCCTCGGTGAACACGACCTCGTCGGCGCAGAGCACGTCGTAGGTGTTCAGCTGCCCGGCCTCGATGAGGTGCACGTTGCCCAGGTTGCGCAGGCTGACCCAGTTCAGGACGTCGTCGCGGTCGAGCACGACGAGCACCTTCGCCGAGGTCGTGACGGCCTCCAGCGCGGCGCGGGCGGCCTTGGTCGAGGGCGCGTCGCCGGCGACGAAGGCGCTGACCACGTGCACGCGGTCCTCGCGGGCCCGGTCGGAGAGGGCAGCGCGCAGAGCAGCGGCCTTCATCTTCTTCGGGGTCTTCTGCTCGTAGTTGCGCGGCTGCGGCCCGTGCGAGATGCCACCGCCCTCGAACTGCGGCGCGCGCAGCGAACCCTGACGGGCCCGGCCGGTGCCCTTCTGGCGGTACGGCTTGGCGCCGGTGCCGCTGACCTGGGCGCGGGTCTTGGTGGCGTGCGTGCCCTGGCGCGCCGCGGCCAGCTGGGCCACGACGACCTGGTGCATGAGCGACAGGTTGGCGTCGGCGTCGAACAGCGCACCCGGGAGGGTGGCGGTCCCGCTCTTGGTGCCCGTCGCGTCCAGGACGTCGACGGTCTTGTCCGCGCGCTCGGCGGCAGACGTGGTCACTTCGCGTCACTCCCCACGGGGCCGCCCTTGACCGCGGAACGGACGAGGACCAGCCCACCCTTCGGACCCGGGACGGCGCCCTTGAGGAGCACCAGACCCTTCTCCGTGTCGACCTTGTGCACCTTCAGCGACAGGGTGGTCGTGGTGACCGCACCCATGCGCCCGGCCATGCGCAGACCCTTGAAGACCCGGCCCGGGGTGGCACAGCCACCGATGGAGCCCGGGGAACGGTGCTTGCGCTGCACGCCGTGCCCGGCGCCCAGGCCCTTGAACCCGTGGCGCTTCATGACACCGGCGGTGCCCTTGCCCTTGCTCTTGCCGATCACGTCGACGGTGGCCAGCTCGGCCAGCACGTCGGCGGTCAGCTCCTGGCCGACGGTGTAGTCGCCGGCGTCCTTGGTGCGCAGCTCGACCAGGTGCCGGCGCGGGGTCACGCCCGCCTTGGCGAAGTGCCCGCCCTCGGGCTTGTTCACCTTGCGCGGGTCGATCGCGCCGAACCCGATCTGGATGGCCGAGTAGCCGTCCACCTCGGGGGTGCGGACCTGGGTCACCACGCAGGGGCCGGCCTTGACCACGGTCACCGGCACGATGCGGTTGTTCTCGTCGAAGACCTGGGTCATCCCCAGCTTCTCGCCGAGGAGACCACGGAATGTGCTCGCCATTGTCCCGAAACCCTTACTGGATGTTCACGTCGACCGAGGCCGGCAGGTCGATGCGCATGAGCGCGTCGACCGTCTTCGGCGTCGGGTCGAGGATGTCGATGAGACGCTTGTGCGTACGCATCTCGAAGTGCTCGCGCGAGTCCTTGTACTTGTGCGGCGAGCGGATGACGCAGTACACGTTCTTCTCGGTCGGCAGCGGCACCGGGCCGACGACGCGCGCTCCGGTCTTCGTCACCGTGTCCACGATGCGCCGCGCCGAGGCATCGATGGCCTCGTGGTCGTAGGCCTTCAGCCGGATGCGGATCTTCTGTCCCGCCATCGCCTTGTCTCGCTCCTGCCGATCGGGTGGTGCTCGGGGTCATTGCTGGGTCGGTCGACCCGGGGTGTTCCCGGGGACGACCCGGGTGGTGGGCGGCGGCCGGTCAGGCCGCCGCCCACCGGGGACTCACTTGAGGATCTTGGTGACCCGGCCGGCGCCCACGGTGCGGCCGCCCTCGCGGATGGCGAAGCGCAGACCCTCCTCCATGGCGATGGGCTGGATCAGCTCGACCGTCATCTCGGTGTTGTCACCGGGCATGACCATCTCGGTGCCCGAGGGCAGCGTGACGACGCCGGTCACGTCCGTGGTCCGGAAGTAGAACTGCGGACGGTAGTTGTTGAAGAACGGCGTGTGCCGACCGCCCTCGTCCTTCGAGAGGATGTAGACCGAGCCCTCGAAGTTGACGTGCGGGGTGATCGAGCCGGGCTTCACGACGACCTGGCCGCGCTCGACGTCCTCGCGCTTGATGCCGCGCAGCAGCAGGCCCACGTTGTCGCCGGCCTGGCCCTGGTCGAGCAGCTTGCGGAACATCTCGACGCCGGTGACGGTCGTCTTGGTCGAGGTCGGGCGGATGCCGACGATCTCGATCTCCTCGGAGACCTTGACGATGCCGCGCTCCACGCGACCGGTCACGACGGTGCCGCGGCCGGTGATGGTGAAGACGTCCTCGACGGGCATGAGGAACGGCTTGTCGATCTCGCGCTCGGGCTCGGGGATGGAGGCGTCGACGGCGTCCATGAGCTCCATGAGCTTGTCGCCCCACTCGGCGTCGCCCTCGAGCGCCTTCAGCGCCGAGACGCGCACGACCGGCAGATCGTCGCCCGGGAACTCGTACTCCGACAGCAGCTCGCGGACCTCGAGCTCGACGAGCTCCAGGATCTCCTCGTCGTCGACCATGTCGGCCTTGTTCAGCGCCACCACGATGTAGGGGACGCCGACCTGGCGGGCCAGGAGCACGTGCTCCTTGGTCTGCGGCATGGGGCCGTCGGTCGCGGCGACCACGAGGATGGCGCCGTCCATCTGCGCCGCACCAGTGATCATGTTCTTGATGTAGTCGGCGTGCCCGGGGCAGTCGACGTGCGCGTAGTGGCGGTTCTCGGTCTGGTACTCGACGTGGGCGATGGAGATCGTGATCCCACGCGCCTTCTCCTCGGGCGCCTTGTCGATCTGGTCGAACGCGGACGCCTCGTTGAGGTTCGGGTACTTGTCGTGCAGGACCTTGGTGATCGCCGCGGTCAGCGTCGTCTTCCCGTGGTCGATGTGCCCGATGGTGCCGATGTTGACGTGCGGCTTGGTCCGCTCGAACTTGGCCTTGGCCACTGGGGTTCCTCTCTGGGTTGGTCTGTCGCAGTGCTGCGCGAGAACGGGTGCGGGCGGGTGCCCGCGGGTCGGGCCGCCGGAGGAGCGGCCCGGACCGGGTCCTACTCGCCGGTGGCCTTGGCGATGATCTCCTTGGCCACGTTGGCGGGCACCTCGGCGTAGGTGTCGAACACCATGGTGTAGCTCGCCCGACCCTGGGTGCGGCTGCGCAGGTCACCCACGTAGCCGAACATCTCCGACAGCGGCACCAGGGCCCGGACGACGCGGGAGCCGGAACGCTCCTCCATCGCCTGGATGGTGCCACGGCGGGAGTTGAGGTCGCCGATGACGTCGCCCATGTTCTCCTCGGGCGTGACGACCTCGACGGCCATCAGGGGCTCGAGCAGCGCGGGGCTGGCCTTGCGCGCGGCCTCCTTGAAGGCGGCCGAACCGGCGATCTTGAACGCCATCTCCGAGGAGTCGACCTCGTGGTAGGCGCCGTCCAGGAGCAGGGCCTTGACCCCGACCATCGGGTAGCCGGCGAGGATGCCGTACTGCATGGCGTCCTGCATGCCCGCGTCCACCGAGGGGATGTACTCCTTGGGGATGCGACCACCGGTGACCTTGTTCTCGAACTCGTAGGTCGCCGAGTCCGCGGTCATCTCCAGCGGCTCGAGGGCGATCTGCACCTTCGCGAACTGGCCCGACCCACCGGTCTGCTTCTTGTGGGTGTAGTCGTGCCGCTCGACGGTCTTGCGGATCGTCTCGCGGTAGGCGACCTGGGGCTTGCCGACGTTGGCCTCGACGTTGAACTCACGCCGCATGCGGTCGACCAGGATCTCCAGGTGGAGCTCGCCCATGCCGGAGATGACGGTCTGGCCGGTCTCCTCGTCCAGGCGGACCTGGAAGGTCGGGTCCTCCTCGGCGAGCTTCTGGATCGCCGTGCCCAGCTTCTCCTGGTCGCTCTTGGTCTTCGGCTCGATCGCCACCGAGATGACCGGCGCGGGGAAGGTCATCGACTCGAGGATCACCGGCTTCTGCGGGTCGCAGAGTGTGTCACCGGTGGTGGTGCCCTTCATGCCGTTGACGGCGACGATCTCGCCGGCGCCCACGCCGGCACGCTCCTCACGCTTGTTGGCGTGCATCTGGTAGATCTTGCCGACCCGCTCCTTGCGGTCCTTGGTGCTGTTGAGCACCGGGGACCCGGCGTCGAGCTTGCCGGAGTAGACGCGGATGTAGGTCAGCTTGCCCAGGTGCTGGTCGGTCTGGATCTTGAACGCCAGGGCCGAGAAGGGCTCGGACTCGTCGGCGTGCCGCAGGACCTCGGTCTCGCCGTCCAGCGCGGTGCCGACGATCGCCTCGACGTCCAGCGGGCTGGGCAGGTAGTCGGTGACGGCGTCGAGCATGGGCTGCACGCCCTTGTTCTTGAACGCCGAACCGGTGACGACCGGGTTGACCTCGCCGGCGATGGTGGACTTCCGGATCGCGGCCTTGAGGGTCTCGACCGGGATGTCCTCCCCGCCCAGGTAGGCCTCCATGATCTCGTCGTGGAAGTCGGCCAGGTTCTCGAGGAACTTGGTGCGGTACTCCTCGGCCTGCTCGGCGAGCTCGGCCGGGATCTCCTCGATGGCGTAGTCCTCGCCCAGCTTGGTCTCACCGCGCCAGGTCAGGGCCCGCATCTGCACCAGGTCGACGACGCCGATGAAGTCGCCCTCGGCGCCGATCGGGATCTGCAGCACCAGCGGGTTGGCGCCCAGGCGCTCGACCATCATGTCGACGCAGCGGAAGAAGTTCGCACCGGTGCGGTCGAGCTTGTTGACGAAGCACATGCGCGGCACGCCGTACTTCTCGGCCTGGCGCCAGACCTGCTCGGTCTGCGGCTCCACGCCGGCGACACCGTCGTACACCGCGACCGCACCGTCGAGGACGCGCAGCGAGCGCTCGACCTCGACGGTGAAGTCGACGTGCCCGGGGGTGTCGATGATGTTGATGTCGAAGCCGTTCCAGGAGCACTTCGTCGCGGCCGACGTGATGGTGATGCCGCGCTCCTGCTCCTGCTCCATCCAGTCCATCGTGGCGGCGCCGTCGTGGACCTCACCGATCTTGTAGTTGATCCCGGTGTAGAAGAGGATCCGCTCGGTGGTGGTGGTCTTGCCGGCGTCGATGTGCGCCATGATCCCGATGTTGCGGGTCTTGACGAGGTTGGCCATGTCCTGCCTCTCCTGCTCTGGTTCCTGACGCGGGTCCCCGGGGGTGGCCCGGGGTTCGCCGCGGGTGGCGGCTGGTGGCGCTGGTGGGTCTCACCAGCCGCCGGTGATCACCAGCGGTAGTGCGCGAAGGCCTTGTTGGACTCGGCCATCTTGTGCGTGTCCTCGCGGCGCTTGACCGCGGCACCGAGGCCGTTGCTGGCGTCCAGCAGCTCGTTCATCAGGCGCTCGGTCATCGTCTTCTCACGACGCGACCGGGAGTACTGGATGAGCCAGCGCAGGCCCAGGGTGGTGCTGCGCGAGGCACGCACCTCGATAGGCACCTGGTAGGTCGCACCGCCGACGCGGCGGCTGCGGACCTCGAGGGCGGGCTTGACGTTGTCCAGCGCGCGCTTGAGGGTCACGACCGGGTCGGTGTCGGTCTTGGCGCGGCAGCCCTCGAGGGCGCCGTAGACGATCGCCTCGGCGACCGAGCGCTTGCCGTCGACGAGCACCTTGTTCACCAGCTGGGTGACCAGCGGCGACTGGTAGACCGGGTCGGCGACGAGCGGACGACGCGGGGCAGGTCCCTTGCGGGGCATGTCAGCTCTTCTCCTTCTTCGCGCCGTAGCGGCTGCGAGCCTGCTTGCGACCACGAACCGCCTGGGTGTCCAGGGAACCGCGGATGATCTTGTAGCGGACGCCGGGGAGGTCCTTCACGCGGCCACCGCGCACGAGCACCATCGAGTGCTCCTGCAGGTTGTGGCCGACGCCGGGGATGTACGCGGTGACCTCGACGCCGCTGGTGAGCCGGACGCGGGCGACCTTGCGCAGCGCCGAGTTCGGCTTCTTCGGCGTCGTCGTGTAGACGCGCGTGCACACGCCGCGACGCTGGGGGGAACCCTTCAACGCCGGGGTCTTGGTCTTCTCGACCTTGTCCTCGCGGCCCTTGCGGACCAGCTGCTGGATCGTGGGCATGGGTGGCCTTGAACTCCTGCCTGCGCTGGGTCGTGCTCTGGATGAAGTACGTGCTGGTGTTCCTGCTGGTCCCGGGCCCGCCCGCACCCGCTCCCGGCCCCCGCGCTCGGGCGTGTCGCCCTTGCCGTGGACCGGTCAGGTGGATCGGGATCCGGTCACCCCTCGCGCCTGGCGCATGGTCCCCGCGCCCCGGTCGGACCGGAGCGGGACCCCCTGGCGGCGACCGGTCCGGGGACCGGGCGGACGCCCAGGTGCACTGCGATGAGGGAGCAGGCCCAGGTATCCCTGGGCACGGCTGACCACGATACCCGGGCGCTGTGACCCGGTCAAAGCCGGGTACGTCACGCCAGTGCGGGCGCCGCGGCCACCGGCCGCGACCCGCGGGGCGGGTCACCGGTGGAGCGGGCCCGGCCACGACGAGGGGGTCTGCACCCCCGGGCGGTGGCCGGCCGGGATCGAACCGCGGACGACGGTACCCGGCACCGGCCCGGCTGTCAGGCGCAGCGGCCGGGCGGGTCGCCGCGGGCGGCGGTTGTCGGACCCGCCACCTACGGTCGGTGCACGATCCGTCACAGCGCATCCCGGAGGCCACCGTGCACGTCGACACCGCCCGCGAGCTCAAGGCCGTCCTGTCCCGCCGGCTGGCCGAGGCCGCGCCGGGCACCGTCGTGGCCAGCGACGCCCCCGGCTCCTGGAGCGGGGTGGCCCTGGGCCTGGCGCCGGTGGGGCCGCAGCAGGTGCACCTGGCGGTGCGCGTGCTCGCCGACGCCGACGCCGCCCAGGTGCTCGACGCCCTCGACGAGGCCGCCCGCGCCGAGGTCGACGTCCGGGTGATCGGGCCGGTCCGCCCGCTGCGCTCCCCCACCCCCGAGCAGCTGCAGCGGCGCACTCGCCCGCTGGTGCCCGGCCTGTCGGTGGCACACCCCGCCGTCACGGCCGGCACGCTGGGCGGCTTCGTCCGGCGCGCCGGCACCGACGGGCTGCTGGTGCTGTCCAACAACCACGTGCTGGCCGACAGCGACGGGGCCACGGAGGGTGACCCGGTGCTCCAGCCCGGGCCGGCCGACGGCGGCACCGCCGCCGACCGGGTCGGCACCCTGACCGCCTTCGAGCGGTTCGTCGCCACCGGCAACCTGGTCGACGCCGCCGTCGCCGCCCTGGACACCGGGGTCGATGCCGACCCCGGCGGCTACCCGGGCGGCGCGCTGCTCGGGCAGGTTGTGCCTGCCGACGAGGTCGACCCGGACGAGGCGGTGGAGAAGGTCGGGCGCACCACGGGCCACACCCGCGGCCGGATCACCGCGGTGGAGGTCGACGGCGTGGGCGTGCAGTACGACGCGGGCGTCGTGCACACCTTCGACGACCAGATCGAGGTCGAGGGCCTGTCCGGGTCGTTCAGCGAGGGCGGGGACTCCGGCTCGGTCATCTGGCGCAGCAGCGACCGCGCGCCGGTCGGCCTGCTGTTCGCCGGCTCCGCGACCGGCGGGTCGGCCGGTGGCGGCGTCACCTTCGCCAACCCGCTGGCCACGGTGCTGCGGGTGCTCGGGCTGACCTTCGTCGCCTCGTCTTGAGGAGGACCCGTGCCCGCCGCTGGACCGCCCGCGGGCGCGGGTCCACCATGGAGCACGTGACCGACCGGAGCACCGCGCGCGCCGCCAAGGTGCAGCTGGCCGCCCGGCTGGCCGACGACCCGGGCGTGACCGGCGTCGGGCTGGCCCGGCAGGACGCCGACTACGTCCTGCGGGTCGACCTCACCGAGGCCTCCGCCGGCGCCCGGGTGCCCGGCCAGGTCGACGGTGTCGCCGTGGTCACCCGGGTCATCGGGTCCGTGCGCACGCTGCCCGCCACCTGACCCGCCGCACCCGTGGCAGGGTGCTGACTCGACGAGGGCGTCGGTGTGGACGCCCCGACGAGGAGGCACGCGTGCGCATCGGCATCCAGACCAGCTACGCCGGGGACTTCCGGCAGACCGCCCAGGAGATCGTCGACCTCGAGCAGGTCGGCCTCGACGTCGCGATGGTCGCCGAGGTCTACACCTTCGACGCGGTCAGCCAGCTCGGCTACCTGGCCGCGGTCACCGACCGGGTGGAGCTGATCAGCGCCATCCTGCCCATCTACAGCCGCACCCCGGCGCTGCTCGGCATGACCGCGGCCGGGCTGGACCTGGTCAGCGACGGCCGCTTCACCCTGGGCCTGGGCGCCTCGGGTCCGCAGGTGGTCGAGGGCTGGCACGGCGTGCCCTACGACGCGCCGCTGGCCCGCACCCGGGAGGTAGTGCAGATCTGCCGGTCGGTGTGGCGCCGCGAGCGGCTGGAGCACGTCGGCCCGAAGTACACGATCCCCCTGCCGGCCGACCAGGGCACCGGCCTCGGCAAGCCGCTGAAGCTGATCAACACCCCGGTGCGCGAGCGCATCCCGGTCATGCTGGCCGCGATCGGGCCCAAGAACGTGGAGCTCGCGGCCGAGATCGCCGAGGTCTGGGAGCCGATCTTCTTCCACCCGGAGAAGGCCGGCGAGGTGTGGGGCGACGCGCTGGCCGCCGGGAGGGCGAAGCGGGACCCGGCGCTGGGCGACCTCGGCGTCGTCGCGGGCGTCCCGGTAGCGATCGGGGAGGACGTCGGGCACCTGCTCGAGCTCGTCAAGCACGGCGTCGCCCTCTACGTGGGCGGGATGGGCGCGAAGGGCAAGAACTTCTACAACGACCTCGCCGTCCGCTACGGCTTCGCCGAGGAGGCGGCCACCATCCAGGACCTCTACCTGGCCGGCCGCAAGGACGAGGCCGCGGCAGCCGTCCCCGACGAGCTGGTGCGCCAGACCTCGCTGATCGGCCCGGAGTCCTGGGTGGCCGAGCGGATCGCGGCCTTCGCCGAGGCCGGTGTCACCACGCTGACCGCGCAGCCGCTGGACGACTCCCCCGCCGGCCGCCGGGCCAGCGTGGAGACCCTGGCCCGGCTCGCGCACTGACCCGTCGAGCAGGTCACGCACGCAGGAGGGCCCCGCACACCGGCCGGTGTGCGGGGCCCTCCTGTCGTTCAGCGGATCACGACCGCCAGTCGTACTCCTCCAGGCGCACGGCCTCGCCGCTGCCCGTGCCGAAGACGTCCGGGCTGTAGTACTGCCCGTCGTCGTAGCCGGCCATGGTGTAGACCGCGGCGCGGGCCTCCTCGGTCGGCTCGACCGTGATGTTCCGGTAGCGGCTGATGCCGGTGCCGGCCGGGATCAGCTTCCCGATGATCACGTTCTCCTTGAGGCCGAGCAGGCTGTCGCTCTTGCCCTGGATCGCCGCGTCGGTGAGCACCTTGGTGGTCTCCTGGAACGAGGCCGCGGACAGCCACGACTCCGTCGCCAGCGAGGCCTTGGTGATGCCCATGAGGACCGGGCGCGCCGAGGCCGGCTCGCCGCCCTCGGACACCACACGGCGGTTCTCGGTCTCGAACAGCGTCCGCTCGACCAGCGCACCGGGCAGGAACTCCGTGGCGCCGGAGTCGATGATGGTCACCCGCTTGAGCATCTGGCGGATGATCACCTCGATGTGCTTGTCGTGGATCGACACGCCCTGGCTGCGGTAGACCTCCTGGACCTCCCGGACCAGGTGCAGCTGCACCTCGCGGGGGCCCATGATCCGCAGCACCTCGTGCGGGTCGACGGCACCCTCGGTCAGCTGCTCGCCGACCTCGACGTGCCCGCCGTCCTCCACCCGCAGGCGGGAGCGGCGCGACAGCTTCTCGTAGACCACGTCGTCGGAGCCGTCGTCCGGGGAGATGGTGAGCTTGCGGAACTGCTCGCCGTCCTCGATCGACACGGTCCCGGCGAGCTCGGCGATGGGCGCCTTGCCCTTGGGGACGCGGGCCTCGAAGAGCTCCACGATGCGCGGCAGACCGTGGGTGATGTCGTCACCGGCCACACCACCGGTGTGGAAGGTGCGCATCGTCAGCTGGGTACCGGGCTCGCCGATCGACTGCGCGGCGATGATGCCGACCGCCTCGCCGACGTCCACGAGCTTGCCGGTGGCCAGCGACCGGCCGTAGCAGGTCGCGCAGGTGCCCAGCAGGGACTCGCAGGTCAGCACGCACCGGACCTTGACCTCGCTGATGCCGGCGTCGACCAGCTCGGCGATGAGCACGTCACCGAGGTCGGAACCGGCGGTGGCGATGACCGTGCCGTCGCCGGCCTCGACGTCGGCGGCCAGGGCCCGGGCGTACACGCTGGTCTCCACGTGCGCGTCACGGGTGACCTTGCCGTCCAGCACGGTGCCGATCGGCATGAGCACGCCGCGCTCGGTGCCGCAGTCCTCCTCGCGGATGATGACGTCCTGCGAGACGTCCACCAGACGACGGGTGAGGTACCCGGAGTCGGCTGTGCGCAGCGCCGTGTCGGCCAGACCCTTGCGGGCGCCGTGCGTGGAGATGAAGTACTCCAGCACGGACAGGCCCTCGCGGAAGTTCGCCTTGATCGGCCGCGGGATGATCTCGCCCTTGGGGTTGGCGACGAGACCACGCATGCCGGCGATCTGGCTGATCTGCATCATGTTGCCGCGCGCGCCGGAGTTGACCATGACCCAGACCGGGTTGGTGGTCGGGAAGTTGTCCACCATGGCCTGGCTGACCTCGGCGCGGGCCCGGGTCCAGATCTCGATGAGCTCGGCACGCCGCTCGGCGTCGGTGATGACGCCGCGCTCGTACTGCTTCTCGATCTTGCGGGCCTCGTCCTCGTGGCGCTCCAGGATCCCGGCCTTGGCCGGCGGGGTCACCACGTCGTCGATGGCGATCGTGATGCCCGCACGCGTGGCCCAGTGGAACCCGGCCGCCTTGAGGGCGTCGAGGGTCGCGGCGACCTGCACCTTGGGGTAGCGCTCGGCGAGGTCGTTGACGATCGCCCCGAGCTCCTTCTTCGGCACCTGGTAGTTGACGAAGCGGTAGTCCTCGGGCAGTGCCTCGTTGAACAGCACCCGGCCCAGGGACGTCGAGACCACGGCCGGCTGACCGGGCTCCCAGCCCTCGGGGGCCTCCCACGCGTCGTTCTTCGGGCCGTTGTCGACGCCGAACACCTCGTCGAGGCGGATGAGCACGCGCTCCTGGATGCCGAGGGCACCCCGGTCGTAGGCCATCCGGGCCTCGGCGGTGGTGCCGAAGGCCTTGGGCAGCTCGTCCTCGCCGCGCTCCTCGGCCGCGGCCTTGAGCGTCGTGAGGTGGTAGAGCCCCAGCACCATGTCCTGGGTCGGCGCGGTGATCGGACGACCGTCGGCCGGGCTCAGGATGTTGTTCGAGCTCAGCATCAGGATGCGGGCCTCGGCCTGGGCCTCGGCCGACAGCGGCAGGTGCACCGCCATCTGGTCACCGTCGAAGTCCGCGTTGAACGCGGTGCAGACCAGCGGGTGGATCTGGATGGCCTTGCCCTCGACCAGCTGCGGCTCGAACGCCTGGATGCCCAGGCGGTGCAGCGTCGGCGCGCGGTTGAGCAGCACCGGGTGCTCGGTGATGACCTCCTCGAGCACGTCCCACACCACGGGGCGGGCGCGCTCGACCATGCGCTTGGCGCTCTTGATGTTCTGCGCGTGGTTCAGGTCGACCAGCCGCTTCATGACGAAGGGCTTGAACAGCTCCAGCGCCATCTGCTTGGGCAGACCGCACTGGTGCAGCTTCAGCTGCGGGCCGACGACGATGACCGAACGGCCGGAGTAGTCGACGCGCTTGCCGAGCAGGTTCTGGCGGAAGCGGCCCTGCTTGCCCTTCAGCAGGTCGCTGAGGGACTTCAGGGGACGGTTGCCCGGACCGGTGACCGGACGGCCGCGGCGGCCGTTGTCGAACAGCGCGTCCACGGACTCCTGCAGCATCCGCTTCTCGTTGTTGACGATGATCTCGGGCGCACCGAGGTCCAGCAGGCGCTTGAGCCGGTTGTTCCGGTTGATCACGCGGCGGTACAGGTCGTTCATGTCCGACGTGGCGAAGCGACCGCCGTCCAGCTGCACCATCGGGCGCAGGTCCGGCGGGATGACCGGGACGCAGTCGAGCACCATGCCCATGGGCGAGTTGCGGGTCTGCTGGAACGCAGCCACCACCTTCAGCCGCTTGAGCGCACGCAGCTTGCGCTGGCCCTTGCCGTTGCGGATGGTGTCGCGCAGCGAGACCGACTCGGCGTCGAGGTCGAAGTCGGCGAGCAGCTTCTGCAGCGCCGCGGCGCCCATGCCGCCCTCGAAGTACTCACCGAAGCGGTCGCGCAGCTCGCGGTAGAGGCCCTCGTCGGCGATGAGCTGCTTGACCTCGAGCTTGCGGAAGGTGTCGACGACCTCGTCGAGGCGGTCGATCTCGCGCTGCGCGCGGTCACGCATCTGGCGCATCTCGCGCTCGCCGCCCTCGCGCACCTTGCGGCGCACGTCGGACTTGGCACCCTCGGCCTCGAGCTCGGCGAGGTCGGCCTCCAGCTTCTGCTGGCGGGCCTCCACGTCGGCGTCGCGGCGGCTCTCGAGGTTGTGCTTCTCGGCGCTGATCTCGGCCTCGATCGTCGGCAGGTCGCGGTGGCGCGCCTCGTCGTCGACGGTCGTGATCAGGTAGGCCGCGAAGTAGATGATCTTCTCGAGGTCCTTCGGGGCCAGGTCGAGCAGGTAGCCCAGGCGCGAGGGCACGCCCTTGAAGAACCAGATGTGGGTCACCGGGGCGGCGAGCTCGATGTGGCCCATCCGCTCACGGCGCACCTTGGCGCGGGTCACCTCGACGCCGCAGCGCTCGCAGATGATGCCCTTGAACCGGACCCGCTTGTACTTGCCGCAGTAGCACTCCCAGTCCCGGGTGGGACCGAAGATCTTCTCGCAGAAGAGACCGTCCTTCTCCGGACGCAGGGTCCGGTAGTTGATGGTCTCGGGCTTCTTCACCTCACCGTGGCTCCACTGACGGATGTCGTCGCCGGAGGCCAGACCGATGCGCAGTTCGTCGAAGAAGTTGACGTCGAGCACTGTTACCCCTTTCCCGGGGTTCGTTCTTCACAACTGTTGAGGGTCGGGGCGCCGACGCGGGGGTGGCGTGCACCCCCGCGCCGGCGACCGATCACACGTCCTCGACGGACGACGGCTCGCGGCGGGACAGGTCGATGCCCAGCTCCTCCGCGGCCCGGAAGACCTCGTCGTCGGTGTCGCGCAGCTCGATGGCCTGCCCGTCACCCGAGAGGACCTCGACGTTCAGGCACAGCGACTGCAGCTCCTTGAGCAGCACCTTGAACGACTCCGGGATGCCCGGCTCGGGGATGTTCTCGCCCTTGACGATGGCCTCGTAGACCTTGACCCGGCCGAGGATGTCGTCGGACTTGATGGTCAGCAGCTCCTGCAGCGCGTAGGCGGCGCCGTAGGCCTGCATGGCCCAGCACTCCATCTCGCCGAACCGCTGGCCACCGAACTGCGCCTTACCACCCAGCGGCTGCTGCGTGATCATCGAGTAGGGGCCGGTCGACCGGGCGTGGATCTTGTCGTCGACCAGGTGCAGCAGCTTGAGGATGTAGACGTAGCCCACCGAGATCGGCTCGGGGAAGGGCTCCCCGGACCGGCCGTCGAACAGCCGGGCCTTGCCGGTCTCCTTGACCAGCCGCTCCCCGTCGCGGGTGAGCGTGGTCGAGCCCAGCAGGCCGACGATCTCCTCCTCGCGGGCACCGTCGAACACCGGGGTCGCCGTGCGGGTGCCCGGCTGCGCGCCGCGGGCGCCCTGGGGCAGGTTGCGCGCCCACTCCGGGTCGCCCTCGACCTGCCACCCGGTCTTGGCCACCCACCCGAGGTGGGTCTCCAGGACCTGGCCGACGTTCATCCGGCCGGGCACGCCCAGCGGGTTGAGCACGATGTCGACCGGGGTGCCGTCCTCGAGGAAGGGCATGTCCTCCTGCGGGAGGATCTTGGAGATGACGCCCTTGTTCCCGTGGCGACCGGCCAGCTTGTCGCCGTCGGAGATCTTGCGCATCTGGGCCACGTAGACCCGGATGAGCTCGTTCACCCCGGCCGGCAGCTCGTCGCCGTCCTCGCGGGAGAACACCCGGACGCCGATGACCTTGCCCGACTCGCCGTGCTTGACCTTCAGCGACGTGTCGCGGACCTCGCGGGCCTTCTCGCCGAAGATGGCGCGCAGCAGGCGCTCCTCGGGGGTCAGCTCGGTCTCGCCCTTGGGCGTGACCTTCCCGACCAGGATGTCGCCGGGGACGACCTCGGCACCGATGCGGATGATGCCGCGCTCGTCGAGGTCGGCGAGGACCTCCTCGGAGACGTTCGGGATGTCCCGGGTGATCTCCTCGGCGCCGAGCTTGGTGTCGCGGGCGTCCACCTCGAACTCCTCGATGTGGATCGAGGACAGGACGTCGTCCTGCACGAGGCGCTGCGACAGGATGATCGCGTCCTCGTAGTTGTGGCCCTCCCACGGCATGAACGCCACGAGCAGGTTCTTGCCCAGCGCCATCTCGCCCTGGTCGGTGCACGGGCCGTCGGCGATGACCTGGCCGACCTCGACCCGCTGGCCCTCCTCGACGACCGGGGTCTGGTTGATCGAGGTGCCCTGGTTCGAGCGGCGGAACTTCAGCAGCCGGTAGGTCTGCCGGGTGCCGTCGTCGGCCATGACCGTCACGTAGTCGGCGGTGGAGTCCTCGACCACGCCGGCCTTCTCCGCGGTGACGACGTCACCGGCGTCGACGGCGGCGCGCAGCTCCATGCCGGTGCCGACCAGCGGCGCCTCGCTGCGCAGCAGCGGGACGGCCTGGCGCTGCATGTTGGCACCCATGAGCGCGCGGTTGGCGTCGTCGTGCTCCAGGAACGGGATCATCGCGGTGGCGACCGAGGTCATCTGCCGCGGCGAGACGTCCATGTAGTCGACCTCGTCGGGGGCCAGGTAGTCGACCTCGCCGCCCTTGGTGCGCACGAGCACGCGCTCCTCGGCGAGACGGCCCTGCGCGTCGAGCGGGCTGTTGGCCTGCGCGACGACGAAGCGGTCCTCCTCGTCGGCGGTGAGGTAGTCGATCTGGTCGGTGACGGTGCCGTTCTCGACCTTGCGGTACGGGGTCTCGATGAACCCGAAGGCGTTGACCCGCCCGAAGGAGGACAGCGACCCGATCAGGCCGATGTTCGGGCCCTCCGGGGTCTCGATCGGGCACATGCGGCCGTAGTGGCTGGGGTGCACGTCGCGCACCTCCATGCCGGCGCGCTCGCGGGACAGACCACCCGGACCCAGCGCCGACAGGCGGCGCTTGTGGGTCAGGCCCGCGAGCGGGTTGGTCTGGTCCATGAACTGCGACAACTGGCTGGTGCCGAAGAACTCCTTGATGGAGGCGACGACCGGCCGGATGTTGATCAGGGTCTGCGGCGTGATCGCCTCGACGTCCTGGGTGGTCATCCGCTCGCGGACGACGCGCTCCATGCGGGACAGGCCGACCCGGATCTGGTTCTGAATCAGCTCGCCGACGGTGCGCAGGCGACGGTTGCCGAAGTGGTCGATGTCGTCGACGCCGTGGTCGGGCTCGCCGGCGTGCAGCTTCACCACGTACTCGATGGTGGCGACGATGTCGTCCTCGGTCAGCGTCTGCGTGGGCTGCGGGACGTCCACACCCAGCTTCTTGTTGACCTTGTAGCGGCCGACGCGGGCCAGGTCGTAGCGCTTGGGGTTGAAGAACAGGTTCTCCAGCAGCGCCTGGGCCGACTCGCGCGTGGGGGGCTCGCCCGGGCGCAGCTTGCGGTAGATGTCCAGCAGCGCCTCGTCCTGCCCGGCGATGTGGTCCTTCTCCAGGGTGGCCAGCATGGTGGGCGACCACTGGAAGTGCTCGCGGATGCGGTCCTCGGTCCAGCCCAGCGCCTTGAGCAGCACGGAGACCGGCTGGCGGCGCTTGCGGTCGATGCGCACGCCGACGGTGTCGCGCTTGTCGACGTCGAACTCCAGCCACGCACCACGGCTGGGGATGACCTTGGCGGAGAAGACGTCCTTGTCGCTGGTCTTGTCCAGGGTCTTGTCGAAGTAGACGCCCGGGGAGCGGACCAGCTGCGAGACGACCACGCGCTCGGTGCCGTTGATGACGAACGTGCCCTTGTTCGTCATGATCGGGAAGTCGCCCATGAACACCGTCTGGCTCTTGATCTCGCCGGTGGTGTTGTTCATGAACTCAGCGGTGACGAACAGCGGCGCCGCGTAGGTCATGTCCTTGTCCTTGCACTCCTCGAGGGAGGCCTTGACGTCCTCGAAGCGCGGGTTGGAGAAGGACAGCGACATCGAGCCGCTGAAGTCCTCGATCGGGGAGATCTCCTCGAGGATGTCGGCCAGGCCGCCGACGGCGGTCTCCGCCTCCTCGGGGGACAGCGTTGCCTTCCACTCCGGGCTGCCGATCAGCCAGTCGAAGGAGGCCGTCTGCAGCGCCAGCAGATCCGGCACCTCGAGGGGCTCGTGGATCTTGGCGAACGAGACGCGGAGCGGGGCGCCGGGGATCTTCTGCGCTGCGGTGCCGGCGGTGTGCGCGCTGTTCTGGGGGTCGTCCGGGATGATCTGCTCGGTGCTGGTGGGGTTGGTGCTGGTGGGGCTGGAGCCTGCCAAGATGCGTCCTTCCAAGGACCTCACGACGTGCGGGCGGTCGGTGCTGGTCGTCGTCGGCGGTGGATGCGGCGCTGCGACCCGACGGCCGAGTCGCACCCGTACGACCTGGTCAGCACGAGATGGCCCCGAGGTGTTCCGGGGGCACCCCTGGTGACCCGGCTCGGCGGGCAGGCAGTCAGAGGGCAGCGCAACAGGAGACCCTACCCGCGATCGGGACAGATGTCCACGCCGGGTCGGGGGGCTCGCGCCACCGCCGGGAATGATGCCAAAGGAGGCGCCGTCGCGACAGCCGGGCGCGCCGACCGCCCCCGGCTCAGCTGCTCGTCAGCAGCGTCAGCTCGCTGATCTTCCAGCCGTCGCCGGTCTCGAGCACCGTCACCCGCACGGTCTGCGTGCACGACTGCGCGCCGTCGTCGGTGACCGTGCACTCCGAGCCCGCGGGTGCGGTCTGGCTGCCGGAGTTCACCGACTGCACGACGTACTGGCCGAACACCACCAGGGTGGCCTGGTCCTGGGACTGGTTGACCTGCTGCAGGCCGACCTCCAGGACGTCGTAGCTGGTGGTCGCCGACACCTGCTCGTAGGTGTCGATGATCCCGCCGGCGGACAGGTCGGACTCGTACTGGTCGCGCAGGTCGCCGGTGAGCGCGTCCAGCTTGCGCTGCACGCTGCCGTCGGAGTCGCGGTAGTCGTAGGCGTATACGTCCTCGACCCCGCTGCGCGCGGCGTCGAAGATCGCGGGGTCGACCGAGGTCGGGTGGCTGCGCTGCCACAGCAGCCAGCCCCCGCCGGCGGCGGTGAGCACGCACAGCACGGCGAGCACGAGCGCCAGGGTGCGGCTGCGGCCGGCGGACGGCGCGGCGCTGCGGGCCCTCGCCGGGCGGCCACCCCGGCCACGGCGGGCC
>NZ_JAMXRZ010000037.1 GCF_024124375.1 Klenkia sp. PcliD-1-E
CCGCCACCGTCACCGCCCAGGGCCTCAGCTCACGATCGACACGACGAGCGAGGGACGGGGACCTACCTGGCCATCAGCGGGGACTTCTCGATGGCCACCCGTGGGGACTTTGGCACGGCCACGGACAACAAAGCGCAGGTGACGACGTCCTCGACCACCGCGTCGAGCTCGGCGGCACGAATGCCGGACAGGCGGACCCGTCGCTCGGCCTCGGCACGCACATGCACCTCTGCCCAGGTGGCGTTCATCAGCGACACGCGCTCGACCGCCGACGCTGCAACCTTCGACACCCACCCCGGGGTCACAACCGGTCCGGTCGGAGCGCCGGACGGGTGCAGCGCCCGGTGAAGGTAGGCGTCGAGCTCGTGCTCACCGCCGAGGACTGACAGGGCTGACGTCCGCCAGGCGGCGCGCTGTTCGGCGTAGGTCAGCGGTTCGTGCTTGGCCTGCCGGGTCTCCAGGTTCGCCTGCTGCGCGAGGCGGGTCGCCTCGAGTGCCGTCGGGGGGCGGCCGTGGTCGGTCTGGAAGGCAGCACTGAGCTCTGCCCGGCGGGTGTCGATGGCTGCGCGACGGGATGACCACACGCGGGGGAGTGGGCCATCGACCCCGACGATCTCCCGCACCGGCCGCTTCCCAGGCTCCCCGCCAGGTCGCTCGGCGAACCGGACGCCCAGCCGTTCGGACAAGAAGGACTCGATGCGGGTGTTGTACCGCTCGGATGCGGCGACGGTGTTGGCGTACAGGGGTCGGCCATCGAGGGCTTGCCAGCGCCCGTCCAGGGTCTGGACCTTGTTGCTGATCGCGACATGGGTGTGCAGGTCAGGATCGCCGGCCCGGGAGTCCCGGTGGGTGAAGGCTGCCGCGAGCAGTCCGCGTGCGTCGACCTGGGCGACGCTGTGCCGGCCGGCTCGGGTGTAGGTGGCGTGGTCCTCCAGCCAGGCCAGCACGTCGGCAACGGCGTCGGCGTGGGCCTGCTCGATCACGTCGGCGATGTCGCGGGATGCGATGGCCCACAGCGTCGACACGGACTTGACCGGGCTGAAGGTGAGGTCGTAGCCGGCCACGGCCGTGGTCCTCTGGCGGGAAATCCGTGCCAGGTGGCCAGACAACTCGCGGGGGTCCAGCGGATCGCGACCGAACTGTTCTCTGAACATGTCCGACGCGATGGCGGTGCCGATGCGGGCCCGATCCTCCGCTGGGACCGGGGCTCCAACGGCCTCACCTCTGTCGGCGTTGAGCTCCTGGTAAGCCCTCGCGCAACGCCGCCGGAATTCACCGTCGTCGGTGAACAGCGGGTAGGGCGCGCCGAGCCGGGATGCCCTGTCGGCCGCAGCTGGGCTGGACCCAGCGGCGACGGCGTCGCTCTCGACCTGGGCGCGGTTGGGGTGACGTCCCTCCCCGAACAGGGCGCGCATCTGCGCTTCGAGAACGGTGCAATCCGGAGAGAGTCCAGCCAGACCGTGCACACCACGGCCCATCCAGCGGCCCGGTTCTTCACCCCGAGCCGTGTAGTAACCGGACAGACTGCCGGTGGGGGGTGCCGTCGTGTCCTGCGCTGCTACCTGACGGCTCAGGTATGCATAACCGTCTCCGGCGGTCAGCTTGTGCACCGTCATCACGTGTAGGTCAGGCAACCTCGGTTCCGAGGAGCTGTCACCCGGGGAGCAAGAGGTGTGTGGGCGTGGATCTTCCCCGGTCCTGTGCTGATCGGAGTCGTCGTCCTCTCCGGACGGAAGGAGGACGCGAGGACAGTGGTCGAGATCAAGGCTTCGGTCTGCCGTTCGATCACAGCATCCGGGGGTGCGTCCTGGATGCGGCCGGGCCGCTGCGCGTCACAGCACCTCGGGTGATCTGCTCGGTGACCACCCAGACCGCGATCACCTCGGCGGCCAGCAGCCCGACCAGGACCAGCAGCTGGGCGGCGCCGGCCTGCAGGGCGCTGCCGCCGCCGAGCAGGACGCCGACGTAGGCGCCCGGCAGGGTGACCAGCCCGACGGTCCGGGTCTGATCCAGGGCGGGGACCAGCGCGGTGGCGGCGACGGGCTGGGCGACGAGCATCGCGGCGTCCCGCGGCAGGAAGCCGAGGGCGAGGGCGGCCTCGACCTCGCCGTGCCGCTGCTCGAGCTCGTCGAGCATGCGGCGGCCGGCCAGCGAGGTGGCCGACATCGCGCCGCCGATGACGATGCCGGCGATCGGGACGACGGCCTCCCCGCGCAGGGGGACCGAGCCGCTGGCCAGTACGAGGCCGAGCACCGGGAGCACGCCGGCGGCGATGGGTGCGGCCAGCAGCATGGCCCGGCGGGGCGTCCCCTGTCCCCAGGTGGTGCCGCCGGTGACCCGGCCGGCCGAGGTGGCCGCGGCCACCGCCAGCATCAGCACCGCGAACGCCGCCGACGCCCACAGCGACCCGACGACGGCCACGATCACCGACGAGACGGCGGCCAGCTGGGCGGTGGCCCGCAGGCACGCCCACAGCACGGGCCGCTGCTGCCCGAGCCCGGACACCCGGCCCGCCACCACACCGAGCGCCAACAGCGCGGCAAGGGCGATGCCCAGGCCGGGGCCCAGCGCGACGATGGAAGACCCCATGCCGGTCATCCTCGCCGGGTGACGCTCACCGAGCGGCGAGCGCACCGCCCGCCACGAGTCCGAGCACCACGGCGCCCAGGACGACGCGGTAGACGACGAAGGGCACGAAGCTGCCGCGCTGCAGGTAGCGGAGCAGCCATGCGATGACCGCCAGGCCGATCGCGAAGGAGACCACCGTGGCCAGCACGGTCGGGCCCCAGGCGACCGGGGCGCCGGCGGTCGCGCCGTGCAGGGCGTCGTAGGCCTGGTAGGCGCCGGACCCGAGCACGGCCGGGACGGCGAGCAGGAAGGAGTACCGCGCCGCCGCCTCGCGCGTGTAGCCCAGCAGGAGGCCGGCGGTGATCGTGCCGCCGGACCGGGACACCCCGGGGACCAGCGCGAGGGCCTGGGCCAGCCCGAAGACGACGCCGTGCCCGACCGTGAGCTCCTCCAGTGTGCGCCGCTTGCGGCCGACCCGGTCGGCGACCAGCAGGAATAGCGAGAACACGATGAGCGCGGTGGCCACGATGCGCAGGTCGCGGAAGGTGGTCTCGATGGTGTTCTGCAGCAGCAGGCCCAGCACCACGATCGGGATGCTGCCGACGATGATCAGCCAGCCCATCCGGGCGTCGGGGTCACCGCGGCGTTCCCGGTGCACGAGGGAAGCCACCCACGCGGTGACGATGCGGGCGATGTCTCGGGCGAAGTACACGAGGACGGCGAGCTCGGTGCCGATCTGGATGATGGCGGTGAACGCCGCACCCGGGTCGGGCCAGCCGGCGAGGGCGCCGACGATGCGCAGGTGCGCGCTGGAGGAGACCGGCAGGAACTCGGTCAGCCCCTGCACGACCCCCAGGACCAGGGCCTCGAACCAGCTCACCGGGTCGCCCGCCGGGCCGTGCCGGACACGAGGACCGCGATGAGCACGAGCCCGGTCACCGCGACGGGGACGTCGCCCAGGCCGAGGCCGCCGGCCAGGTGCGCGGGCTTGCCGAGCCAGTCGGCGACCGAGGCCCCCAGCGGGCGGGTTAGCACGTAGGCGGCCCAGAAGGCGACCACCGGCGACAGCCCGAACCGGGCCCAGCCGACCCACGGCACCACGATCGCCGCGGCGAACAGCACGATCGACCCGGCGAAGCCCAGGTGCCAGACGACGGCGGCCAGGTCACCGAGCGCGGTGCCCAGGGCGAAGGTGGTCAGCACCGCCGCCCAGTACAGGAGCTCGCGCCGTCGGGTGGTGATGCTGTGCACGTCGAGGGTGCCCTCGAGGCGGTGCCACACCGCGAAGACCGCGGCCAGGGCCAGGGCGGCCAGCCCCGCGGTGACCGGGTAGGGCAGGCCGAGCACGACGTGCGGGCCGTCGGCCACCATCGTGCCGAACACCGCGACCATCGTGACCGCCGTCCAGTAGCGGCCCGGCTGGAACCGGTCGGCGCGCAGCTGCCACCACAGGGCGGCGACCAGGCCGAGGCCGGACACCGCGACGGCCACCGGCAGGTTCCAGGCCGCGGCCCCGTCGGCGGCGGCCTCGCCGGTGCCGGTGGTGAGCACCTTGACCAGCCAGAACACCGCGGTGACGGCGGGGACCTTGACGGTGGTGACCGGAACCCGGGGGCGGGTGGACGGGGCGTGCTGCGGCACGGGCTGCTCCAGAGGGGGGACGACGAGGCGGGGGGAGCTCGGCGTCGAGCCCGTGAGGTGGTGCCTGGGCCGGGAGGGCCGCGGTGATGGTGGAGGGGGGATCCTGACGAAGACCTGAACGCTTCATCCGTACGAGGCGAGCACCGGCACGCGGTCCTCGTCCCCGGCCGGGTCGCTGCTGCCCCGGCGGGCATCACGAGCGGTGGCGCACCGTCCCACCCCGACGACCCCGGCGACGAGCAGCACCAGGCCGGCCAGCTGCACCAGGTGCGCGACCGGCCCCCCGGCCAGGCCTTCGGCGAACACCGGTCCGGCCAGGGCGACCGCGACCACCGGCTCCAGCGCCGAGGCCACCGGCTGCGACTGCACCAGTGGACCGGCGGCGTAGGACCACTGCGCGAGCGCCGTGCCCGCAAGCCCGACACCGACCAGGGCGTAGACCGCCCACGCGAGCGGCCACGCGGTCACCGGCAGCGCCAGCACGGCCTTGAGCAGCACCCCGGTCAGCCCGAACGCCAGCCCGGAGCAGGCCGCCAGCGCCGCCGCGGGGCGACGTAGACGGCCGCGGTGCACAGCGAAGCCGACGGCGGCCGATGCGGCAGCGAGGGCCCCGACCGCGGCGGGCAGCGCCCAGCTGACGGCAGCCCCGCTGCCGGCCGTGGGGGCTGCACTGGTCAGGAAGACGACCAGACCGGCGACGACCATTCCCGCGGACCACCACTGCCCGCGTCCCGGCAGTGGACGGTCAGGGTGGCGACGGTCGACGAGCGCGCCGAGTGCCAGGGCCAGCACGAGCCCGACGCACAGGATCGGCTGCACCACCACGACCAGACCCACCGCCAACGCGGCGGCGTGCAGGACGAGCCCGAGAGCACCCAGGGCCTGGCCCAGTACGAACCCGGGACGGCGCAGCAGCCGGCCGGCCCGGGACCACCACGAACCGTCACCCGAGAGTGCATACGCGGCGGCCCGGTGGCCGATGACCGTGGACACCGCGTAGGCCGACGCCGAGGCCAGTGCCAGCAGGGCCGCGGTCATGCCGCGGTCAGGTGGTCGCGCAGCGGCCGGACCTGCAGTCCCTGCTCGTCGAGGCGCTCGGCCAGCAGCGGCAGCGTCCGGGCGGTCGTCCGCCACGAACGGGGGGTGCTGGTGCAGTCAGAGTCGTGCAGCAGCAGGGTGCCGCCGTCGGCCAGGCCGGACATCACGTTGTCGAGCACCCAGCCGGGGTTGGCCTTCTGCCAGTCCCGGCCCCACGCGGTCCACAGCACGGGGGTCAGCCCGAGGGTGCGGGCCGCGGTGAGTGACCCGGAGGTGAACACGCCGTAGGGAGGGCGGAACCAGCGCGGGTCGGTGCCGGTGAGCGCGCGGATGTCGCCCAGGGCTCGGGCGAGGTCGGCGCGGACCTGGGCTGCGGTGCGGAGGAGGTGGACGCGGTGCAGGTCACCGTGCACCGCGATCTCGTGGCCGGCGGCGACGACCGAGCGGGCCACGTCGGGGTGGGCGCGGACCTGGCTGCCCAGCATGAAGAACGTCGCCGTCCACCCCAACCGGTCCAGCTCGGCGAGCACGGCCGGGGTGCCCAGCGGGTCGGGACCGTCGTCGAAGGTCAGCCCGATACCGCTGGGCCGCCCCTGCCCGGACAGCCGTGGGAACGGGCGGCGCAGCGGACCGATCGAGGTCAGCGCCGGCGCGGCGTGCCACAACCCGGCTGCGGCCCCGGCCACTGCGGTGGTCATGGTCGGGGCGCTCACGCCGCCACCGCCAGTGCCGCAGCCCGGGCGGCCGGACGAGCCAGCTTGCGGGCGGCGGGCACCCAGGACAGGACGGTGTCGGTGGGGTCCGGCATGGCCGGCGGGGTCCGGTCGCGGCCCAGCTGCTCGAGCAGGGCGGCGCGCAGGTCGACCGGGTCGGTGGCCCACGGCCCCAGCCCTGAGTCGTGCAGCACCGCGGCGTTGGCCCGACCGTGCCCGGGGATGGGCTTGTAGGTCACGGTGGGCAGCCCTGCGACCAGGGCCTCGGTGCAGGTCAGGCCTCCGGCGTTGTGCACCAGGACGTCGGCGACCTGCATGAGCCGGTGCACATCGGTGCGCCAGCCGAGCGCGACGACGCCGGGCAGCCGGTCCAGCCGGTCGCGCAGTGCCGCGTTGCGTCCGCACAGCACGACCGGTGTGAACCCGGTGGCGGCCACGTCGAGCGCGGCACCGGCGACGTCGCCCAGACCGAGGGACCCGGCGACCAGCAGGGCGACGGGCCGGTCGGTGCGCACGCCGACCTCCGCGCGCAGGGCGACCAATTCGGCGAGGTCCATCGGCTGCCCGAAGCGAGTGGGCACCAGCGGTCCGGCGACGGTGAAGCCCAGGTCGTAGTCGCGGCGGCCCTGGGCGGCGGTGGCCGCGGTGACCGTGAGGTGGGCGTCGACGGCCGGGTGCAGCCAGCTGACGTGCACGGCCGGGTCGGTCAGGTAGGTCAGCACCGGGACCGTGATGTCCCCGGCGGCGCGCAGCTCACCCAGGGTCTGGGCGGCCAACGGGTAGGTGGTGACGACGACGTCGGGGTCGATTGCACCCACCCAGTCGCGCACGGTGGTCTCGGCTGCGTGGCAGATGCGCCGCTCGATCGCCCACAGCAGACCCCGGTGTTCGAGCCGCCGGTAGAGCAGCTCCACCAGCACGGGTGCCCGCCCGACCCCGCCGGCGTACCCGCTGCGCAACGCGCGGGCCAGCGGCGGCCGCAACGCGTCCAGGAGGTCCCGGACCTCGACCTGCGCACCAGCCGCGGTCAACCGGGCGGCCAGTTCGTGGGCGGCGCCGTCGTGACCGGCGCCCACGCTGCCGGTCACCACGAGCACCCGGGCACCCGAGCCGGGCAGGACGCCGTCGGTCGGGGTCGCGGGACGGTCCAGGACGGTGCGGGCTGCTGGGCTGGCCACGGGGCTCTCCTCCATCGGTCGGGAACACCGCCGATGCTGCTGCGGTCTCGGCCAGCGGTCGGTGGGTGCACGGTGAGCGCCAGGCAAATCCCTGTCCCAGGACCACCGGAGGCCCCGTCCGACCCGCGGACGGGCCCTACCGTCACCGGCATGGCGGACCTGCTGGTGGTGGAGGACGACGAGACGATCGGGGGCGCCCTCGGTTCCGGGCTGCGGGCCCACGGGCACTCGGTGTCCTGGCAGCGCACCGCCCGCAGTGCCCTGGACGCCGTCGCCGGCCGGTCCTTCGACCTCGTGCTGCTGGACCTGGGCCTGCCCGACCTGGACGGCATCGAGGTCTGCCGCCGCATCCGAGCGGTGCAACCGGGCTGCGTCATCGTGGTGCTGACCGCACGTGCCGAGGAGATGGACGTCGTCGTCGGCCTGGAGGCCGGCGCCGATGATTACCTGATCAAGCCCTTCCGGTTCGGCGAACTGCTGGCCCGGGTGCGCGCACACCTGCGCCGCAGCTCAGCTGTCCCGGCCGCTCAGGCACCGGTCGTCGTCGGCGACCTGGTCGTCGACCTCGCTGCCCGCCGGGTCACGATCGGGGGAGCCGAGGTGGTGCTGCGGACGAAGGAGTTCGACCTGCTCGCTCGGCTGGCAGCCCAGCCGGGTGCCGCGGTCAGCCGCGAGACGCTGATGGAGGACGTCTGGGACGCGCACTGGTTCGGGTCCACCAAGACCCTGGATGTGCACGTGGCCGCGCTCCGGCGCAAGCTCGCGGTCGTCGCCGATGGACGCGGGGTGCCCCAGCCGCAGATCAGCACGCTGCGGGGGCACGGGTACCGGCTGGACCAGCCGTGAGTGACGAACGACCGGTCCGGCATCGCCGCTGGGCCAGCATGCGCGGCCGCATCGTCGCTCAGGCCGTGCTGGCTGCGGTCGTGGCCACCACCTTGTTCGGACTACCACTGGGCTACGGGGTAGCGCAGTCCTTCCTCGGCGACGAGCAGAGCGAGCTCGAGCGGATCGCCGACGTCGACGCCGTCTCCGTCGCCTTCGATGTCGCTGCCGGCCGCACCCCCACCGGTCTGGGCGACGGGCAAGGCAGGGACAGCACCGTCCTCGTCGCGTTCTACGGCACCGACGGGCAGCTGGTGGCCGGCGACGGACCCCGGCGACTCGACCCGGCCTCGGCGGACGCCCTCGGCGATGGGCGGGTGTCGACGGCGAACGACATCGACGGCCAGCTCGTCGTGGCCGTCCCCGTGGTCGACGGGGACACCACCCGCGGGGTCGTGCGCGCGGCCACCGACTACAGCGCTGCGCGGTGGCGCATCGTGGCCACGTGGGCGGGCATGCTGGCCCTGGCTGCGGCTGCCATCGGCATCACCTGGTTGTTGGCCCGCCGTCAAGCCGCCCGACTTGCCCACCCGTTGGAATCACTCGCGGTCGCGGCACAGCAGTTGGGCGAGGGCGATTTCAGCTCCCGGACCGCCCGCAGCGGGATCGTCGAGATCGACGCCGCCGGGTCGGCGCTGGACACGACCGCCGGTCGCCTGGGTGCCCTCGTGACACGGGAGCGAGCCTTCTCCGCTGACGCCTCGCACCAGCTGCGCACCCCGTTGACCGGGTTGCGGCTGTCCTTGGAGACCGCTCTGGAACTGCCCCCGGAGGCGCACCGGGGAGCGATCGAGAACGCGCTGGCCTCGGCCGACCGACTGGAGGCCACGATCACCGACCTCCTCGCGCTCGCCCGCGACACCGGCGCCCACGGAACCCCGCTGGACCCGACGCAGTTGATCGCGGACGTGCAGGCGACCTGGGGCCCTCTGCTCGCTCGGCACGACCGCGACCTGGCGATACACGCGGAGGACGACCTGCCCGGTACGGCCGCCTCGGCCGCCGCCGTGCGCCAGGTCGTGGGTGTGCTGGTCGACAACGCCACCGTGCACGGAGCCGGCACCGTCACGGTCTCCGTCCGCGATGCCGGCGGTGTGCTGGCCGTGGACGTCGCCGACGAAGGCACGACGCGGCTGGAGGTCGACCGCCTGTTCATCCGCAGCGCCCACCGCGACGGCGGCCACGGCATCGGCCTGGCGCTGGCCCGCACCCTCGCCGAAGCGGAGGGCGGCCGGCTGCGCGTGGCCAGCCCGCTGCCCCCCGTGTTCACCCTCCTGTTGCCGCCGCAACCGGGGGTCGAGGACAGCTGAGCGCCCACTCGGGCACTCCCGACCCGGCCGGTCGTCGGGAAGTTTGCCGTGCGGAGATGTCGCGCTGCCCGGCCGCTGACCTGCGGGGGAACAGGATCGGCGCATGTCCGCAGCACTCGCCCAGGTTCTGCCTCCGGCGCCGGCGCCTCTGGTTCTGCACGTGGCCGCCCCCATCTCCACGTCGGCGCCGGGCGGTACGGCCATCCTGGCCGACTCGCCGGTCACGGGCGACTGGGGGTGGCGTCTGGTGATGGCCGTTCTCGGGCCGGTGGCCCAGGCCAACCCGGACGTGGCGCTCGCTGTCCTGCGCACCACCGACGAACTGGTCGGCAGCGGGCACGCCTGGGTGCAGCGCCTGATCGGACATCCCGCACCGGAGTGAGCACCGAACGGCACGACGGCAAGATCGGCCGCGGCATACCGGCCCGCTGACTCAGGGTGGACCCTCGTGGACGTCGTCGACGGGGTCCTCGCCGCGGTCGCGACCTCCCAGATCCCCGCGGGCCACCTCTTGCGGGACGTCGTTCCGCCATGCCCGTCCGAGCACCAGCGCGAGGGCCACGACACCTCCCACCTCGGCGAGGAACGCGAGCGAGGTCATCACGAGGTCTTCGAGAACCTGCATCGGGGCGCTGTCACCGCCTGCGTCGTGCTCATCTGTGTGCACGCCACTCCGGCCCGACCCGGGCCCACTCGGTGTCCCAGGCTCGAGCCCGGATGCGTCCCAACCAGGACCGAGTGGCCCAGGACAGGGCGCCGACGGGGACGAGGACAAGGAATCCCGTGGCCAGCCCCGCGCCGAGACCAAGGACGGCGGGGCTCGCTCCGGTGTCCGACGGGGGGCCGCCGGTGACCGTCGACACCCGTAGTGCGACGGTCGCGCCTTCGTGAGCTGTCGGCGGGACCGGCACGAGCTCGTGCCTGAGCTGGTGGGGGTGCGCCGGGTCCGACCAGGTCGCGCGCGCGGAGGGGGTGCGGGAGAGGAGACCGGTCGGCACCCATGTCGGCGGGGTGTCGACGTGGGCGGCGACGACCGTGGTGGCCCTGTCCTGCACCTGCTGCACCCCGCTGGCCCGGGCAGCGACGTACGCCCCGAGCACGGTGCCCAGGGCGACCGCTGAGATGACGGCGACGACCGCCAGGAGCCGCAACCCGGTCTCCACGTGGTCGACCCTGCGCTTGAGCGGTCCACTGCCCAGCAGTGCTCGACGCACCCACCGCACCCCGATGCCCGACCACCCCCGGCCGCTCATCCTGGGTTCCCGGAGGCGCCGGACGGCGAGACCGAGAGGTCCAGGACGTCCCACCCGGAGTAGTGGTGGACGGGGAAGTGCCGTCCCGCCCAGTCCTCGATCGAGCTCAGAGTGCTCCCGGGTGAGGCAGGGGTGGAGCCGGATGCGACCACGAGGTAGCGGATGTCCCCGTCCAGCACCCACCGCTGGAACTGCTCGAGGGTGGGTGAGGGGTCGTGACCGGTGTAGCCGCGGAGTTCGAGGACGGGGTCTCCCGTGGCCAGCTGCAGGTCGGCGGCACGGCGTCCGGGAACGGCTGCCGCCCACCGGTGACCGGGCGCATCTCGGTGGACCAGCTCGGTGACCTCGAGCGGCACCGGACTGCCTGGGCGGAAGCCTGGATTGGCCGAGAAGCTGGTCGTCCCTGGTCCGGCTACCGGCCCAGAACCCTGGTGGACGGCTAGAGCGGTGGCGACGGACCAGGCGGTGGGCCCGGCCAGCATGCTGACCAGCACGCCGGCGACCATGCATGCCCGGGCGGTCCGGGACAGCGGGCTGGATCCGGGGGAGGTCGACCGCACGAGGTGGATGCCACCCAGACCGGCACCAGCGAGGACCACCGGGATGACCGCCGCGGGCCAGGCGAGGCCGCGCAGGAGCAGCCCGGTCGCCCACGCGGCCGACAGGCCCACCACCGTCGCCAGGACGGGCCCAGCCCAGGACTTCTGGGTGCGCAGGCGCCAGAGCCTGGTCCCGGCCACCGCGCAGAGCGCCGCGATCGCCGGGGCGATCTGCACGCTGTAGTAGCTGTGCGATATGCCCCGCAGGCCGCTGAGCACGAGGCCGACCACGACCAGCCAGCTGCCCCACAGCAGCAGACCGGCCCTGGTGGGGTCCGTGCGTGGGAGCCGGCGGATCAGCACCGGGGTCACCCCGACGAGCAGGAGCGCTGCCGGCAGCAGCCACCCGGCCTGGTCCCCACCGCTGCCGAACAACCGACCCCAGTGCGCGTTGCCCACGTGCCCGGCGGTGCCGGTGACCCGCGCCAGCCCGTCGTACCCCAGCGCCAGGCCCACGACGCTGTTGTCGTTCGATCCGCCGATGTAGGGCCGCTCGGCCACGGGGGTCGCCTCGACCAGGAGGACCCACCAGCCTGCGCTCACCACCATCGCCGCACCGCCGGCGGCCAGCCGGCCGAGGCGTCGACGGAGTGGGCCGGGTGCGGCGACGAGGACGGTCACCGCCAGGGCGGGGACCACGAGGAGGGCTTGACCCAGTTTGGTCAGGAAGGCGAGGCCGATCAGTGCGCCGGCCGCGACCACCCACCCGCCACCGCCCTCCGCGCGGTCCACGGCCCTGGTGACCGCGTAGGCGGCCGCGACCAGGAGCAGCACCATCAGGGCGTCGGGGTTGTCGTAGCGGGCGAGCAGCGTCACGACCGGGGTCACGGCGAGCACGGCCCCGGCGACCAGACCCGCTACGTCCCCGGCATGCCGACGCACGGTGGCGACCAGCAACGCGATCGCGGCCACTGCGCAGGCCGCCTGGGGCCACAGCACCGAATCCGGTGACAGCCCGAACACCCGGGCCGACAGGGCGGTCAGCCAGATCGCGGCCGGAGGTTTGTCGATGGTGATGCCGCCCGAGGGGTCCAAGGAACCGAAGAGGTAGGCGTGCCAGTCCAGCGCGCCTGCCTGCGTGGCGGCCGCGTAGTAGGCGTTCGCCCAGCCCGAGCGGGCGGCTCCGACGGTGTACAGGACGCCGGAACCGATCAGCAGAGCGAGCAGGGCGGGAAGGAACCACCGGGCTGCAGGGCCCGTGCTCGTCGCGGCCGGGGGTGCAGCTGTGGCGGCCGGGACCGGGGGAGCGGCGGTGGTCATGGCTCACCGTCGCCCCGGGCACCTGACGACGACCTGAACGTCTGTCGTGGTGCTCACCGGCGGTCTGGCCGGGCGGCCGGGGGCTGTCGCGCCGTTGGTCAGGCCGTCGGGCGGGTGCGACGTGCCCGGAGGGCCTCGACGGCGACGGGGACCAGGGACAGGACGACGATGCCGAGGACGAAGAGCTCGACGTGGTCGCGCACGACGGCGACCTGCCCGAGCCAGAAGCCCAGCAGGGTGACGCCGGCGGCCCAGGCGATGCCACCGATGACGGAGTAGATGGCGTAGCGGCGCAGGTCCATCCGGGATGCCCCGGCCATGACGGTGGCGAAGGTGCGGACGATGGGCACGAACCGGGCGAGCAGGATCGTCCGGGCGCCGTTGCGGTCGAAGAAGGCCTGGGATCGCGCCACGTACTCGGCCTTGAACAGGCGGCTGTCGGGGCGGTTGAAGACGGCGGGGCCGGCCTTGCGCCCGATCCAGTAGCCGACCAGGTTCCCGGCTGTGGCGGCCAGCGGGAGCAGGACCAGCAGCACCCACAACGGGGCGATCAGCCCGCCGGCGGCGAGCAGTCCGGCGGTGAACAGCAGGGAGTCACCGGGCAGGAAGAACCCGACCAGCAGACCGGTCTCGGCGAACAGGATCGCCATGATGCCGATGAGGCCGAAGGTGTTGATGAGGTTCGTCGGATCCAGGAAGCCGCCCATGCCGACCACCGTCGGACACCGATCCTGTACAACGCCTGAACGTGGCCGGTGCTCCGGGTCTCACCCGCGCGGCAGGACGATCTCGATGCGGCCGTGGTCGCCGGCCACCGCCGTCACCGCCCCGCCGGCGGCCAGCACCAGCCGCCGGGTCAGTGCCAGGCCCAGTCCTGCGCCGGTGTGCCCGTCGTCCGGGTCGCCGCGGTACCCGGGGTCGAAGGCCCGGTCGGCGGACTGCTCGGTCATCCCCGGGCCGTCGTCGAGCACCGTGACGACCAGGTGCCCGGAGCTGGCTCCGGCCTGGATGCGCACGTGGCTGGTGGCGAAGCGGACGGCGTTGTCGACCACCGGGGACAAGGCCCGGACGAGGACGTCGACATCCACCCCGACGACGAGGTCGGGATCGCCCACGATGGTGACGGGAACCCGCACGTCCTGGGCGTCGGGGTCGGCCAGGACCACCAGCGCGTCGACCAGCCGGGTCCGGCCCGGGGTGACGGCCTCCGCGCTACGCGCCGCGCTGAGCATCGTCTCCAGGATCGACGCCATCGCGCGGGTGGACCGGTCGATGGCGGCGTGGGCGTCAGCCAGTGCGCGCGCGTCCCGCGGCTGAGCGCGCAACAGGTCGATCTCGGCCTGCACCCGGGCCAGCGGTGTGCGCAGCTCGTGGGAGAGCTCCTCGGTGAAGCGCTGTTCGTGACGGAGGACGGCCGCTTGCCGGTCCAGCAGCTGGTCCAGGGTGCCGGCCAGCTCGGCGAGCTCGGCCGGGCGCGGGCCGTCGCCGAACCGTAGGTCGGTGTCGTCGGCGCTCCACCGGCCGGCCTGGGTGGTCATGTCCTGCACCGGGCGCAGCGCGCGGGTGACGTTGGCGCGCAGGACCAGGTGCACGACGACGACCAGCAGGAGCGCGACCCCGACGCTGCCCAGCAGCGCAGTCCGCTCGACCTGCCGGTAGGGCGACAGGGAGGTGCTGGTGACCACGGCGGCCACCTGCTGTCCGCCGTCGGTGATCGGCAGGGCCCGCAGTCGTAGGTCGTCCCCGAGGTCGACGGTCCTGGCGCCCTGCGCGGCGAGGTCGACGGCCTGGCGGTCCAGTGCGGCGGTGCTGCCCGACGGGGTCTCCACGATCCGGCCGGCGCCGTCGATGATCCAGGTCCCGACGTCCAGGGCCTGGTCGTCGCGGCCGTCGAGCACCGTGACCGTGCCGTCGGCGGCCACGTCGACGGTCTGGGCCACGGCTTCGGCGCGGGCCTGCAGGACGTCGTCGGCCTGGCCCGCCAGAACCCGGGCGAGGAGCTCGTTGGCGCCCACCGCCAGCAGCAGCACCCACAGGGCCACGACCACGGTGGCCGACCAGGACAGCCGGCTGCGCAGGCTGGTCCGCGCCGCCCGGGCCCTCACGTGAACGTGTATCCGACGCCGTGCGCGGTGCCGATCGACCGGCCCGGGTCGCCGGCGGCGTCGACCTTGCGACGCAGCCGGGCGACGTACTGGTCGAGGGTGTTGTCGGCGACCTGGGCGCCGTCGGGCCAGCCGGCGGCCAGCAGGTCCCGCCGGCGGACCACTTCGCCCGGCCGGGCCATCAGGGCGGCCAGCACCCGGAACTCCGTCGGGGTCAGCCGCTGGGCCCCGGCCGGGCCGGCCAGGGCATGGGTGGTCGGGTCCAGGGTCAGTCCCGCACTCACCGGGCGTGCGGCAGCGGAGCGCCGCAGGGCCACGCGTAGGCGGGCCAGCAGCTCGCTGAGGTGGAACGGCTTGGCCAGGTAGTCGTCTCCGCCGACCGCGAACCCGGACAGCACGTCGTGCAGCTGGTCCCGCGCGGTCAGGAACAGGACCGGCGCGGTCAGCCCCTGTGCGCGCAGCGCCTGGCAGACGTCGCGGCCGTCGGAATCCGGCAGCCCGATGTCCAGCACGACGGCGTCGAAGCCGTCCCCGGTGTCCCCGTCTGCGCCGCGCACCGCACCCAGCGCGCCCGCGCCGTCCCGCGCGGTGACCACGGTGAAGTCGTTCTCGCGCAGCCCGCGGGCCAGCACGTCGCGCAGGCCGTGGTCGTCCTCGACGACCAGGATCCGCGGCTGCAGTCGGCTCACCAGGCCATCATGCGTGACCGGAGCGCACGACCGGTGAACCGTTCAGGTCGTGTGCAGACGCGTTCCCCGACGCTGCCGCCATGACCACACCCCTGGCCCCCTCGACGGGGCGCGCGCTGCTGAACAAGGTCCCCGAGGTCACCATCTGGTTCTGGGTCATCAAGATCTTGGCCACGACGGTCGGGGAGACCGCCGCGGACTACCTCAACGACACCCTCGGGTTCGGCCTCACCAACACCACCCTGGTCATCGGCGCGGGCTTCCTCGTCGTCCTCGGCCTCCAGTTCCGCGCCCGCCGCTACATCCCCCCGCTGTACTGGGCGACCGTGGTGCTGATCAGCGTCGTGGGCACGCTGATCACCGACAACCTCACCGACAACCTGGGCGTGCCGCTGGAGGCGACCACCGCGGTGTTCGCCGTCGCCCTGGGCCTCACCTTCGCCGGCTGGTACGCCGCCGAGCGGACGCTGTCGATCCACTCCATCGTCACCCGCCGCCGGGAGGCCTTCTACTGGCTGGCGATCCTGTTCACCTTCGCCCTGGGCACCGCCGCTGGTGACCTGACGGCCGAGCGGCTGGGTGCGGGCTACTGGCTCTCGGCGCTGCTGTTCGCCGCGCTCATCGGTGCCGTCGCGGCCAGCCACCTGGTCTTCAAGGCCAACGCGGTCCTGACGTTCTGGATCGCCTACGTCCTCACCCGCCCGCTGGGCGCCTCGCTGGGTGACGGGTTCTCCCAGGACAAGGTCGACGGCGGCCTCGGCCTGGGGACGACGCTGACCAGCGTGCTGTTCCTGGCCACCATCGTCGCCGTCGTGGCCTACCTGGCGGTCAGCAAGCGCGACCAGCTGCCCCCGGTCGAGGCGGACGCGCTGCGTTGAGTCGACCCGCCGACGGCCCCCGGGCGGAGTGGTGAAGGTGCTGCTGGTCGACGACGAGGTCGGCCTCGCCCACGCCATCGCCCGGGGGCTGCGTGCCGAGGGTCACTCCGTCGATCTCGCTCACGACGGGATCAGCGGTCGGGACGCCGCCCAGGAGGGCGGCTACGACGTGGTGGTGCTGGACATCATGCTGCCGGGACTGCACGGCTACCGGGTGCTGGAGGAGCTGCGCGACTCCGGGGTCACCACCCCGGTGATGATGCTCAGCGCGAAGGACGGCGAGTACGACCAGGCCGACGCCTTCGACCTGGGCGCGGACGACTACCTCACCAAGCCATTCTCCTTCCTCCTGCTCACCGCCCGCCTGCGGGCACTGGCCCGGCGGGCCCGCACCGGCCCGTCCCTCGTCCTGCGTGCCGGGGACCTCGTGCTGGACCCCACCCGGCACCGGGTGAGCCGAGGCAGCGCCGAGATCGCGCTCACCCCTCGCGAGTTCGCGCTCCTCACCTACCTCATGGAGCGGCCCGACAGGGCGCTGAGCAAGCTGACGATCCTGCAGGAGGTCTGGGACGACGCCTTCGACGGGGACGTCAACAACGTCGAGATCTACGTGGGCTACCTGCGCCGCAAGATCGACGTGCCTTTCGGCCGGGCCAGCATCCGCACCGTCCGCGGCGTGGGCTACCTGTTCGACGCCTCCGGCGGCTGAGCAGGCAGCCGGACCAGCAGCCGAGCACCGGGGAGTACGTCCGGGTCGGTGAACTCCACGTGCCCGCCGTGGGCCAGCACGACTTCCCGGACGATGGCCAACCCGAGCCCTGACCCCCCGTCGCCGCGGGCCCGGGCCTCGTCGAGCCGGACGAACCGGCCGAACACCCGTTCCCGATCCGCTGCGGCCACCCCGGGTCCGTCGTCCTCGACGGCCAGCCACGCACCGCCAGCCGCCCCACCGGCGGCCGGTCCGCTCGTCAGGTGCAGCCGGCCACGGCTGTGCCGGACCGCGTTGTCCACGGCGTTGCGCACCACCCGAGCCAGGGCCGCCGGGTCGCCCCAGGCGCGAGCGGCTGCCAGGTCACCGGTCACCACGAGACCCGGCTGTGCTCTCAGTCGGGAACGCTCGGCAGCGAGGAGGTCGTCGAGGTCGACGTCCTGCCGCCGGCCCACCCGGTGATGCCCCTCGTCGGCGCTGGCCAGGGTCAGCATGTCGCTCACCAACCGTTCCAACCGCGCGACCTCGCCCAGGACGAGGTCGTGCATCGGATCGGGTGGGCCGACCCGGCGGGCGACCTCGGTCTGGGTACGGATGGTCGCGATCGGGCTGCGCAGCTCGTGGCCGGCGTCGGAGACGAACGCACGTTGCTGGGCCACCGACGTCTCCAGGCGTGCCAGCATCGCGTTCATCGTCGTGGCCAGCGCGGCGATCTCGTCCCGGGTCCGCGGCTGGGGCACACGAGCGGACAGGTCCGCGGCCCCGATCCGAGCGGTCCGGGCCCGGATGACCTCCACCGGCCGCAGTGCCCGGCCCACCGACCACCAGGTGGCCAGCGCGACGACGACCAGCAGCACCGGCACCCCCACCGCGGCCAGCCGGGCCACCAGGGCCTGCGCGTTCTCCGCTACGGCCAGCGACTGCACGGCGACCACCCGGTCCGCCCCGCTGCTGCTGGGTACCCCGAGCACGACGAGGCGGAAGGTGTCGCCGGGCTCGCCGACCACGGCGCCGTCCACCTGCCCCGACTCCTGATGCCCGGGGCCGGGGGTCAGACCGGTCAGGGCAGGCACCCCGGCCAGGTCGGTGCTGGCGGCCACCACCGTGTCCCCGCGGAGCACCTGCACCATCGCACCGTCCTCGGAGCCGCTGATCTGCAGGCCCCCCGAACCGTTCAGCCGGAGGTCGGCGGCCACCTCCTGCACCCGCGTGCTCGCCGATGCCGTCACGGTGTCCTGCACGGTGCGGCCCACCAGCACGACGAGGACCGCGGCCGCCAACGCCAGAGCGACGGCCACCACGGCGACGGCAGCGGCCGTGGCCCGGGCGCGCATGCCCACCCGGCCCGACGGCAGGTCGCCCTCCATCACCTCGGCTGGGGTGGTCTGCACAACGGCAGGTTAGGTGCGTGGCCCCGTCGTCCGGCGGCCGTCAGCTGAGGAGATCCACAGCGAGCACAGCTGCGTCTCAGCACCCGCGACGGATGGTGATGGCACAGAGCGGGACCCGCTCTGCTACATCGAGGAGGAACCGTGAAGCTCCGTCTGACCAAGGGCAAGCTCGCCGCCGCCGGCATCGCCACCGCACTCGCCATCGGTGGCGGTGCCTCCATCGCCGCAGCCAGCGGCCCCGACACCGCCGCCACGTCGACCACCGCCACCTCCGACCAGGTCGGCGCCGACCAGGCCGACAGCGGTCAGGCCGACGGGGAGACCGCCGACGGCCCCGACGGCGGCCCCGGCAGCGAGCAGGACGCCGCGGACCCGACCTTCACCGGCACCGTCCCTGCCCCGGCCGCCACCGAGGTGCCTGACGGGCAGGAAGCCGCAGGCAGCGACGGCGCCGAGCAGGCCGCCCTCCAGGCCCTTGCGACGGTCACCCAGGCCCAGGCCGAGCAGGCCGCGCTCGCCGCGGTCCCCGGCTCGGTGACCGAGACCGACCTGGACGCCGAGAACGGCTACGTCGTCTACAGCGTCGAGGTCAACGGCGCCGACGGCACCGTCACCGAGGTCACCGTGGACGCCGGGAACGGCAGCGTCCTCGCCCAGCAGGCGGGCCAGGCCCACGACCCGGCCGATGCCCCCGACCAGCCCGAGGGTGCCGGCGACCCGCAGGACTGAACCGTACCGGACCAGGACGGGCGCCGAATCGATGCTCCGGCGCCCGTCCTGCATCGAATCTCTGGTTCGAGTCCAAGCGGGGGAGCCACCACGCAGGGCCCGGCGCACACGCGCCGGGCCCTGTGCGCGTCGTCCCGGGCCGGCGTCCTCGTCGGGGGCGTCGAGCAGGGAGGGGTCGCGGTCAGACCCAGGGCACGACGGTCTTGGTGATCTGGGCCCGGGCGACGACGACGTCGTCGACCTGGGCGACGGCGGTCAGGAAGGCGGTCCGCCGGCCCCGGCGGTCCAGGTGCGCGCTGGCGTGCACGCAGACCCCGGCCGGGGCCGCGGACACCAGCTGCAGGGCGACGGCATGGGACACCGCGTGCTCGTCGGGGGCCAGGGACGGGGCCAGGGCGAGGTAGGCGGCAACCTCCATGGCGGCCGACAGCGCCGATGCGTGCGCGCCGCCGGCGCCGTTGGCGGCCAGACCCTCGACGGGGAGCCGTACTCCGGCCTCGGGGCGGGCGGGGTCGAGCAGCTGCACCCCCAGAGCTGCGGTCAGCGGCACGGCCAGCACGAACCGGGCGCGGTCCCGGGCCGGGGAGGTCACAGGTCACCTGCGGCGGTCAGGTCGGTGAGCATCATGGGGTGTCCTTCCCCGCCCGGCGGCGGTCCAGCCCGGGGACGAGGCGCCTCGGAGAGGGTGCGCGGCCCCGTCGTCGTCCGCACGCGCTGGTCACCGGCGGTGGTCGCGGCCGGACCGGAGGATTGTGCGGCCAATGAGCCCCACTGCGACGACCACGAGCCCGGTGAGGACCGAGGCCGCGGGGAGCGAGACGGCGAGCACCAGGCAGCCGAGGAAGCCCAGCCCGGGCACCCACCGGGCCGGGCGGCCCGCGCGCGGCAGGGTCCAGGCCGCGGCGTTCGCGACGGAGTAGTAGAGGAGGACGCCGAACGACGATGCCCCGATGACGACGGTCAGGTCACCGACCAGCACCAGGACGCAGACCGCGACGGCCAGGGCCGCGTGCGCGACGGCCGGCGTCCCGCTGCGGGGCTGGACGCGGGCGAGGGCGGAGGGCAGGTCGCGCTCCCGCGCCATGGCCAGTGCGGTGCGGGTGACCCCGGCGACCAGGCCGAGCAGCGCCCCGCAGGCCGCGGTCACCGCGCCGGCGGTCGCCACCCAGGCCAGGTCAGGAACCGGTCCCGCCCGGACGGCGTCGGCCAGCGGGGCCACCGACCGGGCCAGCTCGGCCGGGCCGAGCACCGCCAGCACGACCACCCCGACGACGGCGTACAGCGCCAACGCCAGCCCGAGGGCGAGGGACACCGCGCGCGGGATCGTGCGGCCGGGGTCGCGCACCTCCTCGGCGAGGGTGGCGATCCGGGCGTACCCGGCGAACGCGAAGAACAGCAGCCCCGCCGCGGTCAGCACCCCGCCGGGACCGCCGATGGCCATGGTGTCCGGGGCCGCGCCTGCGGGCAGCGCACTCAGCACCACGACCGCCAGCGCCGTCAGGGTGAGCGCCAGCAGCACCCGGGTGACGCGGGCGGTGCGGGTGATGCCGGCGGAGTCCACCGCGACCAGCACCAGGACCGTCCCGAGGGCGACCGGCCGAGCCTGGCCGGGCCAGAGGTAGGCGCCCACCGTGAGCGCCATCGCCGCGCACGACGCGGTCTTGCCGACCACGAACGCCCAGCCGGCCAGGAAGCCCGGCCACGGCCCGAGCCGGTCACGGCCGAAGGCGTAGGCCCCGCCGGAGACCGGCAGATGCACGGCGAGGGCCGCGGTGCTGGTCGCGTTGCACCAGGCGACGACGGCGGCGACCGCGAGACCGGCCAGCAGCCACCATCCGGCAACGGCGGCCGCAGGCGCCCAGACGGCGAACACCCCGGCACCGAGCATCGAGCCCAGCCCGATGGCGACGGCGTCCCGGGTGGTCAGCCGTCGCCTCAGCCCCCCAGCTCCCGCTGCCACGAGGAGATGGTGGACCGTCGACCCGACCCCGGCGTCGGCGATCAGGACCAGGGCACCACGGACATGGTGATCCGGGCCCGTGCGACGAGGTCGTCGCCGAGGCGGGCCACGGCGGACAGGGTGGCCGTCCGCGGCTCGCGGCGGTCCAGGTCCGCCGTCGCCTCCACCCACACCCCGGCCGGGGCCGCCCCGAGCAGCTGCAGCGCCACCACGTGCGGGACCGCGTGCTCGTCGGCGGTCAGGGACGGCGCCAGTGCGAGGTAGGCGGCCAGCTCGAGGGCGCCGACCAGTGCGGAGGCGTGCGCGCTGCCCGCCCCGTTCCCGGTCAGCCCCGACACGGGCAGCCGGACGCCAGCCTCGGGGTGGGCCGGTTCGAGCAGCTGCAGCCCGAGGACGGCGACGAGCGGCACGGACAGCGCCAGGTGGGCACGGTCCAGCGCCGCCGTGGTCTGCGGGGCGGTCACAGGTCGGCCGCCGCGACGAGCAGGACCGGCCGGTCGGTGGGGGAGACGTGCACGGCGGTGCCGGGGACGAGGTGGGTGGACTCGGTGCTGACAACGTCCGCGGCCACCTCGGTGCCGTCGGGCAGGGCGGCGGTGATGCGGGTGGTGCCGCCGGAGAACGTGCGGGTGACCACCCGTCCCGTGGCTCGTTCGTCGGCCCGGACCAGCACCTGCTCCGGGCGCAGCAGCGCGACGACGTCCCCGGTCGGCACCGGACCGGCGACGGGCCGGGTGGTGCCGAGCAGGTCGACCGCGCCGTCGGGCCGCTTGGTGGCCGGCACCGCACTGGTGGTGCCCACGAAGCGGGCGACGAAGGAGGTGGTGGGCCGGGAGTACAGCTCGTCGGGGGTGGCGACCTGCTCCAGCTTCCCGGCCCGCAGGACGGCGACCCGGTCGGCGACCGAGAGCGCCTCGGCCTGGTCGTGGGTGACGAAGACGGTCGTGGTGCCGAGCTCCAGCTGGATGCGCCTGATCTCCTCGCGCAGCTGCACCCGTACCTGGGCGTCCAGCGCCGACAGGGGTTCGTCGAGCAGCAGGACCTGCGGGGCGACGGCCAGGGCCCGGGCCAGCGCGACCCGCTGCTGCTGGCCGCCGGAGAGCTGGTGGGGGTAGCGGCCGCCCCGGTCGGCGAGGCCGACGAGCTCGAGCAGCTCGGCCGCCCGCGCCTGCCGCTCCCTCGCGGGACGGCGGCGGACCTGCAGGCCGTAGGCGACGTTCTCCGCGGCGGTGAGGTTGGGGAACAGGCTGTAGGCCTGGAAGACCATGCCCGTGCCCCGCTTCGCCGGTGGGGTGCCGGTGACGTCCCGGCCGCCGATGAGCACCTGTCCGGCGTCCGGTCGCTCGAAGCCGGCGATCGCCCGCAGGGCCGTGGTCTTCCCGCACCCGGACGGCCCCAGCAGGGCCAGGAACTCCCCGCCGGCGATGTCGAGCTCCAGCCCGTCGAGGGCCAGGACGTCGCCGTAGCGACGAATCAACCCCGACAGCCGCACGCCGACCCCGCCGCGGTCGGCGGGGTCCGCCGCGGCCGGTGGGGTGGTCGGGTGGTCAGTGGTGGCGGTCATGGGGTGTCCTTCCCCGCGCGGCGGCGGTCCAGGGTGGAGATGAGCAGCAGCAGGCCCCAGGTGACCAGGAGGGACAGCACGGAGACCGAGACCGACAGCTGCGGCTGGGAGCCGGAGATCTCGACGATCCAGGTCGGGAAGGTCTGGAAGCCCAGCAGGGAGGCGATGGTGAACTCCCCGAGCACCAGGGCCACCGTCAGGAACGCGGCGTTGAGCACCGCCGTGCGCAGCACCGGGAGGACGACGCCGATCAGCACCCGCGGCCAGGAGGCGCCCAGGTTGCGGGCGGCCTCGGTCAGGGTGCGCAGGTCCACCGACCGGATACCGGCGTCCAGGGCCCGGTACACGAACGGCATGGCCAGGACGACGTAGACCAGCACGAGGATCCAGGGCAGCGCCGGCTCCTGGAGGGCGAAGAACGCCTCGGCCAGCGGGGTGCCGTAGAAGTAGTCCGGCGCCCAGGCCAGCACGCTGCGCACCCCGACGACCAGCGCGATCGGCGGCAGCATCAGCGGCAGCAGGGTCAGCAGCTCGACCGTGGCGCGCAGCCGGGGCAGCCGCAGGTCGACCAGCACCATCGTGGGCAGCATCAGCAGCAGAGCCAGGACGACGGTCAGCGCTGCGAGCAGCAGCGACCGGCCGAAGGCCTCGGCGAATCCGGGTGCGGTGGGCACCCCGGTGTAGAACCGGGCCGTCAGCTCGCCGTTGCTGCGGATGCTGAACCACACCGAGGCCGCGATCGGCACGAAGAAGTACAGCCCCAGGACGGCGAGCACCGCCCACCGCCACGCACCCCCGCGCCGTCGTGGTGCCGCCGCGGCGACCGTCTCCGCCGTCGGCGTGGTCGGCAGGGTCGCGGTCACCGCAGCCACCGCTGGGTGCGCCGCTGCACCCAGGTGTAGAAGATCAGCACCAGGCCGACCAGCACCACCATGCCCAGCGCCAGGGCCTTCCCGACGTTCTCCGAGCCCACCAGCACGTTGGAGCTCAGCGCGTCGGCGATCTGCAGCGGCACCAACGGGATGCTCGAGCCCACCAGGGCGCGTGCGGTGGCGTAGGCGGCGAAGGAGGAGGCGAACAGCAGCATCGTGGCGCCGAGGACCGGCGGGGCCAGCACCGGTCCGCCCACCCGTCGCCAGTACTGCCAGGCGCTGGCGCCCAGGACGTCGGAGGCCTCCCGCCACTGCGGCCGCAGCCCCTCCAGCGCCGGGACGATGGTGAGCACCATCAGCGGGACGAGGAAGTACAGGTAGACCAGCGCCAACCCGGTCATGGAGTACAGGCTGAACCCGGCGAGCCCGACGCGGCCCAGCAGCGCGGTCACCACGCCGGCGTTGCCGATGGTGGCGATGAAGGCGAAGGCCAGCGGGATGCCGCCGAAGTTGGCCAGCACCCCCGAGGCGGTGAGCACGAGCCGACGGAGCAGCTGCCCGCGGCGGGCCTGCAGGACCGCGACGGCGAGGGCGAGCCCGAGGACCGCGCCGAGCACGGCGGTGATCGCGGACAGCTGCAGACTGCCCAGGTACGCCCGGCCGTAGGCGCCGCCGGTGACCGCGGTGACCGAGGCGGTCGACCAGGACTCCTCGTAGGTGACCGGGTCGGTGGCGCGGAAGGCCTCCACCGCCAGCACCCCGACCGGGAGCAGCAGGAAGACGGCGAGGTAGCCGAAGAACGGGACGGTCCCGAGGAGGGCGAGCCGGTGCGCCCGCCCTCCCCGGGACCCCGTACGGGTGGTGCTCAGCCCGAGATCTCCGCGTTCCAGCGGGTCGCCACGACCTGCTGCGCGGCGGTGTTCTGCTCTGCGGTGGGGAACTCCGCCGAACCCTCCACCGGCGGCAGCGCGGCCAGCGACTCGGCGTCGGCGGTGCCGTCCTCCTGCATCACCGGCAGCCGCACCGGTCGGGCGCCGCCGGCCAGCCAGATGTTCTGGCCCTCGTCGCTGTACAGGAACTCCTGCCACAGCCTGGCCGCGGCCGGGTGCGGGGCGTAGGCGCTGATGGCCTGGCTGTAGTAGCCGCCGAACAGGCCGTCGGTGGGCACGTTGACCTGCCACTCGACGCCCTGCTCGGACAGGGTGTCGGTCAGTGCGGCGTTGAGGTAGTCCCAGTCGATGGCCAGCGGGGTCTCCCCGGACTGGATGGTGGCCGGGGTGACCTCGACGGGGTTGAAGTTGCCGGCCTGCTTGACCTGGGCGAAGAAGTCGATGCCCGGGCCGATGTCGTCCAGGCTGCCGCCGTTGGCCAGCGACGCGGCCCAGACGCCGCCGAAGGCGGCGGCGGCCTGCGTGGGGTTGCCGTTGAGGGCGACCTGGCCGGCGTACTGCGGATCCAGCAGGTCCTCGAAGCTGGTGGGGCAGGTCGCGATGACCGTGGCGTTGCAGCCGATGGAGACGTAGCCGCCGTAGTCGTTGTACCAGAGGCCGGAGGCCTCCTTCTGGTCGTCGGGGATGTCGTCCCAGGTGGCCACCTGGTACGGGGCGAGGAGGTCCTGCGCGGCGGCCTGCTGGGCGAAGGAGGTGCCGAGGTCCAGCACGTCGGGGGCGCGGTCCTGGCCGCGCTGGCTGGTCACGGCATTGAGCTCGTCCTGGCTGGAGCCGTCCGGGGAGGCGGAGTTGATCTCGATGTCGTACTTCTGGGAGAAGGCGTCGAGCATCTCGCCGTAGTTGGCCCAGTCCGGCGGCAGCGCGATGACGTTCAGCGTCCCCTCGGCCTGCGCGGCCGCGACCAGGGCGTCCATGTCGCCGAAGTCGGCCAGCGACGTCGCCGAGGCGGCGTCGGAGTCGCCGCCACCGCCGCTGCCCGAGCTGTCGGAACCGCACGCGCTCAAGGCCAGCGCTGCGGTGAAGAGCACGGCCGCCGGCCGCAGGAGGGTCGTCCTCACGTCGTTCTGCTCCCAGGTGCACAGGGGGCGTCGCCCAGGCCCGGTGACCCGGCACGAGGTGCCCGGGGGAAGTAGGCGGGGCGCGACTGAACCAGTGCGGGCACCGAGGTGGTCGGCAGGTGAAGAACGGATGACCGCGGACCTGCTTCACCAGATGTTCATCCCGCTCGACGCGCGGGGAGGTGGTTGGCAGGCGCACCTTCCTGGTGTGGACCTCGCGCTGTGGACCCTCGTCGGGCTGATCGCCCTCGCGCTGCTGTTCGACTACACCAACGGCTTCCACGACGCGGCGAACTCCATCGCCACCGTCGTCGCCACCCGGGTGCTCAAGCCCCGGTGGGCGGTGGTCTGGGCAGCCGGCTGGAACCTCGTCGCGTTCTTCTTCGTCGGCACCGCGGTCGCCAACACCGTCGGCCAGACGGTCCAGGCGGAGTTCTTCGGCCCGGCCGTGGTGTTCTCGGCGCTGCTCGGTGCCATCGTCTGGAACTTCACCTCCTGGCACCTGGGCCTGCCGACCTCCAGCTCGCACGCGCTGGTCGGCGGACTGGTCGGCGCCGGCCTGGCCGCCGGTGGTCTCGCCGCGATCAAGGGCGAGAGCGTGGAGAAGACCGCGCTGTTCATCGTCGTGAGCCCCGTCGCCGGTCTGCTGCTGGGCGGACTGGCGATGACCCTGCTGCGTCTGGCGCTGCGCCGCGCGGACGTGCCGGCCACCGAGAAGCGGTTCCGGGTGCTTCAGTTGGCGTCGTCGGCTGCGGTGTCGCTGGCCCACGGGGGCAACGACGCCCAGAAGACGATGGGCGTCATCGCCGCCCTGCTCGTCAGCACCGGTTACCTGACCGCGGGGGAGGACGGGAAGCTGCCGATCCCGCTGTGGGTGGTGCTGATCGCCTACGCCGCCATCGCGGCCGGGACCCTGTCCGGCGGCTGGCGGATCGTGCGCACCATGGGTTCGAACATCACCCACCTGCGGCCGGTCAGCGGCTTCGCAGCCGAGACCGCCGCTGCCGTGTCCATCTTCGGGTCCACCGCTCTCGGCGCTCCGGTGTCGACCACCCACACCGTGGCCGGCGCCATCACCGGAGTCGGGGCGACCAACCGCGGAGCGGTCGTGCACTGGCGCGTCTTCGGCCGGCTCACCATTGCCTGGGTGGTCACCATGCCAGCCGCCGCACTGGTCGCGGCGGTCTCCTTCTTCCTCACCACGGCGCTGCCGCACCCGCTGTCGGCCGTCGTCATGACCGTGGTCCTCGTCGTCCTCACCGCCGGGCTGGTCATCGCGCTGCGGTCCGCGCCCAAGGCAGCCGACGTGCAACCCGAGGAGGGCGAGGAGATGCAGGTGCCGCTCCGTACCGGCGCCGGGTCGGTGATCGACGCGCGTCGGGTGCCGGCACGTGCTGAGGTGCAGCGGAACGGGGACGCCCGGGACCGGAGCCGGCAACCGCTCTGATCCGCCGGCCCCGGTCCGTCCTCCGTTCGGTTGGACAACTCCATGGAGGTCGTGCCGGCCGTCGAGGGCCGACCGATCACCCCGGGGAGGGTCGTCCGCCTCGGTGCGTCGCACCTCAGGTGCCCGGCGGACGGGTCAGCTGCCGGGTGGTGGGGTAGTCGGACCCGGGGCCTCGGTGACGTCCAACATCCCGATGGCCCCGGTGATCTCCCATGGTCGGCGAACGACGCGACCTGGGGAGTGCAGCTGCAGCCGGGCAGGGGAAGCGGCGCGTGCGAGGCGAACCAGGTAGGCGAGCGCCGCGCTGCCGAAGAAGGTGACGCCCGCGACGTCCACGACCCGCACCGCGGCATGGTGGGATGCTGTCGAGCCCATGCCCCCACGACCAGGCTGTCGACCTCACCGCCCAAGGTGAGCACGGCCCCGTCCACACCGATGCTGCCGTGGTCGAAGTCCTCCAGACCGGGCTCGTCCCCGCCGTGGCCTGGGTCGCGACTCACGCCGTGATCATGTGCGGCCCGGGTGCTGCTCGCCACCCGGGTCCCGCAGCCGCAGCTCCGGGGTCACCCCTCCGATGAGCGAGCGGGCCAACAGGTCACTGCGGTGGTCATCTGGTGCACACTCCACGTCCATGGACGCCGAGACCGAGGACCTGAGCCGCAGGCTCAGCCTGCGGTTCCCCGACATCGCCATCCAGCACATCGAGGCGATCGTCGACGCCGAGGGCCAGCGTCTGGCGGAGCGGCCCATCCAGGACTTCGTCCCTGTCCTGCTCGAGCGAGCAGCCGTCGAGCGACTCCGGCGGGGTTCGACCGCCCCGTCGGACCACTGATCTCGGGCGCCGTCCAGCGGTGGCCCCACGGCATCCCCGGGTCCCTGGGCACTGGGGTCATTCCGGGCTCATGGGGTCTCGGTCGGACGGTCGTGGAATCCTCATCGCCTCGTGACAGGCGGGACACCGCGCCGATCGGTGGATGAACTGGCCCGATCCCCACTCCACGATGTCGAGCCACTCGACGTCGACCAGCTCGTCAAAGGACGGGCCAACGGCTGGCTCGGTGGTGAGCCCCACGCATCCGGCGTGACGCTGCTCGGCGGTCAGTGCGACACGGCGCGGCATCCTGATCTGTTCCGGAAGCGCCCCTGCGCACCGAGAATTCAGCGGTTGAGAAGTGTTGTGGCGGAATTCGGACTTTGGTTCGCGGCGTTGAACATGCAGCTCAGCGCCCTGATTCCAATAACGATCATGCGCAACAAGTACTTGAAGATTAAATCGAACGGTTTCTGGTTCGAGTCCAGACGGGGGAGCCAGCACGGAGGGCCCGGCGCACACGCGCCGGGCCCTCCGTCGTCGACGGGCGCGGGGCCCCCCGGCCGGGGTCGGCGCGCTACTGGGCGGGGTGCTCGGGTTCCGGCACACCCGGGGGCACGTGCGGTGGGCCGGCTTCGGGTGGGCGGGGGCGGTCCTGGCGGTGCAGCCGGACGGCGACCAGGGCGACGTCGTCCTCGGGGTGGCCGGCAACGAGCCGGTCGATGATGCCGTCGCAGAGCTCGTCCAGGGTGGTGCCCGGGAGAGCGGTGAGGGCGTCGGTGAGGCGGGTGAGGCCGTCGTCGAGGTCGGCACGGCGCCGCTCGATCAGCCCGTCGGTGAACAGCAGCACGGTGGCGCCGCGTTCGAGCAGGGTGACCTGGTCGTGGCGGATGGTGGTGGGGTCGACGCCGAGCAGCAGTTCGCCCTTCCACGGGGCGAGCACCTGGAAGGTGCCGTCGGGGTGCAGCACGACCGGTGGGGGGTGGCCGGCGTTGGCCCAGACCATCCGGGTGACGCCCCGTTCCACCTCGTCGGGCGTCTGCTCGAAGCGGGCGACGGCCGCGGTGGCCAGGGTGTCGACCTCGAGCACCTGCATCGAGGTGTCCAGCCCGCGCAGCACCTCGGCGGGGCCGGCGTCGGAGTAGGTGGCGATGCCGCGCAGCAGACCGCGCAGCGCACCCATGGCTGCGGCTGCCTCGGTGTCGTGGCCGACCACGTCGCCGATGACGATCATGGTGCAGCCGTTGGGCTGAAGAAAGGCGTCGTACCAGTCACCCCCGACCCGCGCGGCCTCGCCGGCGGGCAGGTAGCGGACGACGACCTCGGCGTGGTCGGGTTCGGGCGGGGCGGTGAGCAGGCTGCGCTGGAGGGCCTCCGCGAGCTGGGAACGCGCCCGGGTCAGCCGGTCGGTCTCCATCGCGGCGGCCACGCGGTCGGCGATGTCCTCGGTGACGGACTCCAGCTCGGCGTCCCGCGGCCGGTCGGCCGAGCTGAGCAGCGTGAGCGCGCCCAGCACCCGGCCCTGCGCCTGCAGCGGGAGGATGCTGGCGCGCACCGGGCCCAGGGCGTCCAGGTGCATCCGGGCATCGGGGTGCATGACGACCGCGGCCGTCTGCTCGGCGGTCAGGTGGCGCCGCTGCCCGTCGCTGATCGTCCGGCCGAACGGTGTCGACCCCGAGAGCTCGACCAGCCGCGTGGTGGCGTAGCCGGCCAGGTGCACGCGGGCGGCCGGGTCGCCGTGCCAGTAGGCGTGGTCACGGGCCCGGCCGTCGGGGCCCAGCACGGTGACCACGCACGCGTCGGCGACCGCGGGCGCCAGCAGCTGCGGCAGGGTGGTGAGCACGTCGGCGAGGTCGGTGCTGCCGGTCAGCAGGTCGGCGACGCGGGCCTGCACCGCCAGCCGCTCGGCAGCTGCCCGTGCCTGGCGGTCGCTGCGGGTGCGGTCGGTGACGTCGGTGAAGAACAGGCTGAGCCCCTCGGGGGTGGGCCAGCACAGCACGTCGTACCAGGCGTCCAGCGGGGCGGGGTAGTACGCGTGGATGGTCTGCGGCTGCTGCGTGCGGACCGCGGTGCGGTAGGCGTGCTCGAACTCGTTGCCGACGGTGTCGGGGTACGCCTCCCAGATGGTGCGGCCGGCCAGCTGGTCGATCGACTGCCCCAGCAGCTTCTCGGCGGCGGGGTTGACGACGGTGAACCGCCACTGCCCGTCCAGGGACAGGAAGCCCGAGGGCATCGCGGCCAGCAGCCGCCCGACCCGGGCCTCGCCGTCGTGCACGTCGGTGGTGTCGTAGGCGGCCCCGATGAACCGGGTGGCCCGGCCCGTGGGTTCGCCGATGACCCGGCCCCGGCCCTGGACCCAGCGGGTGGCCCCGTCGGGGAGCACGATGCGGTACTCGGCGGCGAACTCGCCGCGCGTGTCGATCGCGGTGGTGATCGCCTGGGTGACCCGCTCGGCGTCGTCGGGGTGCAGCCGCCGGTAGAACGACGCGGTGGTGGGCTCGAAGTCCTCGGCGGTGTAGCCGAACATCGACACCAGCGGTGGGTCCCAGTGCATGCCGTCGCCGGAGAGGTCCCAGTCGAAGGTGCCCACGGCGCTGGCGCTGATGGCCAGCTCGAGGCGGGACCGGTGGGTGTCGGCGGCGGCCCGCTCCAGCCGCAGCTGCAGGTCGGTGCTGCAGGCCTCCGCCAGCCCGGAGAGCAGGTCGAGCTCGCGGCTGCTCCACGTGCGGGGCCGTGGGTCGATGGCGCACAGCGACCCCAGCACGGTGCCGTGGGCGTCCACCAGCGGGTAGCCGGCGTAGGCGACCATCCGGAGGTCGGCTGCCGCTGCGGCGTCGATCAGGTCGGGGCGGTCGCGGACGTCGGTGAGCACCAGGGGCTCGCCGTGCTGGACGACGTGCTGGCAGACCGAGTGCGTCAACGGGGTGCTGCGGGTCGTCTGCCACGGCTCGGGCAGCCCGACCGCGCCGGGCAGCACCTGCTCGTGCCGGCTCACCAGCGACACGAGAGCGGTCGGGACGGCGAGTGCGTCGCGGACGATGCGGGCGAACCGGTCCAGTGCGGGGTCCCCGACGGCGGGCACCATGACCGATGCGGGGAGCGGACCACCTGCCGGACGCCGTGCCACCTGTGCGCTCCTCCCCTCGGAGCGACCCCCCCGATTCCGTCGCGCACCATGATCGCGCACCGCGCCCACGATGTCGACGACCCGGTGGCCCGCGGCCGCGGGGCAGGTGCACTGCACGGGACGGGGCCGGGGACGTAGCGTCCCGGTGTGCGGGAGCTGCGGTACTCGATCAACACCACGCTGGACGGCTGCTGCCACCACGAGGCGGGGCTCCCCCCGGACGACGAGTCGATGGCCTGGTGGACCGGGCGGACGAGCCGGGTCGAGGCGATGGTGTTCGGCCGGGTGACCTACCTGATGATGGAGCAGGCCTGGCGTCGTCCGGCCGACGGTGGCTGGCCGGGCTGGATGGGGGAGCGCGAGGTCCGCTTCGCCGAGGTGCTGGACGCCGCGCCCAAGGTCGTGTTCTCCGGCACCCTCGACGGGGCCGACTGGAACGCCGACCTGGTGCGCGGTGACGCCGTCGACGCGGTCCGGCGGCTGAAGGAGCAGCCCGGCGGTCCGCTGTCGGTGAGCGGCGTGCGGCTGCCCGCGGCGCTGGCGGCGGCCGGGCTGGTCGACGAGTTCGAGTTTCTCGTGCACCCGGTGCTGGCCGGCCGCGGACCCACCCTGCTGGCCGGCCTGCCGTCGCTGGTGCACCTCGAGCTCGTGGAGCGGCAGGAGTTCCGGTCCGGGGTGGTCGCCCAGCGGTTCCGCCCGGTCGGGCCCGGGGCACCCCGGCCGGCCTGACCGCCGGGGAGCATCCGCCGTCCGACGTGCGCCGCGTGCGGTTCCCCGCAGGATGGCGGGGGTGGACGACCGACGACGACCGGGCCGGCGCGGCAGCGTCGCCCGCACCTGGGCCCGCCACCCGCGCTGGGCCATGGCGCTGCGGGCCGCCGTCGCCGCCTCGCTGGCCTGGGCGGCCGCGCAGCTGGTGCCCGGCTCGGCCGGTGACTACCCGTACTACGCACCGCTGGGCGCCGTCGTCGCCACCTCGACAACCCTCGCCGGCTCGGCCCGGGCGAGTCTGCAGACCGTCGCCGCCATCGCGCTCGGGGCCGGCATCGCCCTGGGCGTGGACGCGGTGGGCTACCCCAACGTGGTCACCGTCGCCGCGGTCGTCGCCCTCGGCGTGGCCGTCGGCGGCTGGCGGGTGCTGGGCGCGGCCGGCAGCTGGGCGCCCGGCGCCGCCCTCTTCACGCTGGTCGTCGGTGACGCCGACCCGCTGGGCTACGTCGCCGGGTACGCCGGGCTGACCCTGCTCGGCGCGCTCATCGGCCTGCTGGTCACCGCTGCGTTCCCGCCGCTGCCCCTGGCCCCCGCGCAGGCCGAGCTGGAGCGGCTGCGCACGGTGCTGGCCGGTCAGCTGGACGACCTGGTCGACGGCCTGCGGCAGGACGCCCCGCCCGACGAGGAGGGCTGGCGGGCCCGGATGCGGGCGATCGACCCGGTGCTGGGGGACATGCGCGAGGCGGTCGGCCAGGCCGAGAGCGCCCGCCGGGGCAACCGGCGGGCCCGCCACCACGCACCGGACGTCGACCGGCAGTACCAGGAGGCGCGGGCGCTGGAGAGCGTGGCGTTCCTGGTGCAGGACACCGCCGAGCTGCTGCGCGAGCACGAGACCGCCGCCGCCGGCTGGGCCGACGTCGCGCTCGGCCCGCGGCTGCGCCCGCCGACGACGACCGCGATCGCCGCCGTGGCCGACCTGCTGCGCGCCCGCGACGACCCGGCCCAGGCCACCGCCACCGCGGACGCCGTCGAGGGCCTCGCCGGGTGCCTGCGCGCCGAGCAGGCCCGCACCGGGCACGACCTGTTCGTCGCCGGCAGCCTGGTCACCACGCTCCGCCGGTCGCTGACCGCCCTGACCGGACGGCGCGCACCGGCCGTCGAGGGCTGACCGGGCCCGCTACGGTCGGCGGCGTGCCCCAGGACCCCGCCCCGCCGCTGGTCGTCCGCGCGGGGGACGGGGAGGTCATCGAGGCCGCCGGTGTCCGGCACCTGTTCGCCCTCACCGCCGACCGCACGCACGGACGGCTGGGGCTGGAGGAGTTCGCCCTGCCGCCGGGGGTCGAGGGCGCCCGGCCGCACGTGCACGCCGACCACGACGAGGTCTTCGTCGTCCTCGCCGGGGAGCTGACCCTGACCACCGGCGGCGAGCCCGTCGTCCTCGGCCCGGGCGACACCGCCGCCGCGCTGCGCGGCACGGTGCACGGCTACCGCAACGACTCGGCGCAGCCGGCCCGCGCGCTGTGCATCTACACCCCGGCCGGCTACGAGCAGTACTTCCGCGACGTCCACGACGCCGTCGCGGCGGGGCGCGACCCCACCCCCGAACTGCTGGCCGGGCTCCGCGCCCGCCACGGCACGACGTCGGCGTGAGCCCCGCACGGGGCGGTCGTGACGATCCGATGGCGCAGCGTGCCCGGTGCCGCGTGTCGAGGCTTCCTGTGGGCCCGCTGGGTTCCGATCCGATGGCAGCGTTCTGTGATCGGGGGCACACTGGGGTCGTGGACAGCTACGCCGTCGGGTACGCCCGGCCCGACCGCTGGTCGCGGTCGAAGCCGGAAGACACCGTCTCCTCCTCCTGGCACGCCGTCGAGGCGCACCGCCCTCCCGCCGAGCTCGACGGGGAGGTGGAGCTGGCCGCCTGCGGCGCGATCGTGCAGGTGTGGGGCGCGCACCGGTGGGAGCGGGTGGGTGCCCGCGAGAGCGCCTGCGCGGAGTGCAAGCGGATCACCGCGGGGCAGCTCTCCCGCGCCAGCTGAGCCGGCGGCCCGCCGCGGTCAGTCCTTCCGCGGTCGCCGGCCGGTGATCGCGGACAGCCCGGTGACCTCGCGGCCCACGATGAGGGCCTGCACGTGGTCGGTGCCCTCGAAGGTGTAGATCGCCTCGATGTCGGCGTGGTGCCGGGCGATGTGGTGCTCGAGCAGGATGCCGTCGCCGCCGAACAGGTCGCGGGCGTCGGCGATGATCGTGCGGGCCTTCTTGCAGCAGTTCATCTTCGCCAGCGACGCCATCGCCGCGGTCATCCGGCCCTGGTCGGCCAGCGTCGACAGCCGCCAGCACAGCAGCTGCATCGAGGTGATCTCGGCCAGCATCCGGGCCAGCTTCTCCTGCACCAGCTGGTAACCGGCGATGGGCTGGCCGAACTGCTCGCGCTGCAAGGTGTGCGCCAGCGCCAGCTCGTAGGCCGACTGCGCCACACCCAGCGCCCGCCACGCCACGGTGTACCGGGTGCGGTCGAGCACCTGGGAGACGTCCTTGAAGCTCCGGCAGTTCGCGAGCTTGTTCTCGCTCCCGACCCGGCAGTCCTCCAGCGTGATCTCGGCCTGCCACACCGCCCGCAGCGCCGTCTTGCCGGTCATGACGGTCGCGGTGAAGCCCGGGCTGCCCTTCTCCACGACGTACCCGCCGACGTCGCCCTCCTCGTCGCGGGCCCAGATGATCACCAGGTCGGCGATCGAGCCGTTGCCGATCCACTTCTTCGCGCCGTTGAGCACGAACCCGTCGCCGTCCCGGGTGGCCGTCGTCCCCAGCGCGACCGCGTCGGAGCCGTGGTCGGGCTCGGTCAGGCCGAACGCGCCGATCTTCTCCATCCGCGCCATCCCCGGCAGCCAGCGCTCCTTCTGCTCCTCGCTGCCCAGCAGGTCGATCGACTGCATGGCCAGGAAGGAGTGCACGCCGTGGAAGGTGCCCATCGAGCCGTCGGCCCGGGCCCACTCGGCGGCGACCAGCCCGGCGGCGACCGCGCTCATCCCGGCCGAGCCGTGGCCCTTCACCGTGCCGCCGGCGATGCCCAGGTCGGCGAGCTTGGGCACCAGGTGGGCGGGGAACTCGGCCCGCTCCCAGAAGTCGTTGATGACCGGGGTGACCTCGCGTGCGCAGAACTCCCGCACCCGGTCGCGGATCTCCAGGTCGCCGGGGTCGATCAGGTCGTCGACGGCGTAGAAGTCGGTGGCCGGGGCGAGGGCGTCGGTGCTCACCCCCGGGACGGTAGGCCGGTGTGCGGCATGCTGCGCGGCGTGCGGATCGTCATCGCCCCGGACAAGTTCAAGGGCACGCTGGACGCCGACGGCGTGGCCGACGCGGTCGCCGCCGGGGTGCGGCGGGTGCACCCGGGTGCGGAGCTGCTGCTGCGGCCGCTCGCCGACGGCGGCGACGGCGCCGGGGACCGGGGTGCCGGCCGCCAGGCAGACCGCCAGCAGGTCGCAGGCCATGGGCAGGTCCGCCCGCACCTGCACCCCCGGGTCCGGCGTCCCGTCCCCGCGGCGGGCCCACCGCCCCCCCCCGACCGCCACCCCGCCGGCCCGCAGCCGGGCGCCCCGGCCCCCCAGGGCC
>NZ_JAMXRZ010000038.1 GCF_024124375.1 Klenkia sp. PcliD-1-E
CGCGGCCCAGCCGGCCGCCGAGGCCGCCGCCGCCGCGGTCGCCGCCGACCTGCCCGCCGCCGTGCCGGACGCCGAGGTGCTCTACACGACGTCGACCGTGCTGTCCGGCGTCGCGGTGCGCGCCGACGCCGCCGACTACGACGCGCTGGCTGCGCTGCCCGACGTCGTCGCGGTGCACCCGATCTACCCGAAGAAGGTGTCCAACACCGGCGCCGCGTCCGTCGTGCAGGCCGTGCAGGCCTGGGAGGACCTCGGCAACACCGGCGAGGGCGTGTCCATCGGCATCATCGACACCGGCATCGACTACACGCACACCGACTTCGGCGGCAGCGGCAGCGTCGACCAGTTCGACACCCTGCAGCAGTACGAGGCCCAGCCCGCCCCGGCCGGCGTCTTCCCCAACGCCAAGGTGGTCGGCGGCTACGACTTCGTCGGTGACAGCTACGACGCCGACCCGTCGAGCCCGGACTACCAGCCCGTGGCCATGGCCGACCCGAACCCGCTGGACTGCAACGGGCACGGCACCCACGTCGCCGGCACCGCAGCCGGGTACGGGGTCGAGGCCGACGGCAGCACCTACACCGGTGGCTACGCCGGCGGCGTGCCCGGCGACCTGCGGATCGGCCCCGGCATGGCGCCCGGCGCCGAGCTGTACGCCCTGAAGGTCTTCGGCTGCGAGGGCTCCACCGACGTCACGATGCAGGCCATCAACTGGGCCATGGACCCCAACGGCGACGGTGACCCGAGCGACCACCTCGACGTCATCAACCTGTCGCTGGGCTCGGACTACGGCCTGGCCGACGACGCGGACTCCATGGCCATCAACCAGGCGATGGAGATGGGCATGCTGGCCGTGCTGGCCGCCGGCAACGCCGGGGACAGCTACGACATCGGCGGCTCACCGGGCAACGCCGCCCGCGGCATCGGCGTCGCGGCGAGCAACGACGGCTACGGCGTCTTCGACGGCTGGCAGGTCACCTCGCCCGAGGGGCTGCTCGACGGCACCCGACCGGGCCTGCGCTCGGTGGCCTACAGCGACACCGACGCGGACGGCGCGACCAAGCCCGACGTCACCGGTGACCTGGTCTACGCCCCGGCCGGCAACACCGACGCCTGCGCCGCGCTCCCGGCCGGCTACGCGACCGGGAAGATCCTGCTGATCGAGGCCAACGGCTTCGCCTGCGGCTCGGTCACGAAGGGCACCAACGCGGTCAACGCCGGCGCCGTCGGCTTCGTGATCATCGCCGACGACGACCTGCTGGAGACCGGCATCACCGGTGTCGCGCAGATCCCCGGCATCCTGGTCACCAACTCCGACGGCGGCGCCCTGCGCGGCGCGGTCACCGGTGGTCAGACCGTCACGGTCACCTTCGGGCCCAGCCTGAAGGACGCCGCGTCCTTCACCGACCCCGACCAGGTCGACCTGCTCGCCTCGTTCAGCTCCCGCGGCGTCCGCCAGGAGGACGGCGCCAAGCCCGACGTCACCGCACCGGGTGTCACGGTCTACTCCGCCGGTGTCGGCCAGGGCTCGGGCGGCGCCAGCCTCTCGGGCACCTCGATGGCCACCCCGGTCACCGCCGGCGTCACCGCGCTCATCCGCGCGGCGCACCCGGAGTGGAGCACCGAGGAGGTCAAGGCGGACCTGATGAACACCGCCACCCACGACCTGTACACCGAGCCCGGCCGGACCGGTGACGTCTACGGGCCCAACCGGGTGGGCTCCGGCCGCATCGACGCCGCATCGGCCCTGCGCAACGAGGTCCTGGCGTACGCCGAGGCCGGGTCCGGCGTGGTGACGGCGTCCTTCGGCGTCGTCGAGGTCGACCAGGAGCAGGTCAGCGCCACCAAGACCATCACGGTCGAGAACAAGGGCGGCCGCGCCGCGGTGTACCGCGTCTCCTACGACGCGCTGGTCGCCCAGCCCGGTGTCCGGTACGCCCTGTCGGCCCAGCGGCTGACCATCCCGCCGGGCCAGAGCCGCACGGTGACGATCACCATGACCGCCACCCAGGACGACCTGCGCAAGGTCGCCGACCCGACCGTGGTCGTCGACGACGGCCGGCAGTTCCTCGGCGAGGCCAGCGGCCGCGTCGTGCTCACCCCGACCAACAACCGGGGCGAGGTGCTGCGGGTGCCGGTGCACGCCAACCCGAAGCCGGCCTCCACGCTGACGGCGACCCCGTCGGCGGACGGCTCGACCATCGGGCTGTCGGGCGAGGCCGTGGCCAACGGCGACCTGTTCGACCCGACCAGCTACACCTCGTTGGTCAGTGCCTTCGAGCAGCTGGGCACCAGCCCGCAACTGCCGAAGTGCGACGCCGAGACCGGTCTGGTCAGCACCTGCTACAAGACCGAGCTCGAACGATCGGTCGACCTGGCCGCGGTCGGGGTGGCCTCGGACGTCGCCGACAGCCCGGACGACCCCGGTGTGTACTTCGCGGTCTCCGCGCACGGGAAGTACACGTCGGCGGAGACGGCCGTGAACTACGGCGTCTTCATGGACACGACCGGGGACGGGGTCTGGGACTACCAGGTCACCACCACCCGGATCGCCGACTACGACATCCCGCTGGTCGTCATCACCGACCGGGACTACCAGCTGGTCGGTGCCGGTGGCCAGCCCTACGTCGGTGCCATGAACGTCTACGACGGCCTGGTCGACACCAACGCCTACGACTCGGACGTGCAGATCCTGGGCATCCCGCTGTCGCAGCTGCCGACCGCGCCCGGGCGCATCTCCTTCGGCGTCCAGTCGGCCAGCTACAACGGCACGGTGGACGACGTCGGCACGCTGTCCACGCCGACCGGGCCCGAGCTCGCGCCGCAGGCGATGAGCTTCGACCCGACCGCCCCGGGGCTGTCCTTCAGCACCGAGGACGGGACGGCGCTGCTCGTGCCGGCGACCGACGGCACGCAGATCGCCGTCACCCAGGACGCCGAGTCCTACGCCGCGGACACCGCGGTCGGCGGTGACAAGGGCGCCATGGTCGTGCTGAGCCAGAACTCCAGCGCGGCCGGCCGCACCCAGTCGGTGCCGATCGCCCCCGCCGGGGGTGCCGACGCCACGGTCGTCACCGTCCCGCCGGCGGCGGAGGCACCCGCCACGGACCAGCCGGCGGACACCACCGGCTGATCCACCGCACCACCCGAGCACGCACCGGCACCCCCCGCGACGCACTCCCGCGGGGGGTGCCGGTGCGTGCGGGCCCGGGCACTAGCCTCTGAGCCCATGCGCCTGGCAGTGATCCCTGGAGACGGCATCGGCCCCGAGGTGGTGGCCGAGGGCCTCAAGGTCCTGGGCGAGGTCGCCCCCGACGTCGAGACCACCCCCTACGACCTCGGCGCGGCCCGCTGGCGGCGCACCGGGGAGCTGCTGCCCGACAGCGTCCTGGACGAGCTGCGCGGTCACGACGCGATCCTGCTCGGCGCGGTCGGCGACCCCGGCGTGCCGGCCGGCATCCTCGAGCGGGGCCTGCTGCTCAAGCTGCGCTTCGAGCTCGACCACCACGTCAACCTGCGGCCGGCCAAGCTCTACGACGGCGTGGACAGCCCGCTGGCCGACCCCGGCGAGATCGACATGCTGTGCGTCCGCGAGGGCACCGAGGGGCCCTACACCGGCAACGGCGGCGTGCTCCGCCGGGACACCCCGCACGAGGTCGCCACCGAGGTCAGCGTCAACACCGCCTTCGGCGTGGAGCGGGTCGCCCGCTACGCCTTCGAGCGGGCCGTCGCCCGGCCCCGCAAGCACCTGACGCTGATCCACAAGACCAACGTGCTCACCCACGCCGGGTCGCTGTGGTCGCGCACCGTGGAGGAGGTCGCCGCGGAGTTCCCCGAGGTCACCGTCGCCTACCAGCACGTGGACGCGGCCTCGATGTTCTTCGTCACCGACCCGTCCCGCTACGACGTCATCGTCACCGACAACCTCTTCGGCGACATCGTCACCGACGTCGCCGCCGCGGTCACCGGCGGCATCGGCCTGGCCGCCAGCGGCAACATCGACGCCTCGGGCACCCACCCGTCGATGTTCGAGCCGGTGCACGGCTCGGCCCCCGACATCGCCGGCCAGGGCGTCGCCGACCCGACCGCCACCGTGCTGTCCGTCGGCCTGCTGCTGGACCACCTCGGCCGCACGGAGCAGGCCCGCAAGGTCAACGCCGCCGTCGCCTTCGACCTGTCCACCCGGGACCGGGCCCAGCCGCTGCGCACCGCCGAGGTCGGCGACCGCCTGGCCGCCCTCGCCGGCGGCTGAGGGCCCCGTCCCGGGACCTGCTCGACAGGTCCCGGGAGGGGGTGCCATCATCTGCGGCGATGCACACCACCGGCACGATCACCATCACCTAGCGCGCAGTCACCCCCCCGACTGCGCGCTCACCTCCCGTACCCCGGGAGGTTTTTTTGTGCCCGGACACCCGAGGAGCCCCCATGACCACCCCGACCGTCGAGGTCTTCGACACCACGCTGCGCGACGGAGCCCAGCGCGAGGGGATCACCTACTCGGTGGCCGACAAGCTCGCCGTCGCCCGGCTGCTGGACTCCGTCGGGGTCTCCTACATCGAGGGCGGCTGGCCCGGCGCGCTGCCCAAGGACACCGAGTTCTTCGCCCGCGCCCGCACCGAGCTGCAGCTGCGGCACGCCGTGCTGGTCGCCTTCGGCGCCACCCGCAAGGCCGGCGTCCGCGTCGAGGACGACGCGCAGGTCCACGCGCTGCTGGACTCGCAGGCCCCGGTCGTCTGCCTGGTCGCCAAGAGCGACCCCCGGCACGTGCGCGACGCGCTGCGCACCACTCCCGAGGAGAACCGGGCGATGGTCGCCGACACCGTCGCCTTCCTGGTCGGCCACGGCCGGCGGGTGTTCGTCGACTGCGAGCACTTCTTCGACGGCTACGCCGCCGACCCCGACCACGGCGTCGCCGTCCTGCAGGCGGCCTTCGACGCCGGCGCCGAGGTCGGCGTCCTGTGCGACACCAACGGCGGCATGCTGCCCTCGGGCATCACCCGGGTGGTCACCGACGTCCGGGCCCGGGTGCGCGGGCAGCTGGGCATCCACTGCCAGGACGACACCGGCTGCGCGGTCGCCAACTCCCTCGCCGCGGTCGAGGCCGGGGTCACCCAGGTGCAGGGGACGGCGAACGGCTACGGCGAGCGCGCCGGCAACGCCAACACCTTCACCCTCATCGGGAACCTGGTCACCAAGATGGGCCTGCGCGTCGTCCCCGCCGCGTGCCTGCCCGAGCTCACGAGGGTCAGCCACGCGATCGCCGAGCTGGCCAACCTCACCCCCGACGACCACCAGCCCTTCGTCGGCGCCTCGGCCTTCGCGCACAAGGCCGGCCTGCACGCCAGCGCCATCAAGGTCAGCCCGGAGCTGTACAACCACCTCGACCCCGCGACCGTCGGCAACGACATGCGCATCCTGGTCACCGAGATGGCCGGCCGGGCATCGGTGGAGCTCAAGGGCCGCGAGCTCGGCGTCGACCTCACCGGCCAGGACGCCGCGGTCGGCCGGGTCGTCACCGCCGTGAAGGAGCGCGAGGCGCGTGGCTGGTCCTACGAGGCCGCCGACGCCTCCTTCGAGCTGCTGCTGCGCAGCGAGCTCGCGGACGCGCCCGCGCCGCTGTTCGAGCTGGAGAGCTGGCGGACCACCGTCGAGCACCGGCCCGACGGCCAGGTGGTCAGCGAGGCCGTGGTGAAGGTGGGGCTGCCGGACGGCGACGGCGGCACCGAGCGGGTGGTCGCCGTCGGCGAGGGCAACGGCCCGGTCAACGCCCTGGACAACGCGCTGCGCGCCGCGCTCGTCAGCCGCTGGCCGCAGCTGGCCGAGGTCGCGCTCAGCGACTACAAGGTGCGCATCCTGGGCTGGACCGGTGGCACCAGCGCCACCACCCGGGTGCTGGTCGACACCGCGGACAAGGCGGGGGAGTGGACCACGGTCGGCGTGCACGAGAACGTCGTCGAGGCCTCCTGGCTGGCCCTGGTGGATGCCCTCACCTACGCCGTCCTCAGCCGCTGACCCGGGAGCGCAGCAGGCAGAACTCGTTGCCCTCGGGGTCGGCGAGCACCACCCAGTCGACGTCCCCCTGGCCGACGTCCACCCGCACGGCGCCGAGCTCCAGCAGCCGCTCGAGCTCGGCGTCCCGGTCGCGGTCGGTGGCGTTGACGTCCAGGTGCAGCCGGCGCCGTCCCGGCGTCGGGTCGGGCACCCGGACGAGGTCCAGCACCGGCACCGGGCCCTTCGGCGGCTGGCCGGGCGGGCCCAGCGTGACCAGCTCGTCGTCGGCCTCCTGCACCTCCCAGCCGAGCACCTGCCCCCAGAACGCGGCCAGCGCGGCCGGGTCGGTGCAGTTGACGACGACCGACGTGATGCGGGCTGCCATGCCGCCCGATCATGGCCCGCCGCGTGCCCGGCCGCACATCAGTAGCCTCGACCCGTGCGCATCGTCCGTTACGCCTCACCCACCGGCATGTCCTTCGGCGTCCTCGACGGCGACGGCCAGGTCGCCCAGATCGAGGGCCACCCCTTCGGCCAGATCAGCTTCACCGGCCAGCGGCACGCCGCCGCCGACGTCCGGCTGCTCTCGCCGATCCTGCCCAGCAAGGTGGTCTGCGTCGGCAAGAACTACGCCGACCACGTGAAGGAGATGAACACCGGCGACGCACCGAAGGAGCCGCTGGTCTTCCTCAAGCCCTCCACCTCGGTGATCGGCCCCGGTGACGCGATCCGCATCCCGCCGGGCAGCACCAACGTGCACCACGAGGCCGAGCTGGCCGTCGTCATCGGCGCCCGGGGCGCCCGGCACGTCACCGAGGAGCAGGCGCAGGCCAGCATCTTCGGCTACACGATCGGCAACGACGTGACCGAGCGGGACATGCAGAAGAGGGACAACCAGTGGACCCGGGCCAAGGGCTTCGACTCCTTCTGCCCGATCGGGCCCTGGATCGAGACCGACCTGCCCGGCATCGGCAAGGACCCCGCCGACCTGCAGGTCACCTGCACCGTGGACGGCGAGCTCCGCCAGGACGGCCGCACCAGCCAGCTGCTGTTCGGCATCCCGACGCTGATCTCCTACATCTCCCAGGTCATGACGCTGCTCCCCGGCGACGTCGTGCTCACCGGCACCCCGGCCGGCGTCGGCCCGCTGCGCGCCGGTGGCTCGGTCACCGTGGCGATCGAGGGCCTGGGCGAGCTCACCAACTCCGTCGCCGGCGCGGACACCACCTCCACCGCCCGATGAGCAGCCCGGTCCGCACGCGGTTCTGCCCCTCGCCGACGGGCACGGTGCACGTCGGCGTCATGCGCGCCGCGCTGTTCAACTGGGCCTACGCCAAGCACACCGGGGGGCAGTTCGTCTTCCGCATCGAGGACACCGACGAGGCACGCAACACCGAGGAGTCCTACCGGCACCTGCTGGACAGCCTGCGCTGGCTGGGCCTGGAGTGGGACGAGGGCCCCGAGGTCGGCGGCCCGCACGGCCCGTACCGGCAGTCCGAGCGGGGGGAGGTCTACCGCGACGTGCTGGCCAAGCTGGTCGAGGCCGGGCACGCCTACGAGTCCTTCTCCACCCCCGAGGAGGTCGCCGCCCGCCGGGTCGCCGCCGGGCAGGACCCCAAGCAGGGCTACGACGGCGCCGACCGCGAGACCACCGAGGCGCAGAAGGCCGCGTTCCGCGCCGAGGGCCGCCAGCCCGTGCTGCGGCTGCGGATGCCCGACACCGACCTGTCCTGGGACGACCTGGTCCGCGGCGAGGTCACCTTCGCCGCCGGCGCCGTCCCCGACTTCGTGCTCGCCCGGGCCGGCGGCCAGCCGCTGTACACCCTGGTCAATCCGGTCGACGACGCCCTGATGGGGATCACCGACGTGCTGCGCGGGGAGGACCTGCTGTCCTCCACCCCCCGCCAGCTCGCGCTCTACACCGCGCTCACCGACGTCGGCCTCGCCGACGGTGCCCCCCGCTTCGGGCACCTGCCGCTGGTGATGGGCGAAGGCAACAAGAAGCTGTCCAAGCGCGACCCCACGTCCAACCTGGACCTCTACCGCGAGCGCGGCTTCCTGCCCGAGGGCCTGGTCAACTACCTGGCGCTGCTGGGCTGGGCGATCGCCGAGGACCGCGACGTGTTCTCGCCCGCCGAGATGGTGGCGGCCTTCGACGTCCGCCGGGTCAGCCCCAACGCGGCCCGCTTCGACCTGAAGAAGGCCGAGGCCATCAACGCGACCCACCTGCGCGCGCTGCCGGTCGAGGAATTCGTCGCCCGGGTCACGCCCTACCTCGCCGACGCCGGCCTGGTCGAGCCGACCCCGACGCCGGAGCAGCAGCGGGTGCTGGACACCATCGCGCCGCTGGCCCAGGAGCGGATGGTCGTGCTGAGCGAGGCCGTCGGCCTGCTGGGCTTCCTGTTCCGCGACCAGCCCGAGTACGACGAGGCCGCGGTCGCCAAGCAGCTCACCGGCCCGGACGCCGTCGAGGTCCTGGACGCCGCCACCGCGGCGCTCACCGCCCTGCCGGAGTGGACCACCGGGACGATCGAGGCCGCGCTGAAGCAGGCGCTGGTCGAGGAGCTGGGCCGCAAGCCGCGGCAGGCCTTCGGCCCGGTCCGGGTGGCGATCAGCGGTCGCACCGTCAGCCCCCCGCTCTACGAGTCGATGGAGCTGCTCGGCCGGGAGGCCTCGTTGGCCCGCCTCGCCGCCGCCCGGGAGGTCGCGGTCCCGTGACCGGGCCGGGGCCCGGGTGGTCCTACGGCGGTCCGCCGCCGACGCGGCCCTGGGGTGCGCAGCCCCAGGTGCCGCGCTCGTGGGTGCCCGCCCCGCCGCTGCCCCCTCCGCCGCCCCCGCCCACCGGCGGACGGCCGGTCACGCCGCCGGGCGCCCCGCCCTTCGACGAGCCGCAGCCCTACGCCTGGCTGATGCGCTCGCGGGACTGGGCGTGGTGGCGGCCGCTGCTGGGCCTGCTGCTGTTCGCCGTCCTCTACGCCGTGGCCGCCGTCGTCGTGGTGTTCGTCGTGGTGCTGACCGGGGTCGTCCCGGTCGCCGACCTGCTGCAGCTCACCGACCCCGGCGTCCTGCTGGTCACCAACGCGTCGTTGATCGTGGCGATCCCCATCGTCTGGGCCGCGTGGGCGGTCGCGCACGGCATGGGCCGGGGCTGGTCGGGGTCGGTGCGCGGCCGGATCCGGTGGCAGCTGCTGCGCCCCTTGACCTGGCGGGCGCTGGTGACCATCGGCGTGGGCGTCGTCGTCACCATCGGCCTCTCGCTGACCGACGGGCCGGTGTCGATCACCGGGCCCGACGGCAGCTACGTCTGGCTGCTGGTCGTCGTGCTGCTGACCACGCCGCTGCAGTCGGCCGCCGAGGAGTTCGTCTTCCGCGGCTACCTCAGCCAGACCGTCGCGGCCTGGTTCCGCACCGAGCGCACCGGCGCCGTGGTGGCCGCGGTGCTCACCGCCGCGCTGTTCTCCGCCGCGCACGCGCCGCCGGACGTGCTGACCTTCGCCGACCGGTTCGTCTTCGGCCTGGCCGCCTCGTGGGTCACCCGGCTGACCGGCGGGCTGGAGGCGGCGATCGTGCTGCACGCGGTCAACAACGTTGTCGTGTTCGTGCTCGCCGGCGCCCTGGGCGGGGACACCGGGACCGCGCTGCCGCTGTCCTTCGGCATCTCGCTGCTGATCACCTTGCTCGACGTGGTGGCGATGGGCGCCTACGTCTGGCTCGTCGCCCGGGCGCGGCGCACCCTGCGGCCGGAGCTGGCCAGCCCGGCGGTCGACCTGCGCCGCCCGCCGACGGCCCGGCAGCAGACCTGGCAGCCGACCTGGGTGCCCGCCCCGCCGCTGCTACCGCAGGCCCCGGCGTCGACCGTGCCCGAGCCCGACCCGCGGTGGTCCCGGGAGGGGGGTGCGTGAACGCCGTCCCGGCATCGGGTAGTGTCTCCGACGGCGCCGCGAGGCCCGCACAACAGCACAGCCCATGGGGTATGGGGTAATTGGCAGCCCGACGGTTTCTGGTTCCGTTAGTCTAGGTTCGAGTCCTGGTACCCCAGCGAGGAACGCTCCACCTCCTCTTGTAACATCTGCACCGCAGTTCTGGCCCCGTCGTCTAGCGGCCCAGGACGCCGCCCTCTCACGGCGGTAGCGAGGGTTCGAATCCCTTCGGGGCTACACCACGAGGACCCCCGGCCCACTGGGCCGGGGGTCCTCTGCGTTCCCGGGGCGTTGACGCCGGGCCCGGGGTGGGCTGTGATCGGGGTCTCATCCCACCTCAGCGCGGAGGCGTCCATGAGCAGGCTCCGGTTCGGCATCTTCCTGGCCCCGTTCCACCCGGCGGGGGAGAACCCCACCACGGCGCTGCAGCGCGACCTCGAGCTCGTCGCCCACCTGGACCGGCTGGACTACGACGAGGCCTGGATCGGCGAGCACCACTCCGCCGGCAGCGAGATCATCGCCTCGCCCGAGATCTTCATCGCCGCGGCCGCCGAGCGGACCAAGCGGATCAAGCTCGGCACCGGGGTCACCTCGATCAGCTACCACAACCCGCTCTGGGTGGCCGAGCGCATGGTGCTCCTGGACCACCTGACCCGGGGTCGGGTGATGCTCGGCTGCGGGCCCGGGTCGCTGCCCACCGACTCGATGATGCTGGGGCTGGATCCCACGGCCACCCGTGAGCTGCTGGCCGAGAACCTCGACATCATCATGCGGCTGCTGCACGGCGAGACGGTCACCGCGACCACCCGCACGCACACCCTCGTCGACGCCCGGCTGCACCTGCGTCCCTACAGCGAGCCGCTGTTCGACGTCGCGGTGGCCGCCGTCGCCTCGCCCACCGGGCCGCGGATGGCCGGTACGCACGGCGTCGGCCTGCTGTCGGTCGGCGCGACCCTGAGCCCCGACGGCTTCGACGCCCTGGCCCACCACTGGGGCGTGGTCGAGGAGCGCGCGCAGGCGCACGGGCAGACGGTCTCCCGGCGGGACTGGCGCCTGGTCGGGCTGATGCACGTCGCGGAGACCCGCGAGCAGGCCTACGCCGACGTGCAGTACGGCATCGAGCAGTGGTTCCGGTACTTCCAGAAGACCGCGGCGTTCCCCCAGATGGCGGTCGAGGGCGGCGACGTCAAGGAGATGATCGACTTCATCAACGAGGCCGGCATCGGCGCCATCGGCACCGTCGAGGACGCCCGCAAGCAGGTGCAGAAGCTGTGGGACCAGTCCGGCGGCTTCGGCGCCATGCTGCTGCTGGCGCACGAGTGGGCCAACCCCGAGGCCACCAAGCGGTCCTACGAGCTCATCGCCCAGCACGTCGTGCCGCACTTCCAGGGCGGCCAGGTCACCCACGCCCAGGCCACGCTGGACGCCAAGCAGCGGGCCGGGGCCAAGCGCGAGGACTACGCGGCCGCCCAGCTGCAGGCGGTCGCGACCATGACCGAGCGCTACCAGGCCGAGGTCGCCGCCAAGGGTTGAGCGCCAAGGGTTGAGCTCCGCGTCCGGGGGCACCGTGCCCCCGGACGCACCCACCCCGGGTGCCCAGACCTCGGGAGCAACTCGTGGACCTCGGCATCGCCGGACGCACCGCCCTCGTCACCGGAGCCGACTCCGGCATCGGGAAGGAGACCGCCCGCCTCCTGCTGGCCGAGGGGGTGACGGTGGTCATCACCGACGTCGACGGCGACGCCCTCCAGCAGGCCGCCGACGAGCTCGGCGAGGGCGTCACCGCCATCGCCGCCGACCTGACCGACGCCGCCGACGTCGACCGGCTCAAGGCCGAGGTCGTGGCGGCCATCGGGGACCCGGCCATCCTGGTGAACGCCGCCGGCATCACCGGGGCGCAGGGACTGTTCCACGAGATCGACGAGCAGGGCTGGCGGGACACCCTGGAGATCGACTTCTTCGCCGCCGTCCGGGTCGTGCGGGCCTTCGTCGACGGCATGCGCTCGGCCGGCTGGGGCCGCGTCGTCCTGCTGGCCAGCGAGGACGCCGTCCAGCCCTACGTCGACGAGCTGCCCTACTGCGCGGCCAAGGCCGCCGTCCTGTCGCTGGTGAAGGGCCTGTCCAAGACCTACGGCTCGGACGGCGTCCTGGTCAACGCGGTGTCGCCGGCGTTCATCGCGTCCCCGATGACCGACAAGATGATGGAGAAGCGCGCCGACGAGAAGGGCACCAGCTTCGACGAGGCCGTGGAGTCCTTCCTGGAGGAGGAGCGCCCGGGCATGGAGCTGGGCCGCCGCGGCGAGGTCGCCGAGGTCGCCGCCGTCATCGCGTTCCTGTGCTCGGAGCGCGCCAGCTTCGTCAACGGCAGCAACTACCGCGTCGACAGCGGGTCGGTCTCGACGATCTGAGGTCCGGCCGGGTGGGGCTGTTAACGTTCACAATCGTGATCAGCACCACCCGGCACCTCGCCGACGGCCGCGAGGTCGTGTACTTCGACAGCGTCCCGACGCCGCGCGAGGCGGCGGACCCGCGGGAGCTGCCGCCGGTCGCGACCGCCTCCCAGGTGCGCTGGGACCCGTTGCTGGGGGAGTGGGTGGTCATCGCCGCCCACCGGCAGACCCGCACGTTCCTGCCGCCGGCCGACCAGTGCCCGCTGTGCCCCTCGACCCCGGAGCGGGCCACCGAGCTGCCCGAGGCCGACTACGAGGTCGCGGTCTTCGAGAACCGGTTCCCGTCGTTGTCCACCGAGGTCGACCGGGACGTCCCGGTGCACGCCGAGGGCAACCCCCTGGTGGTGCGGCGGCCGGGGGAGGGTCGCTGCGAGGTCATCGTGTTCACCAGCGACCACGACCGGTCCTTCGCCGACCTGGGCCGGGACCGCGCCCGGTTGGTGGTCGACGCGTGGGCGCACCGCACGCAGGCGCTGTCGGCGCTGCCGGGGGTGGAGCAGGTGTTCCTGTTCGAGAACCACGGCGAGGAGATCGGGGTGACGCTGTCGCACCCGCACGGCCAGGTGTACGCCTACCCCTTCCTCGCCCCGCGGGTGCAGAAGATCCTCGGCCAGGTCGGCGCGTACGAGGGCGACCTGTTCGCCGACGTGCTGGCCGCCGAGCGGTCCGGCCCGCGGGTCGTCCGCGCCAACGAGCACTGGACGGCGTTCGTGCCGGCCGCGGCGCGGTGGCCCTACGAGCTGCAGCTGTTCCCGCACCGCCGGGTGCCCGACGTCGCGGCGCTGACCGACGAGGAACGGGACGCCTTCGTCGAGGTCTACCTGGACGTGCTGGGCCGGTTCGCGCACCGGTTCGAGGAGCCGATGAACTACATCTCCTCCTGGAACCAGGCCCCGGTGCACGCCGGGCGGGAGGAGTGGTGGCTGCACCTGCAACTGTTCAGCTTCCGCCGCGCGCCGGGGAAGCTGAAGTACCTGGCCGGCTCGGAGTCGGGGATGGGCGCGTTCATCTCCGACACCTCACCCGAGGGTGCGGCGGAGGCGCTGCGCGCGGTGGTCGTGCCGTGAGCACCTTCACCGACGCCTTCGGCACCGACCCCGAGGGCGTCTGGCTGGCACCCGGTCGAGCCAACGTGATCGGCGAGCACACCGACTACAACGACGGCTACGTGCTGCCCGTCGCGCTGCCGCACCGGGTGCTGGCCTCGGTGGCCCGGCGCACCGACGGGCTGCTGCGCATCGCCTCGGTGCAGCAGCCCGGCGCCGTCGTCGAGCTGCCGATGACCGAGGTGCGGGCCGGCAACCCGGCCGGCTGGGCCGGCTACGTCGCCGGGGTGGCCGAGCAGTTCGACCTGCCGGGTGGGCTGTCGGTGCTGGTGGACGGCGACGTCCCCGCCGGTGCGGGCCTGTCCTCGTCGGCGGCGGTGACCTGCTCGGTCGCCCTGGCGCTGCGCGACCTGCTGCGCCCGGACCTGCCGGTCGACGCGCTGGTCGACGTGGCGCGGCGGGCGGAGAACGACTTCGTCGGGGCGCCCACCGGGATCCTGGACCAGTCGGCATCGCTGCTGTGCGAGGCCGGGCACGCGCTGTTCCTGGACACCCGCGACCGCAGCCGACAGCAGGTGCCGTTGGACCTCGCCGCGGCGGGGCTGGCGCTGCTGGTGGTCGACACCGGGCACACGCACTCGCACGCCGACGGCGGCTACGGCGACCGGCGGCGGGAGTGCGAGGCGGCCGCGGCCGCGCTCGGCGTCCCCGCGCTGCGCGACGCCACGCCCGCCGACGTCGAGGGCCTGGCCGACGACGTGCTCCGCCGCCGGGCGCGGCACATCGTCACCGACAACGCCCGGGTGCTGCAGGTCGTCGAGATGCTGACGGGTGGCGGTGACCCGCGCGCGATCGGCCCGGTGCTGACCGCCGGGCACGTGTCGCTGCGCGACGACTTCGAGATCTCCACGCCCGAGCTGGACGCCGTCGTCGACACCGCGCTGGCCGCCGGCGCCCACGGGGCCCGGATGGTCGGCGGCGGCTTCGGCGGCAGCGCGATCGTGCTGGTGGACACCGAGGACCTGGAGGCGGTCACCGCCGCCGTCCAGCCCGCCGGGTGCGCCTACCGGACCTTCGTCGTCGTCCCCTCACCGGGCGCGCACCGGGTCGGGTGACCGACCTCGACGGGCTCCGGTCGGCCTACGACCGGGTGGCCGATGCCTACGTCGGGATGCAGGCCGGGGACCTGGGCGCGCACCCGTGGCTGCGGGCGGTGCTCGCCGGCTTCGCGGAGGGAGTGCGCGAGCTCGGGCCTGTGCTCGACGTGGGCTGCGGGCCGGGTCAGGTGTCGGCGCACCTGGCCGGGCTGGGCGTGGACGTGTCCGGGGTGGACCTGTCCCCGCGGATGGTCGAGCACGCCCGCCGCGACCACCCGGGCCTGCGCTTCGAGGTCGCCTCGGCCACCGACCTGCGGCCCGCCGCGGGGTCGCTGGGCGGGGTGCTCGCCTGGTGGTCGCTGTTCCACCTGCCGCGGGCGACGGTGCGCACGGTGCTCGGGACGCTGGCGGAGGCGTTGGTGCCCGGGGGGCAGCTGGCCTGGGGCACACACGTGGGCGACGGCGAGGTGCAGCGGCGGGACGCCTACGGCGTCGAGGGCGTCTCGTGGACGACGTACCTGTGGCAGCCGGACGAGATGGCCGCAGTGCTGGCGGGTGCGGGCCTGGAGCCGGTGGTCGAGCTGCGCTTCCCGCCACTGTGGGGTGCTCGCCCGCAAGCCCTCCTCGTCGCCCGCCGGCCCGGCTGACCGCCGCGGCCGAGCCGTCCCGGCCGGGTCAGCCTGAGCGGGGGAACAGGGGTGGGTCGGGTTCTCGGCGGTGGTCGATGGGGGCGACGGTGGTGTCGGTGAGGAGGCCGGTGATGATCTCGCGGCCGTCGGGGCGGAACGTGCGCCAGCACCTGTCGTCGGGGTCCCACTTCAGCCGGTAGCCGTGGTGGACCTGGGTGTGGTGGCGTTCACACAGCAGCGCGGTGTTCTCCAGGCTGGTGGCTCCGCCGTCGATCCAGTGGATGAGGTGGTGGGCGTCGCACCACCAGGCCGGGGCGTGGCAGCCGGTGAACACGCACCCACCGTCCCGGACCTCGGCGGCGCGGCGGATGTGCGCCGGCACCAGGCGGTGGGCGCGGCCGACGTCGAGCGGGAGCCCGTCGGGGCCGAGCAGGACGCGGGCGACGTCCCCGTCGCAGGCGGCCTGCCGGGCCACGGTGTTGGACGCGGTCGCCCCTGATCCCAGCCGGGTGGCGGCGGGGCGGGTGTCGGGGTCGGCGAGGTCCTCCAGCTGGATCAACGCGGTCACCTGGGGCTTGGTCGTGCGCAGCATGGGCAGGTCCCCGGCGGCCAGGTGCAGCGCGGCCAGCTGCACGAGGGCGTCGGCGGCGCGCTGGTCGCGGGAGCGCAGGTCGCCCTCGCAGCGGCCGGCGGCAGCGATGGCCTCCAGCGCGGCCTCCACCTGCTCCCCACCGGCAGCGTCCAGCTGCCCACGGATTGCCCGGGTGCCATCGGCGCGGCGGGAGATCCGCAGGCCCCTCCCCTCGGTCGGGTCGGTCGGCGGTGGGCCGTCGGGGTCGATCGCGTCGGCGATCCGCCGGCACACATCGGCCAGCGTGCGGGGCGCCTGCAGCGCGGTCTCGGCCACCAGCAGGTCCAGCGCGGGCAGGTCCACCCCGGCCGCCTCGCCGGTCGCCCACACGTCGTCGGCGAGGATCCGGCCGATCAAAGCCACCTGCCCGCCGGTGATCCCGCCGGTGGCAGCACCAGCGCCGACGGCCGGCATCCGCACGGCTAGCCGTCCTGCTGCCAGCGTTCCAGCGGCTTCGGGACCGGACAGGTGGGCGTGCCCGCGCAACCAGGGCCGCATCCCGGTCAGCCCGTCGGCGTAGGCGGCATCCACTGACTCGGCGTGGGCGACGGTGCGGGCCAGCTCGGCCTGCGCGAGGTTGACCAGCCGGGCCAGACCCCGAGCCCGGTCCAGCAACTGCGCGGCCGACACCCCGCCCTCCAGCGGCGTCTGCGACGCAGCCAGCGCCGCCTCGATCGCCGCGCACACATCGGCCGGCGGCGGCTCCGGTGACCGGGACGCAGCAGCCATCGGCGAGGGCGCCGGCGGACGCTCAGCACCGAGCGCGCCGGGTGCGAGGGGCTCGGGCGTCCAGGGCTCGGCGTCGTCCAGACCCACCGCCGACACCTCCCACTCATTCGATCAGGTGTTCGAATTGTAGCTCGGTCGGCTGGGGGGAGCAAGACGAATCCGCAGGTCAACCCACCGTTCGCCCGTAGCCGCGGTTCGTCACGGGTGGATGGGCGGCACCGTGGCGTGGGACCAGTCCTACGGCCCGTGGGCTCCACGAGTGCCGGCCGACGCGGCCATCCTCCTCGACGGCTACGACGGCACGTGGTGGAACGCCGGCGGCCGGGTGATCGAGGCTCTGACGGGTCCGTGCAGGCAGCACGGGGACCTCGACATCGGGGTGCCACGGACCGACGTCGCCGGTCTGTGGCGCCACCTGGCCGGCCGCTTCGACGTGTGGGTTGTCGACCAGGGTTCACTGCGCCCGGTGCTCCGCGCCGACGACGACATGCCGCCGTCCTGCGTCAACCTCTGGCTGCGCCGCAGCGGAGCCGACCCGTGGGAGTTCGACGTCCTGCTGTCCGAGGTGACCGACGGGACGTGGAGCTACCAGCGAGACCCCCGGGTGTCAGCTGCGCTGGACGACGTCCTCACCGAGCACGGCGGCGTCCGGTACCTGCGGCCCGAGGTGCAGGTGCTGCACGAGGCTCCCGGGCTGCGGCCGGTCGACCAGGCGGAGGCCGAGGCCTCCGTCCCGCTCCTGTCGACGGCGGCTCGCCGCCGGTTGCGCGACGCCCTCGGGGTCGCCCACCCCGGCCATCCGTGGATCGGGGCCTTCGCCCGCGGTTGACACTGCGCCGTTGCGGATGTGCATGGTCACGAGCGCTCAGCGGGCGGCGCGGGCGATCGCGTGGGCGGCCTCCAGGACGGCGCCGACCACCTCCGGGCTGGGCCGCCGTCCCAGCCGCTCGACCGGGCCGGAGACCGACACCGCACCCAGCACGCCGCCGGCGCCGTCCCGCACCGGGGCCGACAACGACGCCACCCCCGGCTCGCGCTCGGCGACGCTGTGCGCCCACCCCCGGCGGCGGACGTCCAGCAGCGTGCGGGCGGTGAAGGAGGCCGAGGGCAGCAGCGGGGTGACCTCCTCGGCGGGGGCGAAGGCGAGCAGGGCGTGCGCCGCGGAGCCCGCCGTCATGGGCAGCCGGGCGCCGACCGGGACGGTGTCCCGCAGCCCGGACAGGCGCTCGGCGGCGGCCACGCAGACGCGCGCGGAGCCGTCGCGGACGTAGAACTGCGCGCTCTCGCCGCTGACGTCGCGGAGGGTGACCAGGTGGCGGGTCGCTGCCTCGGCGAGCTGGTCGGCGAGGTCCCGGCTGCCCCGGCCGAGCTCGGCCAGCGCCGGCCCCGGGGCCCAGGACCCGTCGGGACGGCGGCGCACCAGCCGGTGCCCCTCCAGCGCCACGGCGAGCCGGTGCGCGGTTGCGCGTGGCAGCCCGGTGCGCTCCACGAGCTCGGCGAGCGTGGCGGGTTCGTCGGCGACGGCGTGCAGGATCGACACCGCTTTGTCCAGCACGCCGACGGGGTTAGGCTGTCCCACGAGCTGATACTTGCATCTCACTGAATGGGATGGCAAACGAGCCGGAGGAGGCGCAGCCGTGGGACGGACCCTGGCGCAGAAGGTCTACGAGCAGCACGTGGTGCGACGCACCGAGGGCGAGCCGGACCTGCTCTACATCGACCTGCACCTGGTGCACGAGGTCACCAGCCCGCAGGCCTTCGACGGGCTCCGCGCGGCCGGGCGCACCGTCCGCCGTCCCGACCTCACCATGTCGACCGAGGACCACAACGTCCCCACCACCGACCTGCTCGCCCCGATCGCCGACCCGGTCAGCCGCGCGCAGGTCGAGGCGCTGCGCAAGAACACCGCGGAGTTCGGCATCCGGCAGGCCCCCATGGGCACCCGCGACCAGGGCATCGTGCACGTCATCGGCCCGCAGCTGGGCCTGACCCAGCCCGGCATGACCATCGTGTGCGGCGACAGCCACACCTCCACCCACGGCGCCTTCGGCGCGCTGGCCTTCGGCATCGGCACCAGCGAGGTCGAGCACGTGCTGGCCACCCAGACGCTGCCCCAGCGCCCGGCCAAGCAGATGTCGGTGCGGGTGGACGGCGAGCTGCCGGTCGGCGTCAGCGCCAAGGACGTCATCCTCGCCGTCATCGCCGAGATCGGGACCAACGGCGGCCAGGGCCACGTCATCGAGTACCGGGGGAGCGCGATCGAGGCGCTGTCCATGGAGGCCCGGATGACGATCTGCAACATGTCGATCGAGGCCGGCGCCCGCGCGGGCCTCATCGCCCCCGACGAGACCACGTTCGAGTACCTGCGGGGCCGCGAGCACTCCCCGCAGGGCGCCGACTGGGACGCCGCCGTCGCCGCCTGGCGCGAGCTGCGCACCGACGAGGACGCCGAGTTCGACCGCGAGGTCGTCATCGACGCGGCGTCACTGACCCCCTACGTCACCTGGGGCACCAACCCCGGGCAGGGCCTGCCGATCAGCGGCTCGGTGCCCGACCCGGCCGACTTCGCCGACGAGACCGACCGGAAGGCCGCCGAGTCCGCGCTGGCCTACATGGGCCTGACCGCCGGCACCCCGCTGCGCGAGATCTCCGTGGACACCGTGTTCCTCGGCTCCTGCACCAACGGCCGGATCGAGGACCTGCGGGTCGCCGCCGAGCTGCTGCGCGGCAAGAAGGTCGCCGCCGACACCCGGATGCTCGTCGTCCCCGGGTCCGTCGGGGTCAAGCAGCAGGCCGAGGCCGAGGGCCTGGACGCCGTGTTCACCGAGGCCGGCGCCGAGTGGCGCGGCGCAGGCTGCTCGATGTGCCTGGGCATGAACCCCGACCAGCTGCAGCCCGGCGAGCGGTCGGCGTCGACGTCCAACCGCAACTTCCAGGGCCGGCAGGGCAAGGGCGGTCGCACCCACCTGGTCTCGCCCGCCGTCGCCGCCGCCACCGCCCTCACCGGGAAGCTCACCGCCCCGGCCGACCTGCAGACCGCTGGAGCCTGAGCATGGACGCCTTCACCACCCACACCGGCACCGCCGCCCCGCTGCGGCGCAGCGCCGTCGACACCGACCAGATCATCCCGGCCGAGTACCTCAAGCGGATCACCCGCACCGGGTTCGAGGACGGCCTGTTCGTCGCCTGGCGCACCAACGAGCCGGACTTCGTGCTCAACAAGCCCGAGTACGCCGACGCCTCGGTCCTGGTCGCCGGCCCCGACTTCGGCACCGGCTCCTCCCGCGAGCACGCCAACTGGGCGCTGCTGGACGGCGGGTTCAGGGTCGTCATCAGCCCGCGGTTCGCCGACATCTTCCGCAACAACTCGACCAAGTCCGGCCTGCTCACCGTGGTGCTGCCGGCCGCCGACGTCGAGGCGCTGCAGGACGCCTGCGAGGCCGACCCCACCCTGCAGGTGACGGTCGACCTCGGCGCCCGAGAGGTCCGCTGGGCCGACCGGACCGTGGGCTTCGAGATCGACGACTACACCCGCTGGCGGCTGATGGAGGGCCTGGACGACATCGGCCTCACCGAGCGGCACCTCGCCGACATCGACGCCTACGAGGCGCAGCGCCCCTCCTGGAAGCCGACCACCACCCCGGTCTGACGGGAACCAGCAGGGTCGCGGGGGCGACTGCACAGGGGACACCCAGGAGAGGACCCCGGTGACCCACCGCCCCCGCGCCCTGCTGCTCGCCCTGCTCGTCCTGCCGCTGTGGCTCCTCGGCGCCGGGCCCGCCGCGGCGCACTCCGGCCTGAGCAGCACCTCGCCCGCCGAGGGCGCCACGGTCAGCGACCCGCTCGGCGCCGTGGTGCTCACCTTCAGCGGCGCAGTGCGGGGCCCCGACGTCGTCGTCGCCGGCCCGGACGGCGTCTCGGTGGGCACCGCCGAGGCCACTGCGGACGGCAGCGCAGTCACCGTGCCGGTGGCGCCGACGGCGACCGGTACGCACACCGTCACCTGGGCGGTGACCTCCGCCGACGGGCACCGGCTCGAGGGCAGCTACGCCTTCACCTACGCCGGCCCCGTCCCCACCCGCCCAGCGGCGTCGACCACGCCCGCGCCGGGGAACGCACCGGCCACGACCGCACCGGCCGCGGCGACCCCCAGCGAGGCGGCGGCCACCCGCGACGACAGCGGCCCCAACCTGCTGGTGCGGGGCGTGCCCGTGCTGCTGGCGGCCGCCGTCGTCGTCGGTGGCGTGGTCCTGCTGCGCCGGCGGCGGACCTAGATGTCGGGGTCGGCCGGGAAATCGCGGTAGTAGTCGGCCAGCAACCGGCCCGGCTGCCCGCCCAGCACCCACACGCTGCCCTTGGCCGCCGGTGGCCACAACGACCCCGTCGTCCCCGGGAAGCGCACCCCCAGGGCCATCAGCACGGACGGGATCGCCCCGCCCTGGCTGCAGACCACCGTCACCCCGGGTTGCGGGCGGGGCTCCAGCCAGGCCTCCACCCGGTCGATGCCGGCCTGCGGGTCGTCGCCGAAGCCCTCCTCGCCGAGCTCCGGGACGCTGCTCAGCGGCAGCCCCAGCGCCTGCGCCAGCGGGGTGACCGTCTGCACGCAGCGCACCGGCGGCGCGGCCAGCACCTCGGTGGGCCCGAAGGCGGTGAGCACCTGCGCCAGGCGCGCGGCCTGCGCCCGGCCCCGGGCGTCCAGCGGGCGCTCGTCGTCCGGGCCGGCGACGTCGCCGCGCTCACCGGCGCTGGCGTGCCGGACCAGCAGCAGGGTCGGGGTGCGGGGCACGTCGGTGCGGGCCAGGTCGGCCAGCACCGCCGCGTCGTGCGGGTGCGTGACCAGCTGCGACGCCGCGGGGACCGGCAGCCAGCGCAGCTCGTCGACCTCGTCGTTGGCGGCGAAGTCCCCGGCCACGTGCTGCATCGTCCAGTAGTCGACGCGCTTGGGGCCGTGCTTGTGGACGTACCGGGTCTGCACGCTGCGCCGGCCGACGGCGACGGCCAGCCCGGTCTCCTCCCCGACCTCCCGGACGGCGGCCTGCAGCGGGTGCTCGCCGTCGTCGAGCTTGCCCTTGGGCAGGGACCAGTCGTCGTACTTGGGCCGGTGCACCACGGCGGTCTCCAGGGTGCCGCCGGCGCCGTGCCGCCAGACCGCGCCGCCGGCAGCCGGCTGCACCCGCTCAGCCAGCGAGCTCACCGGCCATCACCCGGGCCTGGTAGTCGTGCTCGCCGGTGCGGGTCCAGCTGCCGTCGGCGCCGAGCTGCCAGCTGCGGACGTCGTCGGCCATCGCGCCGTCGAACATCCGCTGCAGCTGGTCGGCGGCGTGCTGGTCGCTGATCCGGAGCAGGACCTCGACCCGGCGGTCCAGGTTGCGGTGCATGAGGTCCGAGCTGCCCAGCCACCACTCGGGCGAACCGTCGTTGGCGACGTGGATGACCCGGGAGTGCTCCAGGAAGCGGCCCACGACCGAGCGCACCCGGATGTTCTCGCTCAACCCCGGCACCCCCGGCCGCAGCGCGCAGATACCGCGGATCCACAGCTCCACCGGCACGCCGGCCGCCGACGCCTCGTACAGGGCGTCGATGAGCTCCTCGTCGACCAGGGAGTTGACCTTGATCCGGATCCCCGACGACCGGCCCTCGGCGGCGTGCCGGGCCTCCCGGCGGAACTTCTCCAGCAGCCCGGCACGGATGCCGTGCGGGGCGACCAGCAGCGAGCGGTAGGTGGTCTGCCGGGAGTAGCCGGTGAGGGTGTTGAACAGGTCGGTGAGGTCGGCGCCGACCCGGGGGTCGGCGGTGAGGATGCCGAGGTCCTCGTAGATCCGCGCCGTCTTGGGGTTGTAGTTGCCGGTGCCGATGTGGCAGTACCGCCGCAGGACGCCGTTCTCCCGCCGCACCACCAGTGCGGTCTTGCAGTGCGTCTTGAGGCCCACCAGGCCGTACACGACGTGGCAGCCCGCGCGCTCCAGCGTCTTGGCCCAGCTGATGTTGGCCTCCTCGTCGAAGCGGGCCTTGATCTCCACCAGGACGACGACCTGCTTGCCGGCCTCCGCCGCCTCGATGAGCGCCTGCACGATCGGGGAGTCACCGGACGTGCGGTAGAGGGTCTGCTTGATCGCCAGCACGTTGGGGTCGGCCGCGGCCTGCTCGATGAACCGCTGCACGCTGGTGGCGAAGGAGTCGTAGGGGTGGTGCAGCAGCACGTCGCCCTCGCGCAGGGTGGCGAACACGCTCTTGGGGCTCTCGCCGTCGCTCAGCCGCGGGTGCGTGCCGGGGACGAACGGCTCGTCCTTGAGCTCCGGCCGGTCCAGCCCGTACAGCGCCATCAGCGAGGCCAGGTCCAGCAGGCCCGGCACGTGCAGCACGTCCGAGGGCGCCACCTCGAGCTCGTGCATGAGGACGTCGAGGATCTGCTCGTCCATCGAGTCGGTGACCTCGAGCCGGACGGCGGGGCCGAACCGGCGGCGCTGCAGCTCGCGCTCCAGGGCCTGCAGCAGGTCCTCGTCGCGGTCCTCCTCGACCTCGACGTCGGCGTTGCGGGTGACCCGGAACAGGTGCTGGTCCAGGACGTCCAGGCCCGGGAACAGCTGGCCCAGGTGCGCGGAGATCAGGTCCTCCAGCGGCAGGAACACCGACTCGCCGTCGTCCTCGGTGTGCACCGGGACGAAGCGCGGCACGTTGTCGGGCACCTTCACCCGCGCGAAGCGCGGCGCACCCGTCTCGGGGTCGCGCACCGACACGGCCAGGTTCAGCGACAGGCCCGAGATGTAGGGGAAGGGGTGCGCCGGGTCGACCGCCAGCGGGGTGAGCACGGGGAACACCTGGTCGCGGAAGTACTCCCGCAGCCGCATGGCCTCGGCGTCGCCGACGGCGTCCCAGTGCACGATCTTGATGCCGTGCTCCTCCAGCCGCGGCAGCACGTCCTTGACGAACACGCCGGCGTGCCGGGCGACGAGGTCCTGGGTGCGGTCGGAGATGCGCGCCAGCTGCTCGCGGATGGTCAGCCCGTCGGGGGAGCGGACCGTCAGGCCGGTGCTCTGCCGGCGCTTGAGCCCCGCGATGCGCACCATGTAGAACTCGTCGAGGTTGCTGGCGAAGATCGACAGGAACTTGACCCGCTCCAGCAGTGGGGCGCCCTCGTCCTCGGCCAGCTCCAGCACGCGGGCGTTGAAGTCCAGCCAGGACAGCTCCCGGTTGAGGAAGCGGTCGGGGTCCTGCGGGGCGGGGGGAGCCGTCTCGGTCGGCGTCTCGGGCACCCCGCCATCTTGGCCTACGCCGGTGAACGGCCGGTGATCACGCACAGGCCGCGTGCAGCGCCGCCCGGGTACGCGGTCCGGTGCCCAGCAGGGCGGCCTCGGCGAGGTGCGCGGGGGTGTCGACGTCGCGCCGCAGACCCGGCCACGCGCCCTGCAGCGGGATCGCGCCCGACGCCGCGTGCGCGGCCGCCGAGCCCGGACCGAAGGCCGGCTCCAGCACCCCGTCGGTGACCGCCAGCAGCGTGGTCCCCGTGCCGTCGGCGTCGGCGACGAAGCAGCGCCGGTGGGACGTCGCGGCCGTCAGCGCGGCGCCCAGCTCGTCCGGTCGCAGTGCCGGCAGGTCCGAGTGCAGCGTCGCGACCAGCGGGTTCGCCGCGATCGCGGCCCCGTGGCGCAGCGCTGCGTCCAGGCCGGCGGCCGGGGCGTCGGGCACCGGGCGGGCCCCGGCGGCGGCAGCCACCGTCGCCGCGCGCGGGTCGTCGGTGACCACCACCACCGACCGCACCTCGGCGCAGCCGAGCACCGCCTCGAGGGTGTCGCCGAGCATGGCCAGCACGAGCTCCTCGTGGGCCGCACGGGTGCCCGTGGGACCGAGCCGCGTCTTGGCCAGGCGGAGCGCCTTCGCGGGGACCACGACCGACCACTGCTGCACGTCCCCACGCTGCCACACACCGCTGGGTGAACACCTGGTGAACGCCCTCGCCGGGGCCGCGCGCGGGCCCTACCGTCCGGTCATGGTGACCGCGGTCGTCGTCCTCGTGGTGGTGGTCGGGCTGGGTGCGCTGCTGGCGCGGGGCGTCCGCCGGCGCCGGCAGGGCTGGTACGGCGACGAGGCCGGCCCGACCGCCGACGCCCGCGGGGCGGTCAACCGGAACAGCTGGGTGCTCGGCGGCGGAGGTGGCGGCGGGGGCGGCTGACCCGCTGCTGCGCGGGCCCGTTCCGGTGCGCGGGGGAGAACGGGGCAGACTGGCCGGGTGAGTTCCGACGTCGCCCCGGGCAGCCGGTGGCCGCGCCGGCGGTGGCGCCCACGCCCGCCGCTGACCTGGTCGCTGCGGATGTGCCTGTACGTGGTCTGGCCGGTCGCCACCCTGCTCTACGACCTGCGCCTGCGGCACGCCGAGCGGATCCCGGCCACCGGCGGCGTCCTCGTGGTCGCCAACCACGTGTCGGTGCTGGACCCGCTGGCCTGCGCGATGCTGCTCTACGACGCCGGCCGGGTGCCGCGCTTCCTGGCCAAGGACGCCGTCTTCAAGGGCCTGGCCGGCACCATCCTGCGGTCGGCCGGGCAGATCCCGGTCTTCCGCGGCACCTCGGCCGCGCAGAGCTCGATGCGCGCCGCCCAGCAGGCGCTGGCCGACGGCGAGGCCGTGGTCATCTACCCCGAGGGCTCGGTCACCCGCGACCCCGACTGGTGGCCCATGCAGCCGCGCACCGGGGCCGCCCGCCTGGCGCTGACCAGCGACGCCGTCGTCGTCCCCCTGGCCCAGTGGGGTCCGCAGCGGGTGCACGACTACCACACCAAGCAGCTGCACCTGCGGCTGCGCACCCGCGCCGACTACCTGGTCGGCGAGCCGGTCGACCTCTCCGACCTGCGCGCCCAGGTCCGCGAGGGGCGCCCGGTCACCGCCGACCTGCTGCGCGAGACCACCGACCGGCTGATGGGCCGGGTCCGTGCCCAGCTCGGCGAGGTCCGCGGCACCACCCCGCCGGTGGCGGTGCACCCCCGGCCGGGCCGCACGCCCGGTGACCTGCCCGGCTCGGCGGGCGCCGCGTGACCCGGGCAGCGGTGCTCAGCGCCGGCAGCTGGGGGACGACGTTCGCCAAGGTCCTGGCCGACGCCGGGTCGGAGGTGACCCTGTTCGCCCGCCGGCCCGAGCTCGCGGCCGCCATCACCGCGGACCGGGTGAACGCCGACTACCTGCCCGGCGTGCGGCTGCCCGACGGCGTCACCGCCACCGACGACGCCGCCCGCGCCCTGGACGGCGCGGACCTGGTGGTGCTGAGCATCCCCTCGCAGTCGCTGCGGGAGAACCTGGCCGGCTGGGCGCCCCTGGTGCCGGCCGGGGCGACCCTGCTGTCGCTGATGAAGGGCATCGAGCTGGGCAGCACCCGGCGGATGAGCGAGGTGGTCTGCGAGGTCACCGGTGCCTCCCCCGACCGGGTCGCGGTGCTCAGCGGACCCAACCTGGCCCGCGAGATCGCCGAGGAGCAGCCCTCGGCCACCGTCATCGCCTGCGCCGACACCGACCGGGCCGAGGCGCTGCAGGCCGCCTGCCACACCCGGTACTTCCGGCCCTACACCAACGCCGACGTCGTGGGCTGCGAGCTGGGCGGGGCGGTGAAGAACGTCATCGCGCTGGCCGCGGGCGTCGCCGAGGGCCTCGGTTTCGGCGACAACACCCGGGCCTCGCTGATCACCCGCGGGCTGGCCGAGACCGCCCGCCTGGGCCAGGCGCTTGGGGCCGACCCGCTGACCTTCGCCGGGCTCGCCGGGCTCGGCGACCTCGTGGCCACCTGCTCGTCCCCGCTGTCGCGCAACCGCACGTTCGGGGAGCACCTGGGCCGGGGGATGAGCCTGGAGGAGACGGTCGCGGCGACGAAGCAGACCGCCGAGGGCGTGAAGTCCTGCCGCTCGGTGCTCGACCTGGCCCGCGCGCACGGCGTCGACGTGCCGATCACCGAGGCCGTCGTCCGGGTCTGCCACGAGGGGGAGTCCCCGGTGCAGATGGTGCGGGAGATCATGAGCCGGGAGGCCAAGAGTGAGTGAGCTGGGAGACGGCACCCGCGTCGCCCGCGGGGGCGACGAACCGGTGGCGCCCGGCACCCCGCTGCGGCCCTCGCCGGTGTTCGCCGCGCCCTTCCACCTGGCCGAGGACCCCTACGCGACCGACTTCTACGCCCGGCCCGGCCACCCGACGCTGCGGGTGCTCGAGCGCGCGATCGGCGACCTGGACGGCGGCGAGTGCCTGGTGTTCGCCACCGGCATGGCCGCGATCAGCGCCGCCGTGCTGGCCGTCTGCGGCGCCGGCGACCGGGTGGTGGTGCCCAGCGACGGCTACTACCAGACCCGCGCGTTCGGCGAGGGCGAGCTGACCCGGTTCGGCATCGAGGTGCAGCAGGTCCCGACCCTGCAGATCGCCGACGTCGCCGCCCGCGGGGACCTCGAGGGTGCGGCGTTCGTGCTGCTGGAGACGCCGTCCAACCCCGAGCTGGACGTCTGCGACGTCGCCGCGGTCGCCGCGGCCACCCAGGCGGCGGGCGCGGTCCTCGCCGTCGACAACACCACCGCCACCCCGCTGGGCCAGCGGCCCCTCGACCTCGGTGCCGACCTCGTGCTGGCCGCGGACACCAAGGCGCTGACCGGCCACAGCGACCTGCTGATGGGTCACGTCACCGCGGCCCGCACCGAGCGCGGCCGGCAGCTGCTCACCCGGGTCAAGGCCTGGCGCGACCGCACGGGCAACGGCCCGGGCGCCTTCGACGCGTGGCTGGCGCACCGGTCGCTGTCCACGCTGGACCTGCGGCTGGCCCGTCAGGCCACCACCGCTGCCGCCGTCGCCGACCTGCTCGCCGACCACCCCGCGGTCACCGGCGTCCGCTGGCCCGGCCGGCCCGGTGACCCCTCCTACGAACTCGCGTCGAGGCAGATGCTGCGGATGAACGGCGTGGTGTCGGCGACGCTGGCCGACGAGGCCGCGGTGCACGCCCTGGTGCGGGCCAGCGAGCTGTGGCTGGCCGCGACCAGCTTCGGCGGCGTGCACTCCACCGTCGACCGGCGCGCGCAGTGGGGCGGGGACGCGGTCCCCGCGGGTTTCGTGCGGTTCTCCTGCGGCATCGAGGACACCGCCGACCTCGTCGCCGACCTCGCCCGCGCGCTGGACACCCTGGTCTGACCCGGCCCCGATAGGGTCGCCTGCGATGACCGAGACACGCAGGACCAGGGTCGCCGTCGTCTTCGGCGGCCGCAGCGCCGAGCACGCCATCTCCTGCGTCTCGGCCGGCAGCGTGATGGCGGCGCTGGACCCCGACCGCTACGAGGTGGTGCCGGTCGGCATCACCCGCGAGGGCGGCTGGGTGCTGCACGACGGCGGTCCGCTGGCCATCGAGGGCGGCCGGCTGCCCGAGGTCACCGGCGGGACCGCGGTGTCCCTGGTCGGCGACCCGGCCGGCCGCGGGTTGTCCGTGCTCGAGCCCGGCGAGGCGTTCGGCCGGCTGACCGGTGTCGACGTCGTCTTCCCGGTGCTGCACGGCGCCTACGGCGAGGACGGCACGATCCAGGGCCTGCTGGAGATGAGCGGCCTGCCCTACGTGGGCTCCGGGGTCTTCGCGTCCGCGGCGAGCATGGACAAGGAGTTCACCAAGAAGCTGCTCACCGCCGCCGGCATCGAGCAGGGCGACCACGTGGTCCTCCGCGACGCCGCGGGCGCGCTCACCACCGACCCCGCCGCGCTGACCGCCGAGCACCGGGACCGGCTGGGCCTGCCGGTGTTCGTCAAGCCCTCCCGGGCGGGCTCCAGCATCGGCATCACGAGGGTGACCGACTGGGCCGACCTCGACGCCGCCGTGGCCACCGCCGCCGCGGTCGACACCAAGGTCGTGGTCGAGGCCGCCGTGCCCGGCCGCGAGGTCGAGTGCGGTGTGCTGGCCGGCGTCGGCGGTGCGCTGCCCGAGACCAGCCTGCCCGCCGAGATCCGGCTGCGCTCCGGTGTCGACTGGTACGACTTCGACGCCAAGTACCTCGACGACGCCGTCGACTTCGACGTCCCCGCCGACCTCACCCCCGAGCAGACCGCCGCGGTGCAGGAGGTCTCCCGCCGGGCCTACCTGGCCCTGGACTGCCGTGGGCTGGCCCGGGTCGACTTCTTCCTGGGCACCGACCCGGTGACCGGCGCCGACCGGCTGGTGGTCAACGAGGTCAACACCATGCCCGGGTTCACGCCCATCTCGATGTTCCCGCGGATGTGGGCGGCCTCCGGCGTCGACTACCCGGCGCTGGTCGACCGCCTGGTGGCCGGCGCCCTGGCCGAGGGGTGAGCTCCCGCCGCGGTCTGCTGGTGCTCGCACTGGCCTCGCTCGCGGGCTGCTCGGACGCCGTCCCCGGCACGGCGTCGCCGGCGGCCACCGCGGAGGTCGGCGCGCTGCCCGGCGACGTCGACGGCCTGGGCGAGCTGGTGGTCACCGAGGTGCCCTCCGGGCAGCCGCAGGTGCCCGACGACGAGCTCGACCCGCCCGCCGGGGCCAAGTCGCTGGCCGACGTCGCCGGGTACGCCGACGACGCCGGCCGCGAGGAGGAGGTGCTCACCGGCTACGGCTACCGCTGGGGCTGGGAGCGGTTCTGGGGTACCGACGACGACCTGACGTCGGTGTTCGTGGACCAGTTCGACGGCGCGGACGGAGCGGCGTCCTACGCCGCCGACCTGGCCCGCAACGACACCCGGTACTACGGCGGCAACCCCGACCGCGACCCCGACCACCTGCCGCGCGGGTGCGCGACGCTGACCGTCGAGGACCCCGACGAGGACACCCGGCTCACCGGTCCGGCGGCGTTCGCGTGGTGCGTGCACGGCCCCTTCACCGTCTCGGTCGCCGTGGTCTCCACCGACACCGAGGACGCCATGGACCAGGTCGACGACCTGGTGCAGGAGCAGCTCGAGCGCCTGCCCCGCGGCTGAACCCGGTCCGCCTGCACGGGGGTCAGGCGGTGGTGACGCCGTCCAGGTAGACCCAGCGGCCCTCGACCTTGGTAAAGCGGCTGCGCTCCTGCTGCGCGCCGGGCTCACCGTCGCGGCGGTAGGAGGCGCGGAACTCCACCACGCCCTCGCCGGCCAGCAGGCCGCCCCCCTCGACGGCCAGGACCTCCAGGCCGGTCCACCGGGTGCCCTCGTCCAGCTCCAGGTCGTCGGGCCGGGTGCGCGGGTGCCAGGTGGTGAGCAGGTACCCGGCGTCGCCGACCGCGAAGGCGCTGTACCGGGAGCGCACGAGCGCCTCCGCGGTGGGTGCGGGCGCCCCGGCGTGCAGCCGGCCGCAGCACTCGTCGTAGGTGAGCCCGGTGCCGCACGGGCAGCGTCGGGGCGTCACCGGGCGGGGATCGCGCCGGCGATGATCGGACCCAGCGCGGTGACCAGCGCGCTGTCCGTGCTTGCCGGGACGCTGATCTGCACGGCCACCGACCGATCGGTCGTCGTCCACACGTTGACGGCCGGGTCGGAGGTGTCCACGAACCAGGGCAACCCCGAGATCTGCACGATGAACGCGTCGGGCTGCAGGTCGATCTGGGGCACCCCGCAGATGAGCACCTGCGCCGGGTCGCCCCAGGCGTAGGCGTAGGGGGAGTCGGAGTCGACACGTCGACTCGTCTCCCCGACGACCTCCAGCGGCAGCTGGCTCATGAGCGCCGGGCAGGCGGCGTCGGCCTCGGGCGTGATCTCGGGGGTCTCGACCTCGACCGGGCCGTCGTCGCGCTGGCTGGGGGTGGCCCCCGAGACCTCGGCGACCGGCCCGGATGCGTCCTCCCCGCTGCCGGGTCCGAGCACCCGGATCAGCACGAGCAGCACCACGACCACCGGGACGGCGACCGCCGTCGCCACCAGGGCGGCGCGGCGGGTGGGGTCCGACGTCCGGCGGGCGGGCTGCTCGTCGGTGTCGGCGTCGGCGTCCGGCCCGTCGGGGGTGGTGTCGGGGTCGCTGCTCAGCGGAGGGACCTCAGAGGTTGACGACCGGGCAGGTCAGCGTGCGGGTGATGCCGTCGACCGACTGCACCCGGGCCACGACCAGGCGGCCCAGCTCGTCGACCGACCCGGCCTCGGCGCGCACGATGACGTCGTAGGGACCGGTGACGTCCTCGGCCTTGGTGACGCCGGCGATGCCGCTGATGGTCTGGGCGACCGCGGCGGCCTTGCCGACCTCGGTCTGGATCAGGATGTAGGCGTGGACCACAGCAGTTCCCTCCTCGGGCAGGGCGTCGGCGCCGCCGATCGGCGGGCCGGACGGCAACGTACCCCAGCGCACCGGGGTGACCGGTGACGCGTCCCCGGCCGCGGGCGGCCCCGGGGGCACGGCCGCCGGCCACCGGCGACACGGTCGGCGCGGTGGGGGAGTTCGGCGTCATCGACCGGGTCGTCGCCCGCGCGGGGCGGGCGGCGGCGACGGTGGTCGGACCCGGGGACGACGCCGCCGTCGTGCGGGCGCCGGACGCGCGCGTGGTCGCTGCGTGCGACGTGCTCGTCGAGGGCCGGCACTTCCGGCGCGACTGGTCCTCGCCCGAGGACGTCGGGCACAAGGCCGCCGCCGCCAACCTGGCCGACGTGGCCGCCATGGGCGCGGTGCCCACCGCGCTGCTGGTCGGCCTGGCCTGCCCCGCCGGCACCCCCACCGCGTGGCTGGAGGGCGTGGCCACCGGGATGGCGCAGGAGTGCGCCCCGCACGGGGCCGCGGTGGTCGGTGGGGACACCGTCGCCAGTGCCCCGGACAGCGACGCCGTCGTGCTCTCGGTGACCGTGCTGGGCGACCTGCAGGGCCGCGCGCCGGTCACCCGGGGCGGCGCCCGGCCCGGGGACGTCGTCGCGGTGGCCGGCCGGCTGGGCTGGTCGGCGTGCGGCTGGGCGGTGCTGCGCCGCGGGTTCACCTCCCCGCACGCCGCCGTCGCCGCGCACCGCCGTCCGGAGCCGCCCTACGCGGCCGGGCCTGCGGCCGCCGACGCCGGTGCCACCGCCATGTGCGACGTCAGCGACGGCCTGCTCGCCGACGCCGGGCACCTCGCCGACGCCTCGGGCGTCGTGCTGCACCTGGACCGCGGCACCCTGGAGTCCTTCATCGACCCGGCGGGGCCGCTGGCCCAGGTCGCCGCGGCGCTGGGCGGCAACCCGCTGGGCTGGGTGCTCACCGGCGGCGAGGACCACGCGCTGCTGGCGACCTTCCCGGCCGCGGCCGACCTGCCGGCGGGCTTCGTGCGCATCGGCGTGGTCGAGGCGGGCCGCCCCGGCGTCCTGGTCGACGGCGTCGCCGCCGCCGACGTGGCCGAGGGGCTGGGGGAGGGCACCGGGCATGTGCACTTCTGAGCTGTCGCAGCGGCTTGTGCTGCGCCCGGCCGGCTACGACGACCCGCAGGTGGCCGAGCTGGTCGAGGCCGTGCAGCAGGAGTACGTCGTCCGCTACGGCGGCCGCGACGCGATGGAGGTCGACCCGGCGGAGGTGCTGCCGCCGCGCGGGTTGCTGCTGGTCGCCGAGGTGGGCGGCGAGGCCGTGGGCTGCGGCGCCTGGCGGGTGCACGCCCCGGGCACGGTGGAGGTCAAGCGGATGTACGTCGCCCCGCACGCCCGCCGGCAGGGCGTCGCGGAGGCGGTGCTGGCCCGCCTGGAGGCCACCGCGGCGGCGGCGGGGCACCGGCGGGTGGTGCTCAACAGCGGGGACCGGCAGCCCGAGGCGCTGGCGCTCTACGCCCGGGCCGGGTACACACCGGTCGCCGGGTACGGCGTCTACGCCGACGCCCCCGGTGCGGTGTTCCTCGGCAAGCAGCTGGCCGGTGGCGCGGAGGAGGGGTCCTGATGGGTGTGGTCACGGTGTCGGCCACGTTCGGCTGCGGGGGCGCGGAGATCGCGCCTGCGGTGGCCGAGCGGCTCGGCCTGCCCTTCCACGACCGGGTCATCCCGGCCCAGGTCGCGCTGCGGCTCGGGGTGCCCGTCGCCGACGCCGAGGCCGCCGACGAGAGCGTCGTGCGCGGCCTCTGGCGGGTGGTGGCGTCGCTGGGCGCGATGCCCGACCCGGTGGGCGGTGTGCTGCCCGACGCCGGGGTCCCCGACGAGCGCAGCTACCGGCTGCAGACCGAGCGGGTGGTCACCGACATCGCCGACGGCGCCGGCGGCGTCGTCCTGGGCCGGGCGGCCGCCCTGGTGCTGCGCGACCGGCCCGACGCCCTGCACGTGCGGCTGGACGGCCCGCCCGAGCGGCGGCTGGCCGCCGCGGTCGCGCACCTGGGCCGACCGGCCGACGAGGTGCGCCGGGAGCTGCAGGCCGCCGACCGGGCGCGGGCGGCCTACGTGCGGCACTACCACCGCTGCGACCCGGCCGAGGCCCGGCACTACCACCTGGTGGTGGACTCCACCGCCTTCGACCACGACCTCGTCGTCGACCTGGTCGTCGCCGCCGCGCGGGCGCGGGGGATCAGCGGGGAGCCAGCAGCGGGAGCATGACCCCGTCGACGACGTCGCGCACCAGCTCGTCGTCCAGCGGCCGGCCGAGCACCAGCCAGCGCTGCATGACCACCGCGGGCCCGGCCTCGCCGGCCACGGTGCCCAGCCGCGCGGGGTCGAGGTCCCCCCGGGTGACGGCGGCCGAGAAGACCTGCACGAAGGCGTCCCGCCAGATCTCCACCGACCCCTCGCGGAAGGCCGCGGCCAGGTCGGGCTCGTGCGGGAGCACGCCGACCACGGCGCGCGCGGCGGCGCCCACCCGGCCGTTCAGCGAGGTCGCCATCGCGCCGACGACCTCGAGCAGGTCCCCGCGCAGGGTCCCGGTCGCGGGGACGGTGACCTGGCCGCGGTCGGCCTCGGCGATGGTCTCGGCGACCATCTGCACCCGCGAGGACCACCGGCGGTACATGCTCGCCTTGCCGACCTTCGCGCGGGCCGCGACGGCGTCCATCGACAACCCGTCCCAGCCGCGCTCGGCCAGCAGTTCCAGGACGGCGGAGCGCACGGCCTCGTCGACGGCGGGGTCGCGACGGCGACCCGGGCGGAGCGGGGCGTCGGGGGCGGGCTCGGGGTCACGGCGGAACTGCACCGCGAAACCTTAGGCTCCCTACCGACCCCGGACGCCGACGACCCCGGTCACCGTGGGGTGACCGGGGTCGTGGGTGGTGTGTGCGGTGCAGCTCAGACGCGGGTGAGCTTCCCGGCCCGGATGCAGCTGGTGCAGGCGTTCACGCGCTTGCGCGTCCCGTTGCCGAGGACGGCCCGCACGGACTGGATGTTCGGGTTCCAGCGGCGCGGCGTACGGCGGTGCGAGTGGGACACCGACATGCCGAACCCGGGGCCCTTGCCACACACGTCGCAGACGGCAGCCATGGTCGATCACTCCTGAAGACAAGATTTCGTGGGCGCAGGGAACGAGCCACCCGCGCGGACAACTCGACCAGCGTAGCCGGTCGGCCGGGGCGGTGTCCGCCGACCCCGGGGTGTCGGTGGCCACCGGTAGCCTCCGGCACGTGCTCACGGCGCTGGACGACGCCGCGGTCGGCCGCTGGAGCCGCGCCGCCGCCGACGCGCTGCGCGCCTCCCGCGGGGAGCTCGACGACCTCAACGTCTTCCCCGTCCCCGACGGGGACACCGGCACCAACCTCCTGCTCACCGCCCGGGCCGCGGCCGACGCGGTCGGCGAGGGCCCCGAGGCCTCCTCCGACGACGCGGCCACCGGGTCGGTGTGGGCCCGGTGGGCGCGGGGTGCGGTGCTCGGCGCCCGGGGCAACTCCGGGGCGATCCTGGCCCAGCTGCTGCGCGGGCTGGCCGACGACCTGGCCGGCCGCGGC
>NZ_JAMXRZ010000039.1 GCF_024124375.1 Klenkia sp. PcliD-1-E
GGGCGGGGCCGACCCGCTCGGACCGGACGCGCACGGGTCGGGAGCTCACCACCCGAGGGTGCTGGCCGGGACCCGCGGCGCCGGGGTCCGACACGCGCCCCCGCGCACCGCGCCGCCCCTGCGCCCCCACGCGGCCCACCCGCACACGCCCACCCGCACCCGCACCTGAGCGCACCCGCGGGGAAGGTGCGCCAGCACACGGCCCACCCACCCGTGACGCCCGCACCCGGGCCCACCTGCGCGGGAGGGGCGCGGTCAGGTGAAGCGGCGGCGGAGCTCGTCCTTGCGCACCTTGAGGCTCGCCGTCCGGGGCAGGGTGTCCACGAACTCCACCCGGGCGGGCAGCTTGTAGGACGCCAGCCGGCCACGGCCGAACTCGCGCACCCCGGCCGGGTCCAGGCCCGCCCCCGGCCGCGGCACCACCACCGCGGTGACCGCCTCGCCCCACCGCGCGTCGGGCACGCCGAGCACGGTGACCTCCGCGATGCCCGGGTGCTGGGCCAGCACCCGCTCCACCTCGGCGGGGTAGACGTTCATCCCGCCGCTGACCACCATGTCCTTGGCCCGGTCGGTGACGTAGACGTAGCCCGCCGCGTCGACCCGGCCGACGTCGCCGGTGCGCAGCCACCCGTCGCGCAGCACCTCGGCGGTGAGGTCGGGGCGGTCCAGGTAGCCGACGGTCATCGTCTCCGAGGCCACCTCCAGCTCACCGGTCGCCCCTGCCGGCAGCGGGGCACCGTCGGGGCCGACGGCGCGCACCGAGGCGATGGTCGCCGGACGCCCGGCCGAGGACAGCACGTCCTCGGCCGCGCAGCCGGGCAGCCAGTCGCCGGGCACGGTGGCGGTCACCGGGGCGCCCGTCTCGGTCATGCCGTAGGTCTCCACGAACCGGCCGCCGACGACCGCGACCAGCGCGGCCGCGTGCTCGCGCGGCAGCACCGACGCCGAGTGCAGCACGGTCGCCAGCGTGCCCAGCACCTCCGGCCGGGCCCGCAGCGCCTCGACCAGGTCGGACACCAGCGGGCTGGGCGCGTAGGTGAACGTGGAGCCCTCGACGGCCATCCGGTGCACCCACGCGTCCGCGGGCAGCCCGGCCATGAACGACACCACCGACCCCAGCGCCAGGTGCGGCAGCACGACGCCCCAGATGCCGGCGGCGAAGGCCAGCGTGCCGGTGAACGCGCACGAGCCGTAGGGCCGCAGCCCGTCGTGGGCGGGCATGTGCGCCAGGATCCGGTGCACGCCCTCCTGCGTGTGCACCACACCCTTCGGCGTCCCGGTGGTGCCGCTCGTGGACCCCACCAGCGCGGCCGCGGCCGGGTCGACGACGAGGTCGGGCGGGGTGTCGGCGACCGCGTCGCCGGCGTCCAGGTCCACCACCGGCAGGCCGGGCCGGGCGCCGAGCGCGGCGTCGACGAGGTCGGCCCGGCCGGCGGTGTGCAGCACGACGTCGGCCCGCGCGGTGTCCAGGACGGCGGCCACCTCGGGGGCGGCCCAGCGGTCGTTGACGTGCAGCGCGGTGGCCCCGCACAGGCCCGCGGCCAGGTAGCCCTCGATGCCCGCGGCGCTGTCCTGCACCACCAGCGCGACCCGTGACCCGGGCCCGACGCCCTGCTCGGCCAGCTGGTGCGCCAGGCCCGCGGCCCGGCGGGCGACCTGCCGGTGCGTGCGCTCCCCGCCGGCCCAGCGGACCGCGGGGTGGTCGCCCGCGCGCAGCATCCGGGTGACCACGGGGTGGGCCCAGGTGCGGGTCATCCCAGCCCCCGCACCGCGTGCAGCGTGCCGGCACCCGCCGGGTCGGCGTCGGTGCTGGCCGGCACCAGGACGACGGTGCCCACCCCTGCGGCGGCGTAGGCGGCCAGCGCAGCCCGGGCGTCCTCCGGCGTCCCGACCACGCCGACGGAGGCGACCATCGCGTCGGGCACCGCGGCCAGCAGCTCCGCCGGTGCCGCCCCGCCGCGGGCGCGCGCGACGACGTCGCCGTACCCGGCGCGGTCGAAGGCCTCCGTGTAGCCGGGCGCGGCCAGGTAGGGCACCAGTCCGCGGCGCAGCTGGTCGACCGCGCCGGCGGGCGGGCCGTCCGGGCCGACCGCGGCGGGGCTCCACACCGCGACCTCGGGCACCGGCCGGTCCAGCTCGGCGGCGATCTCCCCGCAGCGGGTGACCAGCCGGGCGGCGAGGTCGGGGCCGACCAGGTTGAGCACCAGCTGGTCGGCGTGCAGCACGGCCGCGCGCAGCGCGCGGTCGCCGAAGGCGGCGACCACCAGCCGACCGCCGGGCGGGGCCAGCCGCAGCCGGTAGCCGCTGGTGGACACCACCTCCCCGGCCAGCTCGCCGCGACCACCGGCCAGCAGGGTGCGCAGCACCTGCGCGGACTCGGCCAGGGCGGTGGCCGAGCCGCGGCGGGACCGGCCGTGCCACCGCTCGACGACGACGGTGCTGGAGGTGCCCAGCGCGACCGACACCCGCCGGCCTGTCAGGTCGGCCACCGACGCGGCGCCGACCGCGACCATGGCGGGGTCGCGGACGGTGACCGCCAGCGGCCCGACCACCAGCTCGGCGGGGCCGGGTCCCAGCGCGGTGGCGAGGGCGAAGGCGTCGTAGGTGGCCATCTCCCCCACCCAGATGCACGGGTAGCCGGCCTGCTCGGCGGCCGCCGCGGTGGCCCGCACCTCGGCCGCTGGCCGGTCCTGCCACAGGCCGAGGGAGACCTCCAGCCGCACGGTCACTCCGCGAAGTCCTGGGTCATCCCCATGCCGGCGAGCAGGGTGGCGCGGTCGTAGTACTCCAGCCACTCGGTGACGCCCTCGGGCCCGATGGCCAGCACCCCGACCACGGGCACCTCGCCGTGCACGCCGCCGCGGTCGAAGACGTCCCGGCGCTCCACGAAGACCCGCCCCTCGACCACGCCCATCGCGCGCACCTGCAGCTCGAGGTGGGTGAGGTCCTCGGCGAGCACGGCCAGCCGCTCGGCGATCGCGGCCCGGCCGACCAGCGGGGTGCTCATCACGCTGTGCAGCACGCCGTCGGGGGCGAACAGGCCGACCACCGCCGCCCAGTCCTGCCGGTCCCAGGCCGCCACCATGTCCCGGACGACGGCCAGCTTCTCGTCGTCGGTCACGAGGCCGTCGGTCACGGGGCCACCTGCTCGGCACGCAGCTCGCGCTTGAGCACCTTGCCCACCGGGTTGCGCGGCAGCTCGGTGCGCAGCTCCAGCTTCTCCGGCAGCTTGTAGGAGGCGATGCGCTGCTCGCGCAGGAAGTCCACCAGCTCCTCCAGGGTCAGGGTCGCGCCGGCGCGGGGGACGACGACGGCGGCCACCCGCTCCCCCAGCACGTCGTCCGGGTAGCCCACGACCGCCACGTCGGCGACCGCGGGGTGCGCCCCGATGAGGCCCTCGAGCTCGGCCGGGGCGATGTTCATGCCGCCGCGGATGACCAGGTCCTTGGCCCGGTCGACGTAGCGGAGGAACTCCTGCCGCTCACCGGCGATCTCGAAGACGTCGCCGGTGCGCAGCGCCCCGGTCTCGTCGAAGGGCGAGGGCCGCCGGTCGCCGTCCAGGTAGCCGGCGAACACGGTCGGCCCGGACAGCCGCAGCTCCCCCGGCGTCCCCGGTCCGGTCACCTCCTCGCCGGTGGCCGGGTCGACCAGCCGGACGCCGACCCAGTCGGCCACCCGGGTGGTCCAGGTGGTGCCGGGGGCACCGAAGCGGGGGAAGTAGCGGGCGCGCTGCTCGGGGTCGGGGACGTCGTGCGGGTCCGACAGCAGCGCGACGCCCTCGTTGGAGCCGAAGAAGTTGATGATCGCGATGCCGCGGTCGGCCCAGCCCCGGACCATCGTCGGCGACAGCGGGGTGGAGCCCGAGCCGATCCGGGTCAGCGTGGACAGGTCCACCCGCTCCAGCAGCGCCTCGTCCTGCAGCAGCACGGTCAACAGGGCGGGCGGCGCGACGGTGTAGGTCACGCCCTCGGTGGCGATCTGGCCGAGGAAGACCGGGACGTCGAAGGGCTGGTGCTGCACCAGCACGGCGCCGGTGCGCAGCCAGGGCAGGAACATGCCGTTGATGCCGGCCATGTTGATCATCGGGAACGGGTTGAGCAGCACGTCGTCGGCGGTCATCCGCGGCGCGTCGACCGTGGCCCAGCAGATGGCCAGCCAGTCGTAGGCGCAGCGGGGCACGCCCTTGGGCCGGCTCTCGGTGCCGGAGGTCCAGCAGACGGTGAGGCAGGCATTGGGGTCGGCCGGGTGCGCGGCGACGTGGGCGGCGACGGCGGCCCGGTCGGCGTCCGAGGCCGGGCCGGTGGGCACCGCCTCGACCCGGTCGGGCAGCTCGGCGGGGTCGGCGTCGGCCGTGGCGGCGGGGTCACCGAGGGCGACCAGGTGGGCCAGGCCGGGCAGCGCGTCGGCGTAGCCGGCGAGCTCGGCGGCCGGGGACCGGTCGCCCAGGCGGGCGCAGCTGACGAACACCCGGAACCGGGCCTGCTCGGCCAGGTCGCGCACCTCGTGCTCGCGGTACTGCACCGGCAGCGGGCTGACCGCGACGCCGATCCGCCACGCGGCGAGGTAGACCTCGACCAGCTCGACGGAGTTGGGCAGCTGCACGCCGAGCAGGTCACCGGGGCCCAGGCCGAGGTCGAGGAACCGGGCGGCGAGCGCGGTCACCTCGTCGTCCAGCTCGCCCCAGGTGAGCCGCCGCGGCGGGCCGCCGGTCAGGGCCGCCTTGTTCGCCGGGTCCACCAGCGCCAGCCGGTCGGGCCGGGCAGCGACCTGGGCGTCGAGCAGGCCCTGCACCGTCTCGTCGGTCCACCAGCCGCGGGCGCGGAAGTCGGCGACCCGGTCGGCGGGGTGCAGGGCCAGCAGGTCGGTCATCGGGTCCCTCCGGGGAGGTCGGGGCGCCGGGTGGCCGGGACGCACCCGGCCACCCGGCGTCGGGTCACTGGTAGCGCGAGGAGATGTCGATGACGTCGCCCGCGGACTCGAACTCCGCGGCTGCGGCGTTCCAGGTGTAGGGCTCGAAGGCGAGGATCCCGAAGGACTGCGTCGGGCTCATCTGGTAGCTGATGCCGTCGATGAACATGGGCGGCGCGTAGTCCTGGGTGCGGGCTGCCTGCATGATCGACAGCCGGCTCAATCCGTCCGCGGAGTCCGCGGCCTGGGTGAACACGTCGACCATGAGGTCGGCGATCACCCAGCCGTTGACCGTGTAGCTGTTGGTCGGGTCGTCGGCGCCGTTGGCCTGCGCCTGGTCCAGGTACTCCTGCACGTCCGGGTCCTCGGCGAAGGCCGGGTTGGCCGGGTCCTTGAGCCAGCGCAGGATCTGCTGACCGTCGGCCGCCTCGCCCGCCGGGGCGTAGAGGGTCGCGCCGTCGGCGCAGTTGGAGGGCTGGATGACCGTCTCCGGTGCCCACCCGACCCGCCCGATGGCGTTGGTCAGCGCCAGGCAGTCGGTGGTGACGCCGGCGTCGACGAGGACCTGCGCTCCGGTGGCCTTCAGCGTGCTGGCCGCGGTGTTCGGGTCGGTCAGCGGGGCCTCGCCGACCAGCTCGAAGTCGGTGCCGTCGAAGGCCTCGCGGTAGGCGTCGGCGATGCCCTGGCCGGACTCGCTCTGGTTGACCGCCATGGCGACGGTGGCGCCGTCGGGGTACTGCTGGGTCAGGTTCTCCACCACCACCTGGGCCTCCACCTCGGCCGAGGGCAGGTACTCCGTCGTCCACGGGTACTGCTCGACGTCACGGTAGGCCGGGACGCTGGCCTGGGCGAACAGCAGCGGCACGCAGGCGTCGGTCTGGTCGTCGGCCATGGCCGACAGCTGCCCGGAGCCGAAGGTGTCCAGCACGTCGACGCCCTCGCTCTGGATGAGCTCCCCGACGTTGGCCTTGGCCCGCTCGGGGTTGAAGGCGTCGTCGCGGGTGACGACCTCCAGCTGCACGCCGCCGATGCCGCCCGCGTCGTTGGCCACCGCGAAGCGCGCCTCCATGCCGGCGATGACGTTGCCGACGGCGTCGGCCAGCGGGCCCGACAGCGGGGCGGACCAGCCGACCTTCAACGTGTCGGTGATCTCGGCGGTGGCGGCGTCGGGGTCGGCGCAGTCGTCGGCGGAGACCACCGACGCGGCGTCGGCGGTGTCGCCGTCCGCCCCGCTGTCGTCGGAGGCGCCGGTGTTGGTGCCGCAGGCACCCAGCAGCAGCGCGGCGAGGGCGGCGGTGGCGACCCTGGTCGTCCTTCTCATCGTGGCTGGTCCTCATCGGTCGAGGGGGGCGGTCCGGGCTGCTGCCCGTCCGGTTCGGGGGGCCCGCCGGGGTCGCGGGCGGTGCTGGCAAGCGCGGGGTGGTCGGCGTCGACCACGGTCACCACGCGGCGCAGCGCGATCTGCGCGCGGCCGACGACGCCCTCGGGCATCAGGAAGACCAGTGCGATGAGCAGGACGCCGAAGGCGATGCCCGACACCGGGCCGGGCGCGACCAGCGAGGTCAGGTAGGGCAGGAAGACCACGGCGACGGCGCCCACCACCGGGCCGAGCAGGGTGGCCGCGCCGCCCAGCACCAGCCCGGTGACCAGCTCGATGGACTTCAGCAGCGTGAACGACCCGTCGGGGGCCAGTGCCCCGACGTACATGGCGAACAGCGCGCCGGCCAGGCCGGTGATCGCCGCGGACAGGCCGAAGGTGAGGATCTTGACCCGGGCCACGTGCACGCCCTGCGCCGCGGCGGCCAGTTCGTGGTCGCGGACGGCCCGCATGGCCAGCCCGGCCCGGCTGCGGGTCAGGTTGCGCACCACCAGCAGGACGACGACCAGCGCGATCGCCGAGACCCAGAACAGCCAGACGCCGCGCTGGGCCCGGCTGATCCCGGTCCACTCCGGCGGGGTGAGCAGCCGGGCGCGGATGACCAGCCCCGCGGCGCCGCCGGTGAGGTCGTCGAAGCGCCGCACGATCTCGGGGAACGCGACGCCGACGGCGAGGGTGACCAGCGCCAGGTACAGGCCGTGGATGCGCAGGGACGGCAGCCCGACCAGCAGGCCCGCGACGAAGCAGAACCCGATGGCCACCGGCACGGTGAGCATCGCGTCGAAGCCGTACTGCACCACCAGCACACCGGTCGTGTAGGCACCGAGGCCGAAGAAGGCGGAGTGCCCGATGGAGAGCAGGCCGGTGTAGCCGGTGACCAGGTTGAGCCCGGCGATGGCGATGGCGAGCACGAACACGTTGGTCAGCTGGCCCATCCGGAACAGCGGCCAGGTGGAGGCCCACACCAGCAGGGCGACCACCAGCAGCACGCCGGCCACCTGCAGGCCGCGGTGGGCCAGCGAGCCGCGGACCAGCACCCGGCCCGGTGCGACCGGGCGCCCGCGCGGGGCCGGGGTGGTGGTGGGACGGTCGGCCACGGCGGTCACACGCGCTCCAGACGTCGGCTGCCGAACAGCCCGGTGGGCCGGACCAGCAGGATGAGGACGATGACCACGAGGACCGTGGTCTGCTGCATGGCCCCGCCCAGCGCCGGCACGTAGCCGGTGACCAGGGCCTCCAGGACGCCGATGACCAGCCCGCCGACGATGGCGCCGCCCAGGCTGTCCAGGCCGCCGAACAGCGCGGCGGCCGAGGCGGCGATGAAGACGGTGAACATCGTGGTGAGGCTCAGCTGCTGGGGGGCCAGGGGCGTCACCAGCACGCCCGCCAGCCCGCCGATCGCCCCGGACAGCCCCCAGCCCAGGGCCAGCACCCGGCTGGTGGGCACCCCGGCCAGGGCAGCGGACTCGGGGTTGTCGGCCACGGCCCGCATGTGCAGGCCCACCCGGGTGCGCCGGAACAGCAGCGAGACCAGGCCCACGAGGACCACGAGCACGACCCACACGCCCAGCGCGTCGCCGTAGAGCCGCGCCCCGCCGAGGGGCACGTAGTCGTCCAGGCCGTTGGGGAAGGGGCTGGGCATCACCTTGGTCTCGGTGCCGAACAGCAGCGCGTCCAGCGCGTTCAGCCCGGTGAACAACCCCAGCGCCACGATGAGGACGGCGGTGTCGTTCTTGCGCTGCACCGGCCGGACCAGCAGCCGCTCGATGCCGGCGCCGAGCACGAAGCCCAGCGCGATCGAGGCCAGCACGGCCAGCCACACCGGGGAGCCCAGGGTGGTCAGCCACCACGCCACGAAGGTGGTGAACAGGGCCAGCTCGCCCTGCGCGAAGTTGATCGTGCCGCTGCCCCGGAACACCACCACCAGGGCCAGGGCCAGCAGCGCGTACACCGAGCCGTTCGTCAGCCCGGAGACCAGTCTCTCCAGCAGGAGGTCCATGTCGGCGGTCCCCTCAGAAACCCAGGTAGGCGCGCCGGACGGCGTCGTCGCGGCGGAAGTCCTCGGCGGTGCCGGTCGCGGCGACCTCGCCGACCTCGAGCAGGTGCACCCGGTGCGCCAGGTCCAGCGCCAGCTCGGCGTTCTGCTCCACGACCAGCAGCGCGGTGCCCTGCTCGGCGTTGATCGCGCCGAGGGTGGCGAACAGGCCCTGCACGACGATCGGCGCCAGGCCCAGGCTGGGTTCGTCGCACAGCAGCAGCTGCGGCCGGCTCATCAGCGCGCGGGCGACGGCGAGCATCTGCTGCTCCCCGCCCGACAGCAGCCCGGCGGCCTGCCCGGACCGCTCGCGCAGCACCGGGAAGGTGCCGAACCAGCGCTCGACGTCCTCGGCGATGCCCTTGCGGTCCGTGCGGGTGGCCGCGCCGACGTGCAGGTTGTCCAGCACCGAGAGGGTGGCCAGGGTGCCGCGGCCCTGGGGCACCAGGCTCATCCCGGCCGCGACGACCCGGTCGGGCCGGGTGCCGACCTCGGCGCCGCCCAGCCGGACCTCGCCGCGGCGGGGCAGCATGCCGGCCAGCGCCTTCATCGTGGTGGTCTTGCCGGCGCCGTTGGCGCCCAGCACGACGGCGACCTCGCCCTCCTCGACGGTGAGGTCGATGCCGTGCAGCACGTCGGCGGCGCCGTAGCCGGCCCGCAGCCCGCGCACCTCCAGCAGGCTCACGCCGCCCGCCCCAGGTAGGCCGCGACCACCGCGGGGTCGCGGCGGACCTCGTCGGGGCTGCCGGTGGCGATCCGGCGGCCGAAGTCCATGGCCACGACCCGGTCGGAGATGCCCATGACCAGACCCATGTGGTGCTCGACGAGCAGCGCGGCGAAGCCGAACCGGTCGCGCAGCGCGACCAGCAGCCCGCCGAGCTCGTCGACCTCGGCGTGGGTGAGCCCGCCGGCGGGCTCGTCGAGCAGCAGCAGCGTCGGCTCGGCCATCAGCGCCCGGGCCAGCTCCACCCGTTTGCGGGTGCCGAAGGGCAGCCCGGCGGCCGGCAGCAGGGCCACGTCGAGCAGCTCGAGCTGCTCCACCAGCTCCCACGCCCGGGCCCGCAGCCGGGTGGTGCGACGGGTGGCGCCGGGCCAGGCGAGCAGGCCGGGCACGATGCCGGTGCCCGGCTGCGCGGCGGCGCCGGTGAGCACGTTGTCCAGCACGGTCATCGACCCGAACAGGGCCAGGTTCTGGAAGGTCCGGGCGATGCCCAGGCCGGCGATGCGGTGCGCGGGGACGGCGAGCAGGTCGCGGCCGGCGAACCGGATCGACCCCTCGGCCGGTTCGTAGATCCGGGTGATGCAGTTGAACAGCGTGGTCTTGCCCGCGCCGTTGGGGCCGATGAGCCCGCAGATCTCGCCGGGGCGGACGTCGAAGGACAGGTCGCGCAGCGCGGTCACGCCGCCGAACCGCACCGCCACGCCGCGCACCTCCAGCAGCGGGTCGTGCTGCTCGCCTCCGGGCACGGGGCCCCTCCTCGCTCGTCCGGCCGGACCGATCCCTGCAGTTCCGGTGTGATGGCGATTACTACAGCAGACAGAGCGACCGGTCAACGAAGTCGACGGTTGTCTGCCGCAAGGACTGCCGTGGACGCCGTCCCAGGTGGTTCTTGACCCCGGCGTGTGCAGTGGACCACTCTGTCAGCTGTAGTGCTCTGCGCTCGTCGACCCCAGGGAGAACCGTGACCGACCGCCCCGACCCGACCGCAGCGACCCTGGCCCGGCTGGTCGCCAAGCAGGAGGTCGCGGACCTGCTGGCCCGCTACCTACGGGCCATCGACCGGGGCGACGTCGAGGGCCTGCGGGCCTGCTACCTGCCGGGCGCCACCGAGGACCACGGCGGGGTGTTCACCGGCGACGCGCAGGCCTACGTCGACTCCGTCGCCGCCACCCTCGCCCACCCGCGGGCGGTCGGCACGCACGCGCTGACCAACGTGCTGGTCGAGGTCGACGAGGACGCCACCACCGCGGTGGCCGAGTCCTACGTGCTGGCCTTCGCCCGGGTGCGGACCCCCGACGGGCCGGTCGCGGACTCCCTGACCGCGGCGCGGATGGTCGACCGGGTGCGCTGCACGGACGGCCGCTGGGGCATCGAGCACCGCACGCTGCGCTTCGACTGGAACCACGACATGCCCCGCACCGAGGGCTGGCTGTACGGCCTGCTGGCCGGGGACCCGTCGGTGCTGCGCCGCAGCGGCCGCTTCCCCGACGACCCGGTCTACGCCGCCGCCCCCGCGGGGAGCGCCGCGTGAGCGGGACGTCGATCCAGGGCGCCACGGTGCTGGTCACCGGGGCCAACCGCGGCATCGGCCTGGCCTTCGTGCAGGAGGCGCTGGCCGGCGGCGCGGCGCGGGTGCACGCCGGCGTCCGCGCGCCCGCGGGCACCGTGCCCGAGAGCCCGGTGCCCGGCGACGACCGGGTGGTGCCGGTGCGGCTGGACGTCACCGACCCCGACCAGGTCGCCGCCGCGGCCGGCGCCTGCGGCGACACCACCGTCGTGGTCAACAACGCCGGCCTGCACACCGGCACCCGGCTGGTCCGCTGCACCGACCCCGCCGACGCCCGCGCCGAGATGGAGGTCAACTACTTCGGCGTGCTGCACATGACCCGCGCCTTCGCCGACGTCATCGCCGGCAACGGCGGCGGCGCGTTCGTCAACGTGCTGTCGGTCGCCGGCATGGTGCCCGCCCCGTTCATGGGCGGCTACTCCCCCGCCAAGGCCGCCGCGCTGTGGCTGTCCACCATCGCCCGCGCCGAGCTCGCCCGCGACGGCATCGGCGTCACCGCGCTCGTCGTCGGGTCGGTGGACACCCGGATGGCCGCCCACGTCGACGGCCGCAAGGAGGACCCCCGCGACATCGCCCGCGCCGGCTACAAGGCACTGCGCCGCGGCGACCACGTGGCCGACACCGACTGGATGGCCGTGGACGCCCGCGCCCGGATGGCCCGCGACCCCGCCGGCTACGAGCGGTCGCTGGCCAAGCTGCTGGACGTCGCCGAGCTGCGGACCAGCCGGTGAGGCCGGTCCGGGTCGCGCAGTGGGCCACCGGCGCGATCGGCAAGACCTGCCTGCGCGGGGTCATCGACCGCCCCGACCTCGAGCTGGTCGGGCTCCACGTCTACTCCGACCGCAAGGCCGGCCGGGACGCCGGGGACATCGCGCGCCGCGGGCACACCGGCGTCACCGCCACCCGCAGCGTCGACGAGCTGCTGGCCACCGGCCCCGACGTCGTGCTGCACACCCCGCGGCTGCAGGTGCCCTACGAGACCCACGACGCCGACATCTGCCGGCTGCTGCGCGCCGGCGTCGACGTGGTGACCACCGCAGGGCACCACTTCCCCCGTGCGCACGGCCCCGAGCGGGAGGCGATGTTCCTCGACGCCTGCCACGCCGGCGGGTCGACGCTCTACGGCGTCGGCATCAGCCCGGGCGTCGTCGGCGAGCGGCTGGCGCTGGCCCTGACCGGTGTCTCGGTCGACCTGGACGCCGTCGAGATCGACGAGGTGCTCGACGCCCGCCGGATGCCTGACCCCGACTTCGTCTTCCGGGTCATGGGCATGGGTGGCCCGGTCGAGGCGCTCGACACCGGCGGCGAGCTACCGGTGCTCTACGGGAAGCTCTACCGCGAGACGCTGCTGTTCATGGCCGAGCGGATGGGCCTGGTGGTCGAGGACGTGGTCCCCGACCACCGCGTCGTCCCGGCCAGCCGCGACCTGCAGGTCGCCGCCGGGGAGATCGAGGCCGGCACGGTGGGGTCCACCGAGTGGCGCTGGCACGCCGTCGTCGGCGGCCGCCGCGTGCTCAGCCTGTCGATCATCTGGACGATGGAGCCCGACCTGCCCGACTACGCCGGGCGGGACGAGTGGACCGTGCGGGTGCACGGCCGCCCCGGGGTGGTCATGACGCTGAACCTGGTCGAGCCCGAGGACCCCACCAGCCGCACCACTGCCGCGCAGTTCGTCACCGCCGGCCCCGTGCTGCGCGCCGTCGTCCCCGTGCACGAGGCGCCGCCGGGGATCTTCGAGCCCCCCGTCTTCGGCCCCTACCGACCCGCACCCGCACCCGCCCTGCAGGAGACGCCATGACCGTGCAGACCCCAGCCGTACCCTGGACCCCGCCGCCGGTGCCGGTCCCGGACGCCTACCGCGACCCCGACTACGCCCTGCTGCCCGACGGGCGCCGGGCCGAGCGGCTGGCCGACATGCTGCGCGCCCGCGCCGCGGCCACCCCCGACGTGGACGCCGTGCTCGAGGTGGGGCGCACCACCAGCTGGGCGGAGCTGGACCGCACCGCCAACCGGGTCGCGCAGGCGCTGGCCCGCGACGGCGTGCGGGCCGGGGACCGGGTGGCCTACGTGGGCGCCAACGCGCCGTCCTTCCTGGCCGTGCTGTTCGGCGCGGCCAAGCTCGGCGCCGTGCCGGCCCCGCTCAACGCACTGCTCGCCGCGCCCGAGCTCTCGGTGGTGCTGGGCGACGCCCGGCCCGCGGTGCTGGTGGTCGGCGCGGGCAGCGGGGCCGCGGCCGCCGCCGCGACCGGGTCCACCCGCGTGGTCGCGGTCGACGAGGGCGTGCCGGGCGCGGTGCACTGGGACACCTGGCTGGACGGCGTCGAGGACACCGACCCCGGCGTGGTCGTCGACCCGGGCGACACGGCGGTGCTGTTCTTCAGCTCCGGCACCACCGGCCGGCCCAAGGGCATCGAGCTCACCGGCGCCAACCTCGGCCAGGCGCTGGCCGCGTCGTCCTACCTGCTCGACCTCGACGTGCACGGCGTGGCCATGGCACCCATCCCGTTCTTCCACGTCGCCGGCATCGGCCTGGCGCTGGCCGCGGTGCTCGGCGGCACCGCGCTGCTGCTGGAGGCCCCCACCGACCTGGCCGGCGTCGCGGAGCTGTGGCAGCGGCGCAAGGTCACCCACGCCGTCGCCGTCCCCACGGTGCTGCAGATGCTGCTGCAGCTGCCCGCGGTGCGGGAGGCCGACTGGTCCACGCTGCAGTACGTCATCTACGGCGCCTCGCCGATCCCGGTGCCGGTGCTCACCGACGCCGCCGAGGTCTTCGGCTGCCGGTTCCTGCAGAGCTACGGGCTCACCGAGTCCACCGGCGGGATCACCATGCTCATGCCCGAGGACCACCGGCCCGACCCGGCCGACCCGGTCGCGGTGGCCCGGCTGCGGTCGGTGGGCCGGCCGATGCCCGGGGTGCCGGTGCGCGTGGTCGACCCGGTGACCCTGGAGGACCTGCCGCCCGGGCAGCGCGGCGAGGTGCTCATCGGCGGCGGGCACGTCATGAAGGGCTACTGGGAGCGGCCCGAGGACACCGCCGCGGCGGTGCTGCCCGGCGGCTGGCTGCGCACCGGGGACGGCGGCTCCTTCGACGAGGGCGGCTACCTGTTCCTGCACGACCGGCTCAAGGACATGATCATCACCGGTGGGGAGAACGTGTTCCCGGCCGAGGTGGAGAGCGTGCTGACCGGGCACCCGGGCGTGGTGGAGGTCGCCGTGGTCGGGGTGCCCTCGCAGCGGTGGGGCGAGTCGCCGCACGCCGTCGTCGTGCCCCGCGACCCGGCGACGTTCGACCCCGACCAGCTGCTGACCTGGGCGCGGGAGCGGCTGGCGCACTACAAGTGCCCGGTCGGGGTCACCGTGGTCGGGACCCTGCCGCGCAACGCCTCGGGCAAGCTGCTCAAGCGCCAGCTGCGCGCCGACCTCGCGGGCTGATCCGCGGCCCGGCCCCCGGCAGGGGGCCGGGCCGCGGTGCGTCAGACCGTGCGGAACCGCACCGGCATGCCGCCGAAGGTCAGCGGCTCCGCGGGCGCGGTGGCGCCGTCGCGCAGCGACAGCTCCACCCCGCACAGCCCGCTGCCGTCCGCGGTGAACCGCACGGTGCGGCCGGGCCGGCCGGGGGCGGCGAGCACCAGCTGCGGGCAGCCGTCCTCGCCGGTGGTCACCGGGACACCCAGGATCGCGCCCAGGACGGCGGCGCGGGCCCGCGGGTCGGGACCGCCGACGTCGACGCCGAGCACGTCGTCGACCAGCGCGCCCGAGGACCGGGTCATCGGCACGTCGTCCCAGAACCACACGTCGGGGTCGGCAATCCCGTCGAGCTCGACGAGCAGGCCCAGGTCGCCCGGGCGCAGCTGCACGATGCGGTGGCCGTAGACCTCCTGGTCGGCCACCACCCGCACGCCGGCCTCGGTGGCGGCGGCCACGCCCGCGGCGACGTCGTCCACCTGGATGGACAGCCCGTACCCGCCGCGACCGCCGACCTTGGTCAGCCACCGGGTGAGCGGGACGTCCTCGCGCAGCGGACCGACCAGCTCCAGGAAGGCGCCGCCGCCGGCCGGGCCCTCGTGCGCGGCGCCGATCGGCAGCGACTCGTCGGCCATCCCGACGGTCTCCAGCACCGGGTCCGGGAACCCCGGCGCCAGCCCGAGCGCGGCCCGCGCGGCGGCGGAGTCGCCCTCGAGGTCGCTGGTGGCGCTGATGACCTGCCGGAGCTGGGCCCACCGGGTGGCGCTCACGCGATGCCCCGGTCGTGCCCGGCCCACAGCGGTGCGCGCAGCTCGCGGCGCAGCACCTTGCCCGAGGGGTTGCGCGGCAGCGCGCCCACCACCTCGACCCGGCGCGGGCACTTGTAGTGCGCCAGCCGCTCGCGGCAGCCGGCCAGCAGGTCGTCGGGGTCGAGCTGCGCGCCGGGGACGGCGACCACGAAGGCCACCGGGGACTCGCCCCACCGGTCCGAGGGCTCCCCCACCACCGCGACCTCGGCCACGCCGGGGTGCGCGGCCAGCGCGTTCTCCACCTCGGCGGGGTACACGTTCTCCCCGCCGCTGACGATGACGTCCTTGATGCGGTCGCGCAGGTAGAGGTAGCCGTCCGCGTCGAGCTCGCCGACGTCACCCGTGCGCAGCCACCCGCCGGGCAGGAACGCCTCGGCGGTGGCGGCCGGGTTGCGCCAGTAGCCGGTGGTCACCACCGGGCCGCGGACGACGACCTCGCCGACCTCGCCGGCCTGCAGCGGCACCCCGGCGACGTCGACGACGCCGACCTCCACGCCGGGCACCGCGCGGCCGGCCGAGCGCAGCCGGTGCACCGTCGCCGGGTCGGGCACGTGGTCGGCGGGCGGCAGCAGGGTGGTGACGCCGAGGGTCTCGGTGAGGCCGTAGCTCTGCGACAGCTGCGCGCCGAAGAGCTCCTGGGCGCGCCGCATGAGCGTCTCCGAGATCGGGGAGGCGCCGTAGACCACGTGCCGCAGCGAGGAGAAGTCGGCGCGGGCGGCGGCCGGGTCGGCGCAGAGGATGCCGATGATCACCGGCACCATCGCCGCGTGGGTGGCCCGGTGCGCCGTGATCGCCTCGAGCATCGCGGCCGGCGTGGGCTCCCGGAACTGCACCAGGGTGCCGCCGGCGGCGAGCGTGATCAGCGACCAGCCACCGGCCGCGATGTGGTAGTAGGGCGTGGGCACCAGGCTGACGGAGTCCGCGTCCACGTCGATCAGGGCACCGAACGCGTCGACCGCGGCGAGCAGCCCGGCGACGGTGATCTGCACACCCTTGGGCCGGCCGGTGGTGCCGGAGGAGTACATCAGCGCGGCGAGGGCGTCGCCGTCCCGGTCGCGGTGCGGGTCGGTGGCCGGCTGCTCGGCCAGCCATGCCTCGTAGCCGGTCCGGTCGCCGGCCGGCCCGTCGAACACCAGGGCGGGGACGGCGAGGTCGGCCGGCAGCAGCGGGGCCAGCTCGGCCTCCACCAGGACGGCGGAGACCTCGGCGTCGGCCAGGATCCAGGCGACCTCGTCGGCGGCCAGCCGGAAGTTCAGCGGGACGACGACCAGCCCGGCCTTCTGCGTGCCGGCGAAGAGCTCCCAGTACTCGGTGGCGTTGTGGCCCAGGTAGGCCACCCGGTCGCCGGGCTGCAGGCCCAGTGCCACCAACCCGGCGGCCAGCCGGTCCGAGCGCTCGGCGAGCTCGCCGTGGGTGCAGGCGCGGCCGGCACCGACCACGGCGGGGTGCTGCGGTGAGCGGGCGGCCGGGGCGCGCAGCAGCGCGGCCAGCGTGGTGGCCCGGCTCTCGATCAGCGTGGTCACGGGGTCTCCTCGTCCAGGGTCGGCGCCGCGGCGCCCACGATCTCGATGTCGGCGCCGCGCAGCCGGGCCCGGCAGACGTCGCAGGCCAGGCACGGCTCGAAGGTCTGCCCGCAGCCGCGGTGCACCTGCTCCACCGCGGGGCCCTCGGGGGCGCGGAACCAGTCCTGGCCCCAGCGCAGCGTGGTCTCCACGACCGGGAAGAAGGCCCGGCCCTTGTCGGTGAGGTGGTACTGCGCCCAGTCGGCGCGCTCGGGGTCGGGCCGGGTGGCCAGCACGCCGAGGTCGGTGAAGGTGCGCAACCGGTCGGACACCACCGTCGGCGGGGCACCGAGGAAGGTCTGGAACTCCCCGAACCGGGTGGCGCCGCGGAAGGCCGCACCCAGCAGCGCCGAGGACCAGCGGTTGCCGATCAGCGCCATCGTCTCGGGGAACATGCCCGGGCCGTCGGTGACCCCGGCGACCGGCGCGGCGGGGGCGGCCCGGCGGCGGGTGGTGGCCGCCGGCACCGAGCGCTCCCACGACCCGCTGGGCCCCCAGGCGCCGGCGACGTCGCGCGGGTGCACCACGCCGCCGCACGCCTCGCAGGTCAGCAGCGCCCGGAACGCCGAGCCGCAGGAGCGGTGCACCTTCTGCGGCAACGCCGCGGCGTGCTCGGGCACCCAGCGGCGCTCCCACTCCCAGATCGAGAGCATGACCGGCCACAGCCCGCGACCGCGGGCGGTGAGCAGGTACTCGTGCCGCTCGGGCCGCTCGGAGTACCGGTGGCGCCGGTACACCCCGACCTCGGTGAGCCGGGTCAGCCGGTTGGTCAGCACCGAGTTGGAGATCGGCAGCCGCGCCTTCCACTCCCCGAACCGGCGGGCACCCAGCAGCGACTGCTGCACCAGCAGCAGGTTCCACTCGTCGCCGACCAGCGGCAGGGTCGCCCCGATCTGGTTGACCCCGCCGGCCGGCAGCGGGGTCGGGGACTCCCCGGCGTCGGCGTCGGCCGCACCCAGCGGGAGGCTCACAGGCCCACCGCGGTGGCCGGGTCGTCGCTGGTGGCCCAGCCCGGCAGGGAGTCCCCGGCCGCCCAGGTGGAGTGCGTACCGCTGGAGATCCGCTCGGGCAGCTGCAGGGTGCACACCGGCCCGTCGGACAACCGCGACGCGTCGAACACCAGGCAGTAGGACGCATCGGTGTTCATGTCGGTGGTGAGGGTGACCAGGTAGCCGTCGTCCTCGGCGGTCGAGCCCACCCGCGGGGCCATCGCGGTCTCGCTGCCGTAGACGCCCTCGCCGAAGGAGATCCGCTCCTCCGTGCCGGTCCTCAGGTCGTGCCGGACCAGGCCGTCGAAGAGGAACCAGGCGGGCTTGCCGGTGGCGGCGTAGGCGTAGCGGTAGTCCCGGCCGGCGTAGGCGCCGTTCATCATCCCGAACTCGGTGACGGTGTCCGAGAGCTGCTCCTCGCGCACCAGGCCGGTGCGCAGGTTCAGCCGCCACCGGTGCAGCCGGGACTGCATGCGGTCCAGCGCGAGGAACCGGAAGGCCCGCTCCCACTTGTTGCCCATGCCGTTGTCGGCCGGCTCGGGGTCGCCCTGGAAGAAGCCGTCCAGGACGATCTCTTCGCCCTCCTCGTAGGCGTTCACCCAGTGCAGCACGTAGGTCGACTCGGCCTCGAACCACCGGATGGACCCCGGGCCGCCGCGGCGCGGGATGACCGCGATCCGGGTGGGCAGCTCGGGGTGGAACCGGGCGGCGTAGTGGCCCTGCCCGATCAGCTCGGGGTCCCAGAACAGCGGGCAGTCGTTGAGGATCGCGTAGTTCTCGGTGTAGGCCATGTCGTGCGGCAGGCGGGGGCCGGGCAGCTCGACGTCGACGTAGTGCACCAGCTCGTCGTCCGCGTCGACCACGCCGTAGTGCATGTAGGGCGCCTGCGTGCCGTAGTTGAAGAACAGCAGCTCCCCGGTGCGGTCGTCGGCCTTGGGGTGCGCCGAGACGCCCCAGTCGAACGGGAAGTCCCCGCCCCAGGTGGCCTTGCCCAGCGTCTCGGCGGTGCGCGGGTCGAGCCGGTACAGGTCACCGCACTGGTAGAAGGTCGTGAGCGCCGTGCCGTTGTGCACCACGACGTCGGTGCTGGAGGCGTCCTTCATCCGGCCGCGGGCGCCCCAGCCGTCGTCGCGCTTCGCGATCGCCGGCCGCTCGGCGAGCCCGGCCCACAGCGGGCCGCCCGCCTCGGCCTCGGCGAGCAGGCCGTCGGTGCGCACGAACCGGTTGCGGTAGAAGGCCTTCCCGTCGCGGAAGCCGACGACGTGCACCATGCCGTCGCCGTCGAAGGGGTGGTAGTTGCGCAGCGCGGGGTGCACCGGGTTCTCGGTGTTCCGCAGGTACACCCCGTCCAGGTCGGTGGGCACCTCGCCCTGCACGACGGTGAGGTCGTCGGCCTTGAACTCGGTGGTCTGCGGCCGCCACGGGCCGGTGCGGTAGGGGTGGTCGTCGTCCGCCGGGAGGGTGGACAGGACACGACCGACGATCTCGACGTCCACGGGTGGTCCTCTCTCGCAGGTCTGGGCGTCAGGCGGCGGGGGCCGACCCGACCACGAAGCTCACCGTGGTCGTGGTGCTGCCGCCGATGTTGAGGGTCATGAAGGTGTCGGCACCCTCGACCTGGTACTCACCGGCGGCGCCGGTGACCTGCTTGGCGGCGTCGACGAGCATGCGGACGCCGGTCGCACCGACCGGGTGGCCACCGCCGATGAGCCCGCCGCTGGGGTTGACGGGCAGCCGGCCGCCGGCCTCGATGCTGCCGTCCTCGACCGCCTGCCAGTTCTTGCCCGGCTCGGTGAGCCCGACGTGGTCGATGGCCAGGTACTCCGAGGGTGTGAAGCAGTCGTGGGTCTCCAGGCCGTCGACGCCGTCGAGGGTCACCCCGGCGCGCCCGAAGGCGTCCTGCACGGCCTGCCGCACGTGCGGCAGCAGGTAGGGGTCCTCCGCGGAGCGGTCCAGCTTCTGCTGCAGGCCCAGGCCCACCGTGCGGTGGCCCCAGCCGAGCATGCGGGCCAGCGGACGGCGGGTGGCCTGCGGGTGCGCGGCCAGCCAGCGGTCGGACACCAGCACCACACCGGCCGCGCCGTCGGTGACCTGGCTGCAGTCGTAGCGTCGCATCCGGCCCTCGACGACCGGGTTGTCGGCGCGGTCGGTGGCGGTGCCGACCAGCTGTCCGACGTCCCACCCGCGGGTCTGCGCGTTGGGGTTGCGCTTGGCGTTGGCGAAGTTGAGCTGCGCGATCGCCTGCAGGTGGACGTCGTCGAGGCCGTAGCGCTCGTCGTAGGCCTGCGCCACCTTGTCGAACATCCACGGCCACATGAACCGCGCGTCCTGGCCCTCGTGGCCGATCCACGCCGCGGCGCCGAGGTGGCCGGCGGCCTGGTCGCCGGGGACGGTCTTCTCCAGCTCCACGCCGAGCACCAGGGCGCAGTCGTAGTGCCCGGCCTGCAGGTCGGCCATCGCGGCGAGGACGGCGATGCTGCCCGAGGCGCAGGCGGCCTCGTGCCGGGCGGCGGGCACGCCCCACAGCGCGGGCTCCACGGTGGCCGGCATGGCCCCCATCTGGCCCTGGCCGGTGAACAGCTGGCCGAAGGCGTTGCCGACGTGCACCACCTCGACCTGGTCGGGGCCCAGGCCCGCGGACTCCAGCGTGCCGCGCACCACCTCGGCGGTGAGGTCGGCGCTGTCACCACCCTCGCGGGTCAGGTTGCGGGCGAAGTCGGTCTGGTACCCGCCCGCCACCCAGATGCCGGTGCCGTCCACGGCGCCTCCTCGGTCGGTGCTTGCCTGTATGACTCAGGTCATACTACAACTAACAGAGCAAGTGGACCAGCACCTCGAGGGAGAACCCAGATGACCGACGCCTACGTGCTGGACTTCGTGCGCTCGCCGCGCGGGAAGGGCTCCCGCCGCGGCGCGCTGCACGGGCACGGACCGGTCGAGCTGGTCACCGGCCTGCAGCACGCCCTGGTCGACCGCACGGGCCTGGACGCGGAGCGGGTCGAGGACGTGGTGCTCGGCTGCGCCTCCCAGGTCGACGAGCAGGGCGCCAACCTGGCCCGGACGGCGACCCTGCTGGCGGGCTGGGGCGACCGTGTTCCGGGGGTCACCCTCAACCGGTTCTGCGCCTCGGGGGTGGACGCCGTCGCGCAGACCGCCGGCCGGATCCGCGGCGGCGACCTGGGACTCGCGGTCGCCGGCGGCGTGGAGAGCGTGTCCCGGGTGCCCATGTTCACCGACCGCGGCCCGCTGTGGGCCGACCCCGCCACGATCACCGCCATCGGGTCGGTGCACATGGGCATCGCCGCCGACCTCAACGCCACCCTCGACGGCTTCACCCGCGAGCAGCTGGACGCCTACGCCGTGGAGACCCACGCCAAGGCCGCCGCCGCCTGGGACGCCGGCCGCTACGCGGGGTCGGTGGTGCCGTTCACCGGCCCGGACGGCCAGCCGGTCACCCGCGACGAGCTGGTCCGCCCGGGCATCTCCGCCGAGTCGCTGGCCCAGCTGCCCCCGGCCTTCGCCGAGCTCGGCGCGCAGGGGGAGGACGCGATCGTGGCCGCCGCCCACCCCGAGGTCGGGCCGCTGCGGCACGAGCACACCGTGGGCACCTCACCCGCCCTGGCCGACGGCGCCGCGCTGCTGCTGCTGGGCTCGCGCGAGGCCTCCGACGCCGCCGGGCTGCGTCCCCGGGCCCGGGTGCTGGGCTCGGCGACGGCGGCGACCGACCCGGTCGTCATGCTCACCGCCGGCCAGCAGGCCGTGGAGGCCGTGCTCGCCCGCGCCGGGCTGAGCGCCGACGACGTCGACGTGTTCGAGTTCGCCGAGGCGTTCGCCGCGCTGTGCCTGCGCTTCCGCCGCGACCTCGGCGCCGGGCCCGACCGGCTCAACCCCGACGGCGGCACCATAGCCATGGGCCACGCCTTCGGCGCCACCGGCGCGATCCTGGTCGGCCAGTGCGTCGCCGAGCTCGAGGTGCGGGAGGGCCGGTACGGGGTCGCGGCGGTCAGCGGCGCGGCCGGGCTGGGCGTCGCCGTCCTGGTGGAGCGGGTGCCCGCGTGAGCCCCGGGCTGGCCGGCCGGGTCGTCGTCGTCACCGGTGGTGGCAAGGGGCTGGGCCGGGCGTTCGCGCTGCACCTGGCCGCGGCCGGTGCGCACGTCGTGGTCAACAACCGCGACCGGGTGCGCGACGCGCACGGCCGCCGGGCCGCCGACGCCGTCGTCGCCGAGATCGAGGCCGCCGGGGGCACCGCGGTCGCCGAGCACGGCGAGGTCGAGGACCCGGCCACCGCCGACCGGCTGGTCGCCCTGGCCCTGGACCGGTGGGGGCGGCTGGACGGCTGCCTGACCAGCGCCGGGATCAACCCCCTCGCCCTGGCCCACCGGGTCGAGCCCGTGGAGTTCGCCCGGGTGCTCGCGGTCAACGTGGCAGGCACCGCGCAGGTCGCCGGGGCGTGCCTGCGGGCGATGCGGGAGCAGGGCTCGGGCCGGGTGCTGCTGGTCTCCAGCGGGGCCGGCCTGCACGGCGAGCTCGCCGCCGCGGCCTACGCGGCCAGCAAGGGCGCGGTCGTCGCGCTGGCCCGCACCATGGCGATCGAGGGGCCGCGCAGGGGCGTGGCGGCCAACGTGCTGCTTCCCTACGCCACCACCCAGATGACCGACCAGGGCATGGACCGCCGCTACCTCGACGCCATGGCCCCGGAGCTGGTCGCCCCCGTCGCGACCGCGCTGCTGGACCCGGCCTGCCCGCTGAACGGGCAGGTGGTGGTGGCCGCGGCCGGGGCCGTGCGGGCCACCGACGCCGTGGAGTACGACCCGGTCCGGCTGCCCGACGGCCCGCTGTCGGGCCCCGACCTCGCCGGCCTGCTGGCCACCAGCCGCGCCGGCGCCCCCCGCACCTTCGCCTCCGCCCAGGAGGCGTTCCTCGACCTCGCGGCCACGGTCGCGCCCACCCCAGCCGGAGGACCCGCGTGACCGACCTGCCCTGGACCGACGTGGCCGTGAACCTGGCCGGCAGCCTGCTCGCCCTGGTGGTGCTGCTCGGCGCGGTGATGGCGCTGGCCACCGCCATCGGCAAGCAGTCGATCATCGACGTGGTCTGGGGGCCCGGGTTCGTCGTCGTCGCCGGGGTCAGCCTGGTGCTGTCGTCGGGGGACGGCGGGGACACCGGCCGCCGCTGGCTGGTGTTCGCGCTGACCGCGGTCTGGGGGCTGCGGCTGGGGGGCTACATCTTCGCCCGCAACCACGGCAAGCCCGAGGACCGCCGCTACGAGGCGCTGATGCGCAAGCGCACCGGGTCGCTGGTGCCCTTCCTCGTCCGGCGGATCTACGGCTACCAGGGCGTGGTGCTGTTCGTGGTGTCGCTGCCGGTGCAGGTGGCGATGTACGAGTCCGCGCCGCTGGGCTGGCTGGACGCCGTGGCCGTCGCGCTGTGGCTGGTCGGGTTCGTCTTCGAGTCGGTCGGCGACTGGCAGCTGGCCCGGTTCAAGGGCGACCCGGCCAACGCCGGGCGGATCATGGACCGCGGCCTGTGGGCCTGGACCCGGCACCCGAACTACTTCGGCGACAGCTGCGTGTGGGTGGCGCTGTTCCTGCTGGCGCTGGGCTCGTGGTGGGGCCTGCTGACCGTGGTCTCGCCGTGGCTGATGGTCCGGATGCTGGTCACGGGGTCGGGCGCGGCGCTGCTGGAGCGCGGCATGATGCGCCGCCGCGGCGACGCCTACGCCGACTACGTGGCCCGTACCAGCGGCTTCCTGCCCCGCCCGCCGCGCCGCACCCCGGCGCAGCGGTGAACCACGACGTCGCCGACCTGCTGGGCGTCCTCGACCTCGACCCGGCCGGTCCCGACCGGTTCTGCGGCCGCAGCGCGTCGCTGGCGCTGCCGCAGCTGTTCGGTGGCCAGCTGCTCGCCCAGGCCGTCGTCGCGGCCGGGCGGACGACGGAGCCGGACCGGTCCACGGTGTCGCTGCACGCCTCGTTCCTGCGGCCCGGCCGGCCCGAGGTGCCCCTGGACCTCGCGGTCGAGCGGGTGCGCGACGGCCGGTTGCTGTCCACCCGTGAGGTGCGCATCCGGCAGGGCGGCGCCGAGGTCTGCCGGGTGGTGACGACGGCGGCGGTCGACGGTGCCGGCCCTGGCCACGCGCCGCCGCTGCCCGACGTCCGGCCCCCCGGGGAGCTGCCGGACCTGGCGACGGCGTCCGTGCCGCACGGCGGGCTGGGTCCGGTGTGGGCCGGGTTCGACGCGGTGGAGGTCCGGCTGCCGGCGCTGCCCCCGGGCGGCGTCCCGCCGCAGCCGCCGGGGCCCGACGTGGTGGGGGTGGGCGGGGGCACGTCGACGGCGTGGATGCGGGCGGCGGGGCCCCTGCCGCAGGACCCGCTGCTGCACCGGGCGGTGGTGGCCTACCTGTCGGACCTGCTGCTGATCTCCGCGGCGGTGCAGCCGCACGGCTACCACCTGGGCCACGAGCGCGCCTTCGACGAGCAGTGGACGGCGGTCTCGCTGGACCACGCGATGTGGTGGCACACCCAGCCGCGGGCCGACGCGTGGCTGCTGTTCGAGCTGGCCTCGCCGGCGTCGGTGGGCGGCCGGGCGCTGGTCACCGCCCAGGTGTGGGCGCAGGACGGCACCCCGGTGGCCGGGGTGGCCCAGCAGGCGCTGGTGGCGCCGCGGCTAGCGTCGCCCGCGTGAGCTCCCCCGAAGCGTTCTACTTGCCGCTCGGCGACGGGCGGTACGCGCCCACGAAGGCCACCGAGAGCCCGTGGGACGGCACCGCCCAGCACGGCGGACCGCCCACCGCGCTGCTGGCGCACCTTGCCGGGCAGCAGGCCGCGCAGCAGGCGGGGCAGCAGCCGGTGCGGGTGTCGGTGGACTTCCTCGGCGCCATCCCGCGGGAGGAGTGCACCGTCGAGGTGTCGCCGCTGCGGCCGGGCCGGCGGATCGACCTGACCGAGGCCGTGCTGTCGGTGGCCGGCCGGCCTGCGGTGGTCGCGCGGGTGTGGTCGCTGGCCCCGGGCCCGACGCCGCCCGTGGTGCACCCGCCCGTGGTCCCGCCCCCCGTCGAGGACGCCGTGCCCTCCCAGGTGCTGCCGCACCTGACCGACTGGGGCTACGGCCAGGCGCTGGAGTGGCGGTACGCCAGCGGCTCGGCCCACGAGCTCGGCGCGGCCGACGTGTGGACCCGGCTGCGCATCCCGCTGGTCGCCGGGGTGGAGCCCACCGGGACCGACCGGGTGCTGGTGGCCGCCGACGCCGCCAACGGGATCTCCGCCGAGCTGCCGCTGGGGCAGTGGTTGTCCATCCCGCCCGGGGTGACGGTGCACCTGACCCGGGAGGCCGAGGGCGAGTGGGTGCACCTGGCCTGCCGGACCCGCATCGACGCGAACGGGCTGGGTCTGTGCACCGGGACCGTCTCGGACGCCACCGGGGTGGTCGGCGAGGTGGCGCAGCCCCTGCTCGTCCGCAAGCGGTGAGGTTCCCGACCGGGCGGGCGGGTAGCGGGGCACGATGACGTCGATCAGCCCCACCCGCAGCGGCCTGCCTGCCCGCAGCCAGCGCCGCGCCCGCACCCGCGCGCTGTCCGCCGTCCTGGCCACCTCCGGCCTGGCCCTGCTCGTGGCGCCCGAGCGCGTCGTGCGCCTGCTGACGCCCGACGTCCCCGAGCCGCGGGCCTGGGTGGTGCGGGTGCTCGGCGCCCGGTCCCTGGTCCAGCACGCGGTGATGCTCGTCCGGCCCACCCGCGACATCGCCTACGCCGGTGTCGCGGTCGACGCCGTGCACGCGGCCAGCATGGTGGTCTTCGCCGCCGCCTGGTCCACGTACCGCCGTCCGGCCCTGGTCAGCGCCGCGCTCGCCACCGCCTCGGCCCTGCTGGAGGTGGCAGTAGCGCCGCAGTCCGACGACCCGGTGCACGTCCCCGGCGACGTCGACTAGAGCGGCGCGGCGACCTCCCACAGGTGGCCGGCCGGGTCGGTGAAGGCCGCCGTCCGCACGCCCCACGGCCGGTCCTGCGGGCCGTTGCGCAGCGGCACACCCAGCCGCGCGAGCTCGGCGCACACGGCGTCCACGTCGGGCACCTCGACGGTGAGCATGACCCGGTGCGGGCCCGGGGCGCCGACCTCACCGGGTTCCACCAGCTCCTGCGCCGAGCCCACCTGCAGCAGGTTGAGGATGGTGTTGCCGATCGAGATGCCGGTGGACACGTCGTCGGTGAAGACCTCCGTGCCGCCGAAGACGTCGGCGTAGAAGCGGCGGGCGGCGTCGAGGTCCTCGACGAACAGGGTGATGGCCATCAGGTCGCGCAGCTGCACGGGTGCTCTCCTCGGTCGGGGTCGTCCAGGTCAGGACCGGGCAGGCCCGGAGAACTCATCGGGGGACCGGCGTCCAGCCCTCCGCCGTCCGCAGCGGGCCCTTGAGCACCTTGCCGCCGGCGTTGCGCGGCAGCGGACCGTCGAGGACCCGCACGAACTGGGGCACCTTGTAGTCGGCCAGCCGGTGCCGGGCGAAGGCGGCGAACTCGGCGAGGTCCAGCGGTTCCCGGACCAGCAGGACGGCGCCGACCTTCTCCCCCATCACGTCGTCGGGCACGCCCACCACCGCGACCTCGAGGACGTCGGGGTGCTCGGCGAGGGCGTTCTCCACCTCGACGGAGTACACGTTCTCCCCGCCGCGGTTGATCATGTCCTTGGCCCGGTCGACGATGCGGACCAGGCCCTCGGCGTCGATGGTCGCGAGGTCGCCGGTGTGCAGCCAGCCGTGCCGGAACGTCTCCGCCGTCCGGGCCGGGTCGCCCCAGTAGCCGGTGGCGACGTTCGGCCCGCGGACCAGCAGCTCGCCCACCCCGGTGTCGGGGTCGGGCCGGTCGAGGTCGACGTCGACCACGGGGGCGGGGAAGCCGACCGAGTCGGCGTGGTCGTCGGTCCAGGCGTCGGGCAGGAAGGTGGCCAGCGCGCTGGTCTCGGACAGGCCGAACCCGTTGCCGAGCCGGACGCCGGGGAACGCCACGCGCAGCCGGTGCACCAGCTCCGGGGCCATCGGTGCCCCGCCGTAGGACAGCGCGCGCACGCTGGACAGGTCGGTGGTCGCCAGGTCGGGGTGGCGCAGCACGAGCTCGTAGATGGTGGGGACGCTGGTCAGCAGCGCGACCCGGTGCTCGGCGACCGCGGCCAGGAAGGCCGCGGGCGAGAACCTCGGCATGAGCACCGTCGTCCCGGCCATCAGCACCTGGGTGACCATCTGGGAGCAGCAGCCGGTGACGTGGAACAGGGGCACCGAGACGAGCGAGACGTGGTGGGCGTCGCGGTCCAGCTCGCGGCAGCGCTGCACGTTCTCCGCGGAGCTGAGCAGGCACTCCTGGGTGAGCACCGCGCCCTTGGGCCGCCCGGTGGTCCCCGAGGTGTAGAACAGCGCGGCCACGTCGGTGTGCGCCGGGTCGGCCGGCTCGACCGGGTCGCCGTCGGGCAGGTCGGCGGTGTCGATCACGACGGCGGCCCCGGAGTCGGCGACCACGAAGTCCCGCTCCCGCGGCGCGAGCCGGGTGTTCAGCGGGACGACGACGGCGCCGGCCAGCTGGGTGCCCCAGAACGCGAGCATCCAGGCCAGCCCGTTGGGCAGCCCGACCGCGACCCGGTCCCCCGGACCGACGCCGGCCGCCCGCAGACCGCCGGCCACCCGCGCGGCGCCGTCCCACAGCTCCCGGTAGGTCGCCGTCGGCCCGTCGAGCTCGACGACGGCGGTGCGGTCGGGGTGCGCGGCCACGGCGTCGGCGAACCCGCGGACGACGTTGCGGGCCAGCCCGGTGTAGCGGGCGACGCCGTCCTCGCCCCGCACGACCCCGCTGTTGTCGAAGACCACCGTTGCATCCTGCACCTACTGGCTGAGGACGGCCCAGCCGTGGGCGGGCAGCTCCAGCTCACCGCCGCGGGCCGTCCCCGAGCCCGCCAGCAGCTCCCCCGCCGCCGGGACGGCGGCCGGGTGGTCGGCGACGTTCAGCGCGACCAGGAGCGACTCCCCGTCGGCCGAGGTCCGGACCACCAGCTGCTCGTTGGTCAGGTGCAGCTGCTCGGTGCGGGCCCGGTGCAGCCAGCGGTGCCGGCGCCGCAGCCCGATGAGCTCCTGGTGCATCGCGAACACGTCGCCACCCTCGACGGCGAGCGGGTCGGCGGGGAACTCCGGCCGGATCGCGTCGTCGCCACCGACCCGGTGCTCCTTGATGCCGTGCCAGCCGAACTCGTCACCGGACCACACGGCCGGCGTCCCGCCCGTGGTGAGCAGCAGGACCAGCGCGTGCGGCAGCAGCTGCTCCCCGACCTGGTCGACGACGCGGGTGACGTCGTGGTTGCCGACGAAGGTCCACGGCACGAAGGAGTCCAGGAACCCGTCGTGGCGGGCCAGGGCGTGCGCAGTCTCGAACAGGTTGCCCTCGGCCAGGCCGTGCCAGATGCCCTGCCACAGCTCGTACTGGGTGACCGCGTCCATGCCGGAGGCGGCGACGATCGCCGGGTAGTCGCCGTGGATGACCTCGCCGACGACGTAGACGTCGGGGTGCCGCTCCCGGACGGCGGGCAGCACCCGCGCCCAGAACTCGGGGGGCACGGCGTAGGCCGCGTCCAGCCGCCACCCGTCGACGCCGCGGTCCGGCCAGGAGCACATGACCTCGACCACGTGGGCCACGACGTCGTCCTGCGTGTGGTCGAGCTCGACGAGCAGGTCGTGGCCCTCGAAGGTGCCCGGCCGGTCGCCGTCCCAGCGGATCCAGTGCCGGCGGGCGGGGTCGGTGACGGCGGGGTGGTCGCGGCCGACGTGGTTGAACACGCCGTCCAGCAGCACCCGCACCCCGCGCTCGTGCGCCGCGGCCACCAGGTCGTCGAAGTCCTGCTCGTCGCCCAGGCGGGGATCGATGCGCAGGTGGTCGAGGGTGTCGTAACCGTGGGTTGCCGACGCGAAGACCGGCCCGAGCGCCAGGCCGTTGCAGCCCAGCGCGACCAGGTGGTCCAGCCAGCCGGTGATCCGCGGCAGCCGGTGGGTCACCTGGTCGACCGCCTCCGGCTCGGCACCGACGAACCCCAGCGGGTGCACCTGCCACCAGATCGCGTCCTGCACCCACTCCGGCACGAGCCCTCCTTCGTCGTCGACCACGGTGCGGACACTGCCCCACGGGGGCGCAGCCCATCCGCGGATGGCCGACGACGAAGCAGGTCAGGTCACAACCCGGTCTGGCTGACCCCGTACTCGGCCTCGGCAGGGGTGAAGCCCTCGAAGATCAGCTGGTCGATCAACCCCGACCGGGAGAACGAGGTGTAGTCCAGGTAGTCCAGCGCCTTCTCAGCTGCCTGCTGGTTCCAGTCGACCGTGATGGTGTCCACCGCGAAGGTGGCGTCCTCGGTGGAGTAGCCCTCGTACTCCAGCTGGTCGATGAGCCCGGACCTCGAGAACGACGTGTAGTCCAGGTAGTCCTGGGCCTTGCGGACGGCGTTCCGCTGGCTCACCGTCAGCTCCGGGGTCGCCGCCGCAGGGGTGGTGACCACCGGTGCTGCGGTGGCGGGGACCGGCGTGGCTGCCTCGTCGACCGCGTCCTCGACGGCGGGAGGTGGGCTCACCGACGAGATCGGCGCCTTGGCGCTGGTCGAGGAGGCCGCAGCCACCGAGGACCGGTCCGCCGACGACGACCCCCCGTTCGCGGCCGAGCCGATGATGCCGACCGCCAGGACAGCGGCGGGGATCACGATCCGCTTGCGCTTGAACCACGGACGCGCTGCGGGCGGCACGGGGCCGGGGGCGACCGGCGGAGCGAACTGCTGGGTCTGGTCCCACTGGCCGGGAGCCGGCTGCGGCGGGCCCCAGGGGCCGGGCGCGCCCGGCTGTCCGGTGGGCGGCTGGAAGGGCGGCTGGGTCACGTCGAACTCCCCGTGGTGGTGCTGACGACCGTCGTCAGTACCGAAACCGTACGGTTTCTAGCCGAATCGTCACGTGCCGCAATGTGCCCAGATCGGCCTCACATCTTGGCCAGTTCGACCAACCCGACCCCGCCCGACTCGTGCGTCACACGACGCCCACGAGCGCCGGCCACGGGTCGTCGCCGGCGACCGCGGCACCCAGCACCCGTGCCCAGGTGGTCTCGTTGCCGGCGTCGTCGCGCCAGGACCACATGCGGGTGGTCAGGTGGTGCAGCCGGTGCTCCAGGGTGAACCCGATCGCCCCGTGCACCTGGTGCGCCAGCCGCGCCACGACGTCCACTGCGGCACCGGCCCGCACCTTCGCGGCCGCCGCGGCCAACTCCAGCGGCTCGCCGCGGTCCAGCCTCTGCACCGCGGCGTCGACCAGCGCGGAGACGGCGGTGACCTCGCCGGCCATCTGCGCCAGCTGCACCTGGATGCCCTGGAACTTCGCCAGCGGCCGGCCGAACTGCACCCGCTCGCCGGCGTACTGCACGGTCCAGGCCAGCACGGTCTCCGCCGCCGCCGACAGCTGCACCGCCCGGGCGAGGGCGAACCGGGCCCGCAGGTCGCCCACCGGACCCGTCTGCGCCGGAACCCCGTCCAGCACGTAGGACCCACGCGGCTGGCCGGCCAGGTCCACCGCGTCGCTCGCCTCCAGGTCACCGACGTCGACCAGCGCGAGCACCTCGCCGTCCGGGCCGTCGGCGACCACGACCAGGTGCCGCGCGACCCCGGCCCAGGGCACGTCGGTCGCCGTCCCGGTCACCCGGCCACCCTCGACCCGCAGCTCCCCCGAGACGCCCACGGTCATCGGCTCCTCCACCGGCGGCAGCGCCAGCCCGGCGGCCAGCACGGCGGGGCCGGCGACCAGCAGCTGCTCGGCGACCGGCACCGCGCCCGCCCCGGCGGCCAGGGTGGCGACGACGGCGACCGCGTCGGCCAGTTCCCCGCCGGAGCCGCCGGCCTCCTCGGGCAGCCCCACCCCGGTCAGCCCGGCGTCGGCGAGGTCGGCCCACAGCTCGGCGTCCCACCGCCGCTCGGCGGTCAGCGGGGTCGGCTCGTGAGCGGCGAGGATCTCCCGGACGGTGGAGACCACCAGGTCCTGGCTCATCGCAGGCCCAGCCCACGCGCCACGATCCCGCGCAGGATCTCGTTGGTGCCCCCGCGCAGCGTGTAGCCGGGCTGGTGCAGCTGCGCCTCGGCCAGCGCCCGCCCCAGCGGGTCGGGTGAGTCCAGCGACGCCGGGACGTCGACCACCCGCCGGATCTCCTCGGCGACGTCGGCCTCGAACGTCGTCCCCACGTCCTTGACCAAGGCGGCGGGGATGTCGGGCAGCTCCCCGCGGTCCAGCGCCGCCGCGATGCGGATCGACAGCTGGCGCAGCGCCAGCAGCCGCGCGCTCAACCGGCCCAGGGTCGCGAGCTCGGCGTCGGTGGAGGCCCGGCGGGCGAACGCGGCCAGCAACGGGAAGGTCGACAGGATCCGCTCCGGCCCGCTGCGCTCGAACGCCAGCTCGGCGGTGACCTGGTGCCAGCCCGCGCCCTCCTCGCCCAGCAGCATGTCGCCCGGGACGACCACGGAGTCGAACACCACCTCGTTGAAGTGGTGACCGCCGTCCAGGATGCGGATCGGGTTGATGCTGATGCCCGGCAGCGACAGGTCGACCAGCAGCTGGCTCATCCCCGCGTGCCGGGCGGTCGGGTCGGCCGGCGCGGTGCGCACCAGCACGATCGCGTAGTGGCTGTGGTGGGCGTTCGACGTCCACACCTTGGCGCCGTCGACCACCCAGTCGCCGTCGGCGTTGCGCACCGCCCTCGTGCGGATCGAGGCCAGGTCGGAGCCGGAATCGGGCTCGCTCATCCCGATGACGAAGAAGCACTCCCCCGCCGCGATCCGCGGCAGGATCTCCTTGCGCTGGGTCTCGGTGCCGTAGCGCAGCAGGTTCGGCCCGGACTGCCGGTCGGCGATCCAGTGCGCGGCGACCGGTGCACCCGCGGCCAGCAGCTCCTCGGTGACCGCGTAGCGCTCCATCGCGGTGCGCTCGTGCCCGCCGTACTCCTGGGGCCACGTCATCCCCAGCCAGCCGCGCTCCCCCAGCTTGCGGGAGAACGCCGGGTCCACCCCGGACAGCCAGGTGTCCACGTGCGTGGTGAAGGTGCCGGCGGCGAGCTCCTCGGCGAGGAACTGCCGGACCTCCAGCCGCACCGCCTCGGCGGCCTCGGACGGCGGAGCGGGGGCGAGCGTCAGCGTCGACGGCATGGCCCCGATGGAACCAGGTCAGCGCACCGTCAGCAGCATCGGTCCACGGGGCTTGGGGATGGGGACAGGCCGGATCACCACGCCGGCCGCCGGGTCGGCGGTGACCCGCCGGCCGGCCAGCAGCCTGGCGACGATCGCCTTGACCATGACCTCGGCGACGTGGTTGCCGATGCACAGGTGCGCCCCGCCGCCGAAGGGCACGAACAGGTGGCTGTGCTGCTTGTGCTCCTCGCGGCCGGGGGCGAACCGGTCGGGGTCGAAGGCGTCGGGCCGGGTCCACCAGTCGGGGTGCCGGTGCAGCGCGAGGCTGGACACGTTGACCCCGTGCCCGGCCGGCACCCGCACGCCGGTGATCTCGACGTCGGCCAGGGCGTGCCGCGGGGAGAACGGCACCGGGGGGCTCAGCCGCAGCGCCTCCTGCATCGCCCGGGTGGTGTGCTCCAGGCGCGCGTGGTCGGCGGGGGTGACCGGGGCGCCGTCCAGGGCCCGGACCTCCTCGGCGACCCGGTCCTGCTCGGCGGGGTGCAGGGCGAGCTGCCAGAGCATGACCGCCAGCGTCGAGGTGGTGGTGTCGTGCGCGGCGAGCATGAGGAAGACCATGTGGTCGACGACGTCGTCGACGGGCAGCAGCTCGCCGTCCTCGGTGGTGGCGTGCGCCAGCCGGGAGAGCAGGTCGCCGCGCGGCTGCTCGCGCCGACGCTGCGCGACCAGGTCGCCGAAGACCCGGGTGAGCTCGGCCCGGCCCCGCAGGCCGCGGCGGTAGGTCGACCCGGGGACGGCGACGCGCAGCGGGGTGATCGAGGCGGCGACGGCGGCCTGGAAGGCCCGGTTGACCCGCTCGGACACAGCACCCAGCGACACCCCCACGAACACCTCGGCCGCGATGTCCAGGGTCAGCCGCTTCATCAGCACGTACACGTCGACGTCGCCGGGGGGCAGCGCCTGCAGGTGCCGGTCGGTGACGTCGTGGATGGCGTCGACGTAGCCGGTCAGCGCCGCCCGGCTGAAGGCCTGCTGCATCACCCGGCGGTGCCGGTGGTGGTCGTCGAAGTCGCGCAGCATGAGCCCGTTGCGGAACAGCGGGCCGATGGAGCTGGACCAGCCGCGCTCGCTGGAGAGCACCTTGCCCGGGTCCAGGTAGATCTCCCGGGTCGCCTGCGGGGTCAGGAAGGTGACGCCCTCCCGGCCGAGCACCCGCATGCGGAACACGTCGCCGTGTGCGCGGCGGTGCCGCTCGACGAGCCCGGCGGCGTCGTGCACGAAGGAGAGGGTGTGCCCCACCAGGGGCCAGCCCCGGTCGCCGGGGACGTGCGCCAGCAGGTCCACGGGCATCGTCGACCACCTCCGGCGCCGACCCTAGCCACCCGGGTGACCGCCGTCACGCACCTCGCGACGGCACAGGGACCTCCGAGGACCGTCGTGCCACCCGCCTAGGCTGGCCCCACGCCAGCCGACGACCTGAGGAACACCCCGTGACGATCGCTCCTGCCCCGATCGTGAGCCGTCCTTCGCCGGTTCACGTGGCCGAGAAGGGTTCGCGGCTGTCGATGCTGCTGCGGACGACGGATCACAAGGTGATCGGGTTGATGTACCTGGCCACCTCGTTCACCTGGTTCATGGTGGGCGGGTTGATGGCGATGTTGATGCGTGGTGAGTTGGCGCGTCCGGGTCTGCAGTTCTTGTCGAACGAGCAGTACAACCAGTTGTTCACCATGCACGGCACGGTGATGTTGTTGTTCTTCGCGACGCCGTTGTTCTTCGCGTTCGCGAACCTGATCCTGCCGTTGCAGTTGGGTGCCCCGGATGTGGCGTTCCCGCGGTTGAACGCGTTCTCGTACTGGTTGTTCGCCTTCGGTGGGCTGATCTTGATCTCGGGGTTCTTCACCCC
>NZ_JAMXRZ010000003.1 GCF_024124375.1 Klenkia sp. PcliD-1-E
GCGCCCTGCTGTCGGCGGTGTGCGCGCTGGCGGTGCTGCTGGGCGTCGGGTTCGGCGTGCTGGGCGGCGAGGACCCCGCCCCGCCGCCGGTCCCCACCGCCAGCACCCAGGTGCCGCCGTCCCCCTCGGCGCCCTCGACCCAGCCGCCCGCGACGGCCCCGACCACGACGACGGACGCCGCGCCGGTCGCCGCCGAGCCGGGCACCGTGCTGGCGGCGCTGGCGCAGCTGCCGGTCAAGGGCCGGGCCCCGCAGACCGGCTACACCCGCGACCAGTACGGCGAGGGCTGGGTCGACACCGACCGCAACGGCTGCGACACCCGCAACGACGTGCTGGCCCGCGACCTCACCGCCGAGCAGTTCCGCCCGGGCACCCGCGACTGCGTCGTCACCAGTGGGGTCCTGGTCGACCCGTACTCCGGCGCCACGATCCTCTTCCAGCGCGGGCAGGGCACCAGCGAGGCCGTGCAGATCGACCACGTGGTGGCGCTGTCCAACAGCTGGCAGACCGGTGCCCAGGGCTGGGACGCCGCCACCCGGGTCGCCTTCGCCAACGACCCGCTCAACCTGCTGGCCGTCGACGGCACGCTCAACGCGCAGAAGCGCGACGGCGACGCCGCGACCTGGCTGCCGCCCGACCGCGGGTACCGCTGCGCCTACGTCGCCCGCCAGGTCGCGGTCAAGGTCGCCTACGGCCTGTGGACCACGCAGGCCGAGCACGACGCGATGGCGGGCATCCTCGGCACCTGCCCGCAGGAGCCGCTGCCGACCGCGGGGTGAGGGCAGCAGGGTGACCCCCGACCGGGTGGTGCCGGCCACCGATGCGGTGACGCAGCGTGAGCGCGGGCGGGTTCCGGCACCACGATGTGCCGGTGACCTCCCCGCGCCGCCGCTCCCGCCTCCGGGCCGCCGCCCTCGTCGTCCTCGCCGTCGAGGTGCCGGTGGCCGCCGCCCTGCTGGTGGCGCGGACGACGTCGTCGGCGCAGGCGCTGGAGCCGGGTGCGCACGCCTTCATCCAGGAGCACCCCGACGGCACCCCGGTCACCTGGGACCCGTGCAGCCCGATCGGCTACGCCGTCAACTGGGACCACGCCCCCGCCGGCGCGCTGGAGCTGCTGACCGACGCGGTCGACTCCGTGGAGGACGCCACCGGCCTGACCTTCCAGGCCGTCGGGGCCACCCGGGTCAGCCCCACGTCGGCCAGCGCGGTCGACGTCCTGCCGGCCGGCGCGGAGGTCCTCGTCTCCTGGGTGCCCACCGCCGACGAGCAGCTGTACCGCGACGGCGAGGCCCTCGCCTGGGCGCGACCGGTGGTCACCGGCGGCGTGTACACCCGCGGCCAGGTCTCCCTGGACGCCGACTGGTTCGCCGCGGCCTCCCGCGAGCAGGCCCGCGGGGTGCTGCTGCACGAGCTCGGCCACCTCGTCGGCCTGGACCACGTCGACGACCCGAGCCAGCTGATGGACGCCGGCGGGTCGCGGGGGCGGGTGTACCAGCAGGGGGACCTGGAGGGGCTGGCCGAGCTCGGCCCGCGCAGCGGACCCCGCTGCAGCTGAACCGGCCCGCCGTCGACCAGACTGTGCCCATGACCGAGGCGACCACCCTGACCGACGCCGGCTGGCTCTCCCGGGAGGAGATGGACTCGGCCCGCGAGCGGCTGCCGATCCTCTACGTCGACGCCGTCCCGGTCCGGGTGGACGACCACGGGGCGGTGACCAAGATCGGGCTGCTGCTGCGCGCGGGCGAGGACGGGCAGATCAAGCGGGCGCTGGTCTCGGGCCGGGTGCTCTACCACGAGCGGGTGCGGGCGGCGCTGCTGCGGCACCTGGAGAAGGACCTCGGCCCGCTCGCCCTGCCCCGGGTGCCGGTCTCGCCGCAGCCGTTCACCATCGCCGAGTACTTCCCGACCCCCGGGGTCACCCCGTTCCACGACCCCCGGCAGCACGCGGTCTCGCTGGCCTACGTGGTCCCCGTCGAGGGCGACTGCGAGCCGCAGCAGGACGCGCTGGAGCTCACCTGGTTCACCCCCGACGAGGCCCGCGACCCCGGTGTCCTCGCCGAGCTGGCCAACGGGCAGAGCCACCTGCTGGTCCAGGCGCTGGCGCACCTCGGCGTGTGACGCCGGTCCGGGCGAGCGGTCCCGCACACTGGAGGGGATGACCGAGGACCCGGCGACGCAGCGGTACGCGCTGCCGCCGCACGCCTGGCCGCCGCCGGCACCGGTGCCGGCCCCGCCGCGTCGCGGGTCGCGGGTGCTGCGGGCGTTCGTGGTGCTCGTCGCCGTCGTCGGGCTGGTCGCCGGTGGTTGGTGGCTGCGCACCGGGGACCCCCTGCCCGTGCCGCAGGCCCGCCCGGCGGTCACCGCCGACGCGGCGCCGCGCACCGTGCCCAGCCCCGGCGTCGAGGAGTCCGACGAACCGCTCGGTGCGCCGCCCGCGGCCCCCGACAGCGACGTCTACGCGTTCGTGGCGAAGCAGGAGGACGGCACCACCCCGGTCGCCTGGGACCCGTGTCGGCCGGTCGCGGTCGTGCTCAGCCCCGACGGGGCGCCCGCGGACGCCGAGCCGCTGCTGGTCGACGCGCTGGCCCGGATGACCGAGGTGACCGGGCTGCAGTTCCGCTACGAGGGCCTCACCGACGAGCTGCCCGGCGGCGACCGCGCGGCCTACCAGCCCGACCGCTACGGCGACCGGTGGGCGCCGGTTCTGGTCGGCTGGCGCACCCCGGAGCAGGAACCGGCCCTGGCCGGCGACGTCGCGGGGCTCGGCGGCAGCGCCTCGGCCGGGCCCGAGGGCGGGCCGCTGGCCTGGGTGACCGGCAGCGTCACCCTGGACGGGCCCGAGTACGCCGAGCTGGCCGCCGGCGGGGACGCCGCCGTGGGCCGGGCCATCCTGCTGCACGAGCTCGGCCACGTGGTCGGGCTGGCCCACGTCTGGGACTCCGACCAGCTGATGGCCTCCACCACGTCCGGCGAGGTGCTCGACTTCGCCGACGGCGACCTCGCCGGTCTCGCGCAGCTCGGCGCCGGGGTGTGCATCCCGGAGCTGTAGCGCGGCACACTCCTGCGGTGACCACCCACACGATCGACGCCCCGGGCGCCGTCCTGTCCTACGAGGTGCTCGGCAGCGGCCCGGTGCTGGCGCTGATCGGCCACCCGATGCCCGCCGACGGGTTCCGCCCGCTGGCGCAGCAGCTGGCCGGGTCGCACACCGTCGTGCTGCACGACCCGCGCGGCACCGGGGACTCCACGATGACCGACCCCACCGAGCCGCCGGACGTCGCGACCCTGGCCGACGACCTGTCCCGGGTGCTGGCTGCGGTCACCACCGAGCCGGCCGACGTGTTCGGCTCCAGCGGCGGCGGGATCACGGCGCTGGAGCTGGCCGCCACGCACCCCGAGCAGGTGCGCACCGTGGTCGCGCACGAGCCGCCCCTGATCACCTACCTCGACGACGCGGCCGAGCAGCGGGCCAACGCGGGGCAGGTGCAGCAGGTGTACCGGGACCAGGGCCTGTTCCCGGCGATGGGGCTGTTCGCCCAGCAGAACGGGTTCGCACCGCCGCCCGGGGCGCCGGCCCCGCCGCCGCCGTCCGAGGCCGACCAGCGGTCGATGACCCGGCTGGTGCTGGGCCTGGGCACGCTCATCGAGCACCGGGTCGGTGCGCTGCCCGAGGGCCAGGTGGCGGTCGGCGTCGGCGCATGGTCGGGCGGGGCGATGACCGGCCGGACGTCGCGCGCGGTCGCCGCCGAGCACGGCCTGCCGCTGCTGATCTTCCCCGGCGGGCACGGCGGGTTCCACCCCGGACAGGGCGGCGACCCGGTCGCGTTCGCCGCCGCCCTGACCGACGCGATCAGGCGGTGACGGAGCGGGCCAGCGCCCGCCGGGCCCGGTAGTCGGCGACGGTGAGGCACTGCAGCCGCGACTCGTCGCCCTGCTGGTTGTCCACGTAGGCCAGCGACGCCACGTAGGGCTCGATGGTGTGGATCTTCTGCAGCGGGGTGACGACGAGCAGCTGCAGGCCCAGCCGGGCGAAGAGGTCCAGGGCGAACCGGGTGGAGTCGTCCGAGCCCCGCCCGAACGCCTCGTCGATGACCACGAACCGGAAGTCGCGGGCCATCGGCGCGGCCGGGTCGATGCCGAACTGGTGGGCCAGCGAGGCGGCGAGCACGGTGTAGGCCAGCTTCTCCTTCTGGCCGCCGGACTTGCCGCCGGCGTCGGTGTGCGTCTCGTGCTCGGCGTCGTCGTGCCGCCACCGCTCGGTCGCGGTGAACTCGAACCAGGCGCGGACGTCGGTGACCAGCCGCGCCCAGCGGCGGTCCTCGGCGACGTGCCCGGCGCGGCCGCGCAGCCGGTGCACCACCCGGGCGACCCGGGCGAAGCGCTCCTCCGGGTCGGTCTCGCCGGCGTCGGCGCAGGCCCGCAGGTCGGCGCGGAAGTCCGCGACCTCGGGGGCGTCGGTGCGCCGGGCCTCCAGGGCCAGGTAGCGGCCGGGGTGGTAGTCGATGTCGTGCAGCGACCCGTTGATCGCCGCGACCCGCTCGGTGACCTGGTCGGCACGCCGCTCCAGCTCGGCGAGGAACCCGGCGACGTCGCGCACGGTGTCCTGCTCCAGCAGCGCGGTGAAGGTGGCCTCGGCGCGGGGCAGCTGGTCGGTGCGCAGCCGCTCGTGCAGCGCGCGGAAGGCCTCCACGGCGCCGCGCGAGGCGTCCAGGGACGCGGCGACGTCGGGGTGCTGGGCGCGGAAGGCGGCCATCGCGCGCACCATCCGCTCCTCGACCTCGGCGCGCACCGACACCTGGGTGGTGCGCTCGCGCTCCAGCAGGGCGCGCATGTTCCGCTCGCGCTCGTCGACGTCGGCCAGGTCGGTCACCGGCACCGAGGCGACCAGCGCCCGGCGGTCCAGCCGCTCGGGAGCGCTCAGCGACCGGTCGATGCGCAGCGCCCGGGCGACCGCTGAGCCGTCGTCCACGGCCAGGCGGGCAGGCTGCACGTCGGGGGCGTCGCCGGCGACGGGGTAGCCGGCCAGCCGGCGGCGCACGGCCTCCAGCACCGAGAACGTCTCGCCCAGGGCGTAGGCGGCCGCGCCGCGGCGCTGCTGCAGGGTGGCCTGGGCGGTGGCCAGGGAGACGATGTCGCGGCGGACGTCGTCCATGGCGCCGTCCAGGCCGAACAGCACCCCGGACGCCGCGATGAGCAGGTCGCGCTCGCGGCCGAGCTCGGCGATCTCCCGGATGGCGCCCTGCCAGTCCAGCGCCCGCCAGCTGTCGTAGGCCGACAGCTGCGCGAGGTCGCGGCCGCGGGCGGCGGCGCGGGCCCGCTCGGCCCGGACGGCGTCGCGGGCGGCGGTGAGCTCGGTCAGCTGCGGCAGCAGCGCGTTCTCCGCGGCGGTCAGCGCGCGGATCTTGCCGGCGGCGTCCCACCCGAGCACCCGGTGCGCCGGGTCGCCGGCGGGGTGCCGGTCGTCCAGGGCGTGCCGGCCGGTGCGGTCCTTGACCTGCCCGGTGCGGGTGACCGCGACGGGGGTGCGGGCGAACTCCGCGACGTCGTCCACGCGCAGGTGCGCCGCGCGGCGGGCCAGCTGGCCCTCCACCCAGGCCGCCAGCGGGGTGGACCGGACCTCCAGCACCGCGGCCAGCGACTGCGGCGCGGGCATGGGGGCGGTGGTGGGCAGCTCGGCCGGCACCGGCAGGTAGGCCAGCTGCGCGCCGAGGTCGGCGTCCTCGACCCAGGCGCAGACCTCGGCGTAGCGGTCGGCGGGGACCAGCAGGGTGAGCGCGAACCCACGTAGCACCCGCTCGGCGGCCGGCAGCCACTCGGCGTGCACGGGGGAGACCCGCACCAGCTCGCCGGCGAAGGGCAGCACCTCGGTGTCCACCCCGAGGGCGGCGGCCAGCCGGTCGCGCAGCAGGGTCTGCTCCCGGGGGACGGCGCCGGTGCGCCCGCGCAGCCCGGTCAGCTCGTGGCCGATGCCGGCGGCGCGGGAGCGCAGCGCGGCCAGGGCGACCTCGACCTCGGCGAGCCGGTCCTCGGCATCGGCCTCGCTCTCCACGGCGCGGGCGAGGGCCTCGGCGATCTCGGTGCGCCGGACGACGAAGTCCTCGCCGTCGGCGACCGGGTCCAGGCCGGTGGCCTCCAGCAGCCCGGCGAAGACCCCGGCGCGGGTGCGTCGCTCGCGGCGGGCCTCCTCCAGCTCCAGCAGCTGCTCGTCGATGTAGCGCAGCCGCTCGCCGCCGTGGCCGGTGCGCTGCATGGTCAGCGACAGCTCGCGGGCGCGGGCCAGGTCGAGGTTGGTGATGCCCTGGGTCAGCGCCCGGTCGACGGTGGCGACCTCGGCGCGCTGGGTGGTGGCGCGGGCGGCCAGCAGCTTCTCCCGCAGGGTGTCCGCCCAGCGGGGGAGCGCGGCCAGGTCGGCGTCGACGGTGGCGATCTGCTCGGTGAGGACGGCGTGCCGGTCGGCGTCGGCGAGGACGGGGCGCAGCTGGGCGAGCTGGGCGCGGCCGGTGACGACGGCGTCGTGCGCGCGGGTGAGGTGGTCGACGTGACCCAGCAGCCGGTCGACCCAGCCGGCGGAGTCGCCGGGTTCGAGCAGGTGGCTGCGGACGAAGCCGCCCAGGTCGCCGACGGTCTTCATCGACACGGTCTGGTGGAACAGGTCCATCGCCTGCTCGCTCGCGATGCCCAGCCGGCCGCGGTAGGCGCGGCCGTACTCGGTGAAGGTGCCGAACACCTCGACGTCGGGCCGCGCGGCCAGCCGGCGGCGCAGCGCCTGCGGGTCGCTGCCGAAGTCGGCCAGGTCGCCGGCGATGGAGAGGTCGCGGTCGGCGACGAGGTGGAACCGGTCGGGCTGGCCGACCTCGCCCGAGCGCAGCCAGAACACCTGGCCGAGGGTGACGACCTCGTCCAGGCCCTCGTTGCGGAACACCGCCAGCAGCGCGGTCCAGGTGCTGCCCGGGCGCAGCCCGACGGTGCGGGTGCCGCCGGTCGCGCCGGTGCGCTCGGCCCGCCAGTGGCCCTGCACGTAGGAGCGCAGGTCCCGCTCGCGGGTGGGGGCCCCGGCGGCCTCGTTGTAGGAGACCCGGGCGGCGGGCAGCAGCAGGGTGCTCAGCGCGTCGACGATGGTCGACTTGCCCGACCCGATGTCGCCGGTGAGCAGCGTGTTCTGCCCGTCGGCGCGCAGCGTCCACACCTTGCGGTCGAAGGTGCCCCAGTTGAGCAGCTCGAGCCGGTCGAGGCGGAACCCGGCGCGGGGGGCGGGCCCGTCGTCCTCGGTGGTGAGCAGCAGGTGCGGCACCGGTGGGAGAGCGGTCACGGGAGGTCCTCCACGGCGGGCTGGAGCTGCTGGGTGGCGGCGGCGTACTCGGCGAGCTTGGCGTCGAAGTCGGCCAGCCACTGCGCGTCGACGAAGGCCTTGAGCACCCGGCGGACCTCGAACCCGCCGTCCGGGCCGGGCATCCGGCGCAGGAAGCCGAGCTCGACGGCCTTGGCGACGTGCCCGTCGACCTGCTCGACGAGCCGGTTGCGCCGGCCGGGGTCGGGCAGGACGTCGGCCAGCAGGTCGACGATCTCCATCCGGGACAGCACCAGCCGGCTGCCGGCCTCGCCGGCGTCGGCGGCGGCCAGCCGGCGGCGCAGCAGCGCCAGTAGCAGGCTCACCGGGAACGACAGCGAGCGGCGGGCGACCAGGCGGGGCACGGGGACGCCGTCGGGCTCCTCCTCGGGCCGCTGCCGCAGGAACGCGAAGCCCTCGGTCTCGTCGACCACCGGCACCAGGCCCAGGACGGCGACGTGGTCGCGCAGGTCGGGCTGCAGGGCGAGCAGGTGCCGCCACACCTCCGGGGCCGTCTCGCGGTAGACGACGCCGCGCATCAGCGAGGTCACCACCAGCGGCAGGCTGAGCTCGGCCCGGGCGGGCCGGGCCTCGGTGCCGGTGTCGGGCAGCAGGGCGGTCATCGGGGGTCCTCCGCGAGCACGGTCGGGACGGCGGGGTGGGCGCGGCGGCCGGCGGGGTGCCGGGAGCCGGCGCGGGGGTCGGTGTCGCGGCGGGCGTAGACCACGCGGGGCAGGGTGGCGGTGCGGGCGCGGCCGTCGGGGTCGGTCCAGGTGACGGTGTCGTCGTCCCCGGGCTGGTCGTCGGCGGAAGGCGTGGGCAGGACGACGTCGAAGGCCTCGTCGCGCAGCGACAGGTAGGCGACGAGCTCGGCCAGCCCGTGCTGCAGCGGGTGCTGCTCGAGCACGGTCGCGAGCTCGACCCGGGGCCGCTGCAGCAGCGCGCGGCGCACGTGCGCGCTCAGCGGGACCGGGTCGACCTGCACCTGGTCGAACAGCGCGGCGGCGGCGAAGTCCTCCTCGCCGGCCGGGGGCCGGGCGCTGTCGACGGCGGCGCGGCGGGGCGGGGCGTAGAGGTGGCGCTCCATCGGCAGGACGACGGTGGGGTGCAGGTCGTCGAGCTCGACGGCGAACCCGTCCAGGTCGGCCAGCCCCGCCGAGAGCACCCGGGCGCGGTCCTCGATGCCGGCGACGAGGTCGAGCACGCGCCGGTCCTCGTGCCGCACCTGCTCGTCCAGGCCGGTGCGCAGCGCGTCGACCAGGCCGCGCAGCACCTGCCGGGTGTGCTGGGCGGCGGCGACCAGGTCGTGCCGGATGCGGCGCATGCGGGGGTCGGTGCAGGTGCGCAGCGCGGGCAGGGCGTGCACCCGGTCGAGCAGGTCGGTGAGCTCGTCCTGCAGGCGGGGGGAGAGCAGCCGGTCGTAGCAGGCGTGGAAGCTGCGGCCCTGGTCGGTCCCGGCGATCCCCCGGCGGCCGGCGACGACGTCCGCGGCCAGGGCGCCGTCCCCGGCGGCGATGGCGGCGCGCAGCTCCCGGTCGCGGTCGCGGAAGGCGGCCTCCACCGCACGCAGGTCGGCCAGCAGACCGGTCGCGGTGGCGGTGGCGTGCAGGTAGCGGTCGCGCTGGGCGGTGGGCTCGGCGTCCTCGGTCGCCAGCGCGCGCAGCTGGTCGACGACGGTGCCCAGCCGGGCGGCGGTGTCGACGAGGGGCCGGGGTGCCAGGCCGCGGACGAAGGCGACGGCGAGCTCGGCGGCGGGCGTGGCGTCCATGAGCGGCTCGTCGGAGCCGGGCGGGTACCAGGCGCGCAGCCAGCCGCCGTCCGGGCCGGCCCAGCCGTCGAGGTAGCCGCGGGCGTCGACCGGCACGCGGGGGGTGCCGTCGAGCTCGGCGAGCAGGTCGGCGAGGCGGTCGGCGAGCTCGCCGGCGGGCAGGCCGTGCGCGCCGCCGTCGGTGAAGACCCGGGCGAGGAAGGCGACGACGAGGGGGGCGTCGTCGGCGCGGAGCAGGCGCCAGGCCGCGTGCTGCTGCAGCGCCTGGACGTCGTCGACCTGCATGCCACCCCTCCCGGCCTGCTCCGTGGTCCGTCGTGATCGGCGCGAGGGTAGGTCTCCGCTGCGGCTCGACCCGGCGGGGCGCTCCGGGGTGTGACTATTGAGCTACGTGGGGTTCCCGACGGGTGCCGCCAGGTCCGCCAGGCGGTCGGCGGTCATCGGGCGGCCGAACAGCCAGCCCTGGCCGGCGTCGACCCCGAGGCCGGCCAGCCGGGCGCACTGCTCGTCGGTCTCGATGCCCTCGGCCAGCACGGTGGTGCCCAGCGCGTCGGCCAGGCCCACCAGGCCGCGCAGCAGGGCGACCGAGGCGTCGGCACCGGTGACCGAGCGGTCGAGCTTGAGCACGCTGATCGGGTAGCGCTGCAGGTAGGCGACCGAGGTGTAGCCGGTGCCGAAGTCGTCCAGCGCGACGCCGACGCCGTCGGCGGCCAGCTCGTGCAGGGCCAGCACGGCGGCGTCGGCGGGCAGCTGGTCGTGCTCGGTGATCTCCAGGTGCAGGCGGCCGGCCGGCAGGCCGGTCGCGGCGAGGGTGGTCCGCACGCGGGCGGCGAGGTCGGGGCAGACCATCGACGAGCGGCCGAGGTTGACGCTCACCGTCCAGGTCGGGTCGGGCCAGGTGAGCGCCGACCGGCAGGCCTCGCGGAGCACCCAGGCGTCGATCGCGGCGCCGTGGCCCTGGGCCTCGGCGACCGGCAGGAAGGTGTCGGGGGACAGCAGGCCGCGCTCGGGGTGCCGCCAGCGGACCAGCGCCTCGCAGCCGCGCACGCGGCGGTCGGGCAGCGCGACCAGCGGCTGGTAGTGCAGCACCAGCTCGCCGGCCGCGGGGTCGCCGCTGACGAGGCGGCGCAGGTCGGCGCCCAGGGCGAGGCTGCCCAGCACCTGTTCCCGCTGCTCGGGGGCGAACCGGGTGGCGCCGCCCCGGTCGCCGTCCTTGCTGGCGTAGAGGGCGACGTCGGCGTCGGCCAGGGCCAGCGGCAGCTCGCTGGCGCCGGTGAGCTCGACCCAGCCGGCACTGGCGCGGACCCCGAAGGACAGCTCGCCCAGGGCCACGGGGTCGGCGAACGCGGCGTGCAGCAGGTCGCCGACGTCGGGGGCGGCGGGGCGCAGCAGCAGCACGAACTCGTCACCGCCGGAGCGGGCGACGGTGCCCCCGCCGCCGATCGCGTCGGCGAGCCGGCCGCCGACGGCGACCAGCAGGTGGTCGCCGGTCTCGTGGCCGTAGGTGTCGTTGACGTGCTTGAAGTCGTCGAGGTCGAGCACCGCGAGGCGGCCCACCGGCAGCGCGGGGTCGGCGGTGGTCGGGACGAGGTCGTCGAAGGCCACCCGCAGGCCGCGTCGGTTGGCCAGCCCGGTGAGCGGGTCGCGGCGGGCGAGCCGCTCGCTGGCCCGGATCGTCTGCGCACCGCGGACGATGGCCAGTGCCGCGACGGCGGCCGCGGTGGCGAGGTAGGCGGCGGTGGGCAGCACCCGCGCGCCGTCGAGCAGGGACAGCGCCACGGGCACGAGCAGCAGCGGGGTGGACCCCAGCAGCCGGGCGGACTCCGAGCGCAGCCGGGCCAGCCGGCGCGGGGAGAAGGCGGTGGTCATGCCCGGGTGCAGCGACCCGGCGGTGAAGAGCAGGACGGCGACCGTCCAGACCACGTTCTGGACCGGCTCCGGGCCCAGGACCCGGACGCCGGTGTTCGCGCACAGGCAGTCGTAGACCGCGGCGGTCACGCCGCCAGCCACCAGCAGCCGCATGCTGGGGCCCAGGTCGGCGCGGGAGGCGGTGAAGCGCAGCAGGAGGCAGACCAGCACCAGGTCCACGGGGGCGAACGCCGTCGGCCAGGGCAGGGCGGGGTCCAGCAGGCTGGTGGCCGACTGGGCCAGCGCCAGGCCGATGACCAGCGCGACCATCAGCCGGTCGGTGCGTCGTCCCCAGGTCTCCCGGCGGGACCGTCTGCGGTCCTGAGGTCCCGAGCGGCGCTGGCGGGCGAAGATGACCGCGAACAGGCCGCCGGCCACGGCGATCCCGGCGGCCTGCAGGGCGAGCGCGACCGGGTAGGCGGGTGCCGCGAGCGCCAGCGCCAGGCCCCAGCAGGTCAGCATCGCCGCGACGGCCAGCCACGGCTCGGGCCGGGCGGGCCGGTGCCGCACCACCCCCACCAGGGGTGCCGCGGCGGCCACCGCGGAGACCGCGAGCACGGTCGGCACGCGGGTCGGCGGGACGGCGGAGAGCACGACCACGACCACACCCGCCGCGGCGACCAGCGCCGAGCGGGGGCGGAACGGGGCCGGACGCATCATGGGACCCGTGTCGGCGGGCCGGCACCGCCGCTTGACCAGGTGCTCACCCCGTCGAGGGTGTCACCCGGTCAGGTCGTCGCAGCCGGTCTCGTCGGGCAGCAGCGGCCGGAACGCCAGCGACCAGGTGGCGGTGCCGTCGGTCCACGGGGTCAGCGTGTCGGCGGCCTGCGCGGCGGCCACCACCGCGCTCGCCTGCTCGCCGGTGGCGACGGTGCAGCCGGTGCCGGGGGCGACGGTCTCCCCGGGCAGCGGCGGGCCGGGCCAGGTGACCGCATCGCGGGGCAGCTCGGGGTCGCCGGCGTACTCGCCGGCGAGGGCGACGACCGCGGCCGGGGTGAACGGCTCGCTGCGGCCGTCCTCGGGGAGGCCGGTGAGCCGCTCGACGAGGGCGGCCAGCTCCGCGCGGGCCGCGGTCTGCTCGGGGGTGACGGCGGGGTCGCCGGCCGCCTCGCCCAGGGCGTACACCTCGGTGGTGCGGGTGCCCTCCGCGGTGGTCAGCGTGAGCACGGTGGTGGTGGCGTCGGCGATCCCTGGGTTGCCGAGGTCGACGGCGTCGCCCACCCCGGCGTCGACGGCGGCCTGCACCAGGTCGGTCAGGGTGGCGTCGTCGACCTGGTTCACCTGCACGTTGGGCCAGGCCGGCGGCGGGTAGATCGCGATCACCGGGCCCTCGGTGACCACCCGGCCGTCGCGGTAGACGCTGACCAGGGGGAGCCGGGACAGCAGCGCCGACGGGGTGCTGAACCCGCCGGTCAGGGCCACCCGCAGCACCAGCGCGGCGTCGTCGGTGGGCAGGGCGGGGGCGTCGGGGGCGGGGCCGGCGACCCCGCCGGTGGGCCGGCCGCAGGCGGTGAGCGCGAGCAGGCCGGCCAGGACGGCGAGTCGGGTGCGCATGCCCCAGGCTCCCGCACCCGTCGAGCGGGCGCCGGAGCGGGGACCGGCTGTCGGGTCAGCCGCCGCCCGCATGGCACGATCCGCTCACGGGCGGTGCCCGCTCATCCGTCCGGCGGGTCCGAGGAGTTCCAGGCGTGGACAGCGAGCGCGAAGAGGCCATGCGCCCGGCCCCCGACCGCCGCTTCCCACGGCGGGTCTACGGGACGGGGGAGGAGCCCGACCCCCGGTTCAGCATGGCCAACGAGCGCACGTTCCTGGCTTGGGTGCGGACATCGCTGGCCCTGCTGGCGGCCGGGGTGGCGCTCGAGGCCCTCGACCTGCCCATCGCGGAGGGACTCCGGTTGGCCAGTGCCCTGGTCTTCATCGCGCTGGGTCTGCTGGCACCCGTGCAGGCCTGGTGGGGCTGGGTGACCACCGAGCGCGCGATGCGGACGTCGCGACCGCTCCCCCCGCCGCGTCTGGGGTTGCCGGTCGCGGTCGGGGTGGTCCTGGCGGGCCTGCTCGTGCTCGTCGGGCTCCTCCTGCGGTGACCTCCGGGCCCGCCGGGTCCCCCGGTCACGTGTTCGACGTCGGGCTGCAGGCCGAGCGCACCGCCCTGGCCTGGCGGCGCACGACGTTGGCCCTGGCGCTGGGTGCGGTGACCGTCGGTCGGCTGGCCACCCCGGTGTTCGGCGTGTGGGGGTTGGCGCTCGCCGCGGTCGGCCTGCTCCAGGCGCTGCTCGTGGCCGGTGCCGCGGCACGCCGCTACCGGGCCACGCACCACTCCCTGACCGAGCGCGGCGACCTGACAGGGGTGCGCCAGGCGGGCCTGCCGATCGCGGTGCTGACCTGCTCCTGCCTGGTCATCGGAGTCCTCGCGCTCGTCGTGGTGCTCGGCGAGCGGTTCAGCGGCCGGTAGCGAGCACCCCGGCCGGACGCCCCCGCCGACTACCGCGGGGTCGTCGGCTGCAGCACCGCCTCGGTGAGCGCCTCGCTGCGGAAGTGGGTGACCTGCTGGTACTCGGGGTCGGCCACCATCGCGCTGAACGCCTCGCGGCTGGGGTAGCGCACGAGCAGGACGACGTCCCAGGCCTGGCCCTCCTCGGCCACCAGCGGGGTGCCGCCGTCCCCGGCGTAGACGACCTCGCCGCCGTAGCGGGGTAGGAAGGTCTCCTTCAGCGCGGCCGCGTACCGGTCGTAGGACTCGCGCCCGCCCTCGGCGAAGCGCAGCAGGTTGAGCATGACGACGGGTCCGCCGGGGTCCTCGGCGAGGAGCCGCTTCAGGTCGCTGCCGCGGGGGTCGATGGCCATGCCCGACCGTAGCGGGGACGGCGATGTCGAGGACGGCGACCCGGTTCCGTCCCCCGGGTGGATGCGGCCAGGATGGGCCGCACGGATGCGAGGAGACGACCATGCCGAAGTACCTGATGCTCAAGCACTACCGCGGCGCGCCGGCCCCCACCAACGACGTCCCGGGCGACCGGTGGACGCCGCAGGAGTGGGCCGACCACATCCAGTTCATGCGCGACTTCGCCGAGCGGCTGCAGGACACCGGCGAGTTCGTCTCCGCCGACGCGCTGGCGCCGGAGGGCACCTGGGTCCGCTTCGACGGCGAGGGCAAGCCGCCGGTCACCGACGGCCCGTTCGCCGAGACCAAGGACCTGATCGCCGGCTGGATGATCATCGACGTCGCCGACCACGGCCGGGCACTGGAGCTCGCCGGTGAGCTGTCCTCGGCGCCCGGCGCGGGCGGGCGGCCGCTGGGGGAGTGGCTGGAGCTGCGGCCGGTGATGAGCGAGCCGCCGACCGTCACGGAGTGACCCACCCCGACGCAGCCGACCTGCGGGCCGCCGTCCCGCAGGTGCTGGCGGCGCTGGTCCGCCGGGGTGCGGACTTCGCCGCGGCCGAGGACGCCGTCCAGGACGCGCTGGTCGAGGGCCTGCGCACCTGGGCGGCGGACCCGCCGCGGGACGTCCGGGCGTGGCTGGTCACCGTCGCGTGGCGCCGGTACCTGGACGCCGTCCGCTCGGACGTCGCCCGCCGGCGCCGGGAGCCGGCGCCCGAGGAACCGGTCGAGGTGCCCGGCCGGGACGACTCGCTGCAGCTGTACTTCCTCTGCGCGCACCCGTCGCTGACCCCGTCGTCGGCGGTGGCGCTGACGCTGCGCGCGGTGGGTGGGCTGACCACCCGGCAGATCGCCGAGGCCTACCTGGTGCCCGAGGCGACGATGGCGCAGCGGATCAGCCGGGCGAAGCGGACGGTGTCCGGCGTCCGGCTGGACGCACCCGGCGACGTCGCGACCGTGCTGCGGACGCTGTACCTGGTGTTCAACGAGGGCTACGGCGGGGACGTCGACCTGGTCGCCGAGGCGGTCCGGCTCACCCGGCAGCTGCACGACGCGTACGACCACCCCGAGGTCGCCGGGCTGCTGGCGCTGATGCTGCTGCACGCGGCCCGCCGTCCGGCCCGGTTCTCGGCGGACGGCGCGCTGGTGCCGCTGGCGGCGCAGGACCGGTCGCTCTGGGACACCCGGCTGATCGCGGAGGGGGTCGACCTGCTGCAGGGGGCGCTGGCCCAGGATCGGCTGGGGGAGTACCAGGCGCAGGCGGCGATCGCGGCGCTGCACTGCGACGCGGCCTCGGCCGCGGAGACCGACTGGGTGCAGGTCGTGGAGTGGTACGACGAGCTGGTCGCGCTGACCGGGTCGCCGGTGGCGCGGCTGAACCGTGCGGTGGCGGTGGGGGAGGCCGACGGCCCGCGCGCCGGCCTGGCCGCGCTCGCCGAGCTGGACCCGTCGCTGCCGCGGTGGGCGGCGGTCGCCGCGCACCTGCACGAGAAGGACGGCGACCCGGGCCGCGCCGCCGAGCTCTACGCCGAGGCCGCGCGGGCCGCGACCAACACCGCCGAGCGGGACCACCTGCAGCGCCAGGCCGCGCGGCTGCGCAGCACCTGACGACCGTGGTGGACGGCGTCTTCGTCCCTCGGCGAGTTGCCTGAGAGGTGACGATGGTTGCCTGCTGCACAACTCCCACGTAGCGTCCTGCCGTCACCCGACGAGGAGGTCGCCGTGCTGCACGACCTCGCCCAGGCGGTCGCCGACGGGAGCACCAGCGCCCGCGCGCTCGTCGAGCTGTGCCTGGCCCGGGTCTCCGAGCACGCCGACCTGGGCGCCGTCGTGGCGCTGCGGGCCGAGCAGGTGCGGCAGGAGGCCGACGCGCTGGACCGCGCCGTCGCCGCCGGGGACGCCGTCCCCCGCCCGCTGACCGGCGTGCCGCTGCTGGTCAAGGACACCCACGACGTCGCGGGCATGGTCACCACGCACGGTTCCCGCTGGTTCGCCGACGCCCCGCCGGCCGCCCGCGACAGCCTGGTCGTGGCCCGGCTGCGCGCCGCGGGTGCCCTGGTCGTCGGCAAGACCAACCAGCCCGAGTTCTGCATCGAGGGGTTCACCGACAACCCCGTGCACGGCGCCACCACCAACCCGTGGGACCCGGCGCTGTCCCCGGGCGGGTCCAGCGGCGGGTCGGCCGCGGCGCTGGCCGCGGGTCTGGCGCCGCTGGTCACCGCCGGGGACGGCGCGGGCTCGGCCCGCATCCCCGCCGCCTTCTGCGGCCTGCTGGGGTTCAAGCCCACCAACGGCGTCATTGCCCGGGACGGCGACCCCGACTGGATCGACTTCCACACCGAGGGCCTGATGGCCACCACGGTCGCCGACCTGGCGCTGCAGCTGGAGGTGCTGGCCGGGCCGCACGCCGGGGACCCCACCGCGCTGCCCGTCCCGCTGCCCTCGGCCGGGCTGCCGCAGCGGGTCGTCGTGGCCGACCGCACCGACGAGCTGGGACCCCTGCCCGCCGACGTCGCCGACCAGCTCGCCCGCCGCGCGGAGGACCTGGCCCGCCTGCTCGGCGTCCCGCTGGAGCGGTGGCAGCCCGGCGACTTCTTCCCCGGCTGGTCGCCCGACGAGGACTGGTTCACCCTGGCCGCGGCCGAGCACGCCTCGGTCTTCGGGCGCACGCGCATCGAGCAGGGTGCGGACCAGCTGCACCCCACCACCGCGGAGTTCCTCACCACCGGCCTCGCCGTCCCGGCCGATGAGTACCTGGCGGCCCGGCGTCGCCGGTACGCCGCCGTCCGCCGGCTGGACGACGTCCTGGCTGCCGGCACCGCGCTGGTCACCCCGACCGTCGCCGTGCCCGGGTGGGGTCCGCGCGGGGAGGTCCCCGGGCGGGCACCGGGCCTGCTCGGCGCCGACGTCTACTCCACCGCCGTGCAGAACATGACCGGCCTGCCGGCGGTCTCGCTGCCCGCGGGCGCCCTGCCCACGGGGGAGCGCTTCGGCCTGCAGGTGACCATGCCGCGCTGGGCCGACATCGGCCTGCTGCAGCTGGCCGCGCGGTGGGAGCAGCACCACCCCTGGCCCCGGACCGCGCCGGGCCACCCCGAGTTCCCACCGACCCAGGAGTGAGCATGGCCCACGACCCCACGTCCGCCGAGCCCCGCCGCGTCCTCGAGCAGCGCTCGATCGACTACGTCCCCCGGGCCGAGCGGCGCGGCAAGGTGTGGCACCAGGCCCCGTTCTGGTTCACCGGCAACTTCGTGCTGCCCACCCTGGTCATCGGGTTCATCGGCCCCGAGCTCGGGCTGTCGGCGCTGGTCTCGTTCCTGGCCATCGTGCTGGGCGCGGGCGTGGGCACCTTCTTCATGGCCTTCCACGCCAACCAGGGCCCGCGGATGGGGCTGCCGCAGATGATCCAGTCGCGGGCGCAGTTCGGCAGCCGCGGCGTGATCCTGCCGTTCCTGGCGACGGTGTTCGTCTACGTCGGGTTCATGGTCTTCGACGTCATCCTGGCCACCGACGGGCTGGCGCTGGTGCTGCCCGACGTCCGGTGGTTCTGGTACCCGGTGCTGACGGCGCTGTCCATCCTCATCGCCGTGGTCGGCCACGACCTGCTGCACCTGGTGCAGCGCTGGCTGACCTACGTGCTGATCGTCGCGTTCGCGATCACCACGGTCATCGCCTTCACGCTGCCGGCCGCACCGGCCGTGGCCGCGACCCCGGGCTTCGACCTGACCGCGTTCCTGGTGCAGTTCTCCTTGGCCGCGGGCTACAACATCAGCTACGCGGTCTACGTCTCGGACTACTCCCGCTACCTGCCGGCGGACTCCTCCGCGCCGAAGCTGATCTTCTTCACCTACCTGGGCGCGGCCGGGTCGGCGATCTGGCTGATGGGGCTGGGGTCGCTGCTGGCCAGCCGACTGCCCGAGGTCGACGCCGTCGGGACGATCAAGCAGGTCGGCGACGAGCTGTTCCCCGGGTTCGGGACCATCGTGGTGCTGGTGTCGGCGGTGGCGCTGATCTCGATCATGGGCGTCAACGCCTACGGCGCGATGCTCACCGGCATCAGCGGCCTGGACGCCTTCCGCCGGGTCAAGGCCACCCAGACGCCGCGGGTCGTCGGGCTGACCGTCGTCGGCGTGCTCACCGTCGTGGTCGCGCTGCTCATCCCGGCCGACTACCTGGGCAGCTTCAACAACTTCGTGCTGTTCATGCTGTACTTCCTGGTCCCCTGGACGGCGGTCAACCTGGTCGACTTCTACGCCGTCCGGCACGGGAAGTACGCGATCACCGAGATCTTCAACCCCGACGGGATCTACCGCCGGTGGTCCTGGCGCGGGCTGATCGCCTACGTGCTCGGCGTGCTGGCCATGGTGCCGTTCTTCTCCCTGCCCGGGCTCTACACCGGCCCGGTCGCCGCGGCCATCGGCGGCGCGGACCTGTCCTTCGCCGTGGGCCTGGGGGTCGCCGGCGGCGCCTACTACCTGTTCAGCCGCGGCATCGACCACGACGCCGAGCGGGCCGCGCGGGAGCGCAGCGAGCGCGAGCTGGAGGGCGCGGCCCAGCGGTAGGCCCGGGCCGGGCGACGTCCGTCAGGGCGCCCGGAACAGGTAGAGGTGCTGCTCGTTGGTGGACTCGTCGCTGCACAGCGCCGACACCAGCAGCGTCGCACCGGAGCTGCCGAGGGCGGGCACGGAGCCCGACCCCTCGCGGCAGAACCCGGTGGCCGGGGTGATGTCGCCGGTGGCCAGGTCGACCGCCCGCACCGTCTGACCGAGATCGGTGTCGGTGATGCCGGTCAGGTAGGCGTAGCCGCCGGTGGCCACCAGTCCGGTCACGGTGGCCGGGCCGTCGGCCAGAACCGCGACCTCCTCCGGTGCGGTCGCGCCGACCGGCACGCGCAGCAGCTGGACGCCGGCGGCGGTCTGGGTCAGGTAGGCGGTGCCGTCGTCGTCCGCGGCCAGGAAGGTGGTGCCGTCGACATCGGGTCGGTCGTAGGGCGCCTTCGCCCCCGGGATGAGCGACGGGTCGAACCGCAGCAGCTGCGACTGCTGGCCGGCCAGGCCGACGGCGACCAGGACGCTGCCGTCGGCGGTGACCAGGGTGTCCTCGACGGCGACCGCCGGGTCGGCACCGGGGATCTCGGCGGCCGGCGGGGCGAGCTGCACCTGGGCGGTCTGCGTCGTCGTCCCGGTGGTGGTGTCCAGGACGGCGACCTGCAGCGTGCCGGTGGCGAGGGGCGTGCCCTGGGAGTAGTCGGTCGGGGTGCTGACGACGACGGCGCGCGAGGCGTCGGGGGTGAGGTCGACCGCGCGCGGGGAGACCGAGGACAGCGAGCTGATCCCGGCCGCCTCCGGCAAGGTCACCGGCAGCACCTGCTCGGTGCCGTCGGGGGCGACCCGGATGACCGCGGGCCCGTCGGCGGCGTCCCCCAGGAGCACGGCCGTGTCGTCGGGGGCGATGCCCATCTCGGCCACGCCGCCGGTCTGGCCGAGCGACGTGATCGGCGCGCGGGCGGCGAGGTCGGTGCCGCGGGTGAGCCCCGGTGCGCCGCCGGTCTCGGTGGTGCTCAGCAGCACGGGCGTGTCGGTGCTGTCGAGCGCGGCCTGCAGCAGCCGGCCGGTGCCGCCGGTCATGGCGAGCCCGGTGTCGACGTCCTGCACCTGGTCGAGCAGGACGCCGCCGGGCAGGTCGGCCTGCGGGGCGTCGTCGGGTGCGGAGGAGCTGCAGGCGGTCAGCGCGAGCGCGGCGCCGAGGACGACGAGGCGGGTACGCACCGGACCATGCTCGCAGGGCGGTTGACTGGGCCGGTGGACCCCGTGCTCGACGCCCGCCGCTCGGTGCCCGTCCCGGTGCCCGAGGTGCCCGACGCGGTCCCGAAAGCGCCCGGCCTGTACGCCTGGTGGGGCCGGTTCGGCGCGCTGCCCGGCGTCTCCGGCCCGAGGCACCCGACCGCACAGGTTCAGCTGCTGTACGTCGGCATCGCGCCGAACGGCCCGACGTCGGCGGCGACCCTGCGGTCGCGGGTGGTCGGCGACCACATCCGGGGGACGACGGGGTCCTCCACCCTGCGCCGGTCGCTGGCGGCGCTGCTGGTGGAGCAGCAGGGCTGGCGCAGCCGCTGGACGACGCGGCCGGTGCTGGTCAACCGGGACGAGCTGGCGCTGTCGGAGTGGATGGCGGTGACCCTGCACCTGAGTTGGGCCGAGCACCCGGAGCCCTGGACGGTCGAGGCCGACGTCATCGCCGAGCTGGAGCCGCCGCTGAACCAGGCCGAGAACCGCTCGCACCCCATGCACGCCGTGGTGGCCGCCGCCCGCAAGCGGTGGCGGGAGGAGGCGCGCACATCGGGGCACTGACGTCGCTGCCAATTCGGATGTTGCGCTGCTAGATTGCAAGTGTGCCCGTCTCGATGACCATCAGGGATGTCCCCGTCAGCACGCGTGACGAGCTCGCGGCTCGCGCTGCGCGGGCGGGTCAGTCCCTCCAGGAGTACGTGCGCGCCCAGCTGAACGCGCTGGCGGATCGACCTGATCCGCAGGACTACTGGTCGCGCGTTCGCGCACGGGTGCATGCCACCGGTACCCGCTTCCCCGCGGCGGAGATCTTGGAAGCACGGGACGCCGACCGGCGATGACGATCGTCGTCGACTCGTCCGTGGTGGTCGCTGCACTCATCGACGACGGGCCGGACGGGGAGTGGGCGAGCGCCGGCCTGCGGGGTGATTCCCTGGCCGGCCCGGCTCATCTGTACATCGAGGTGTCCAGCGTCATCCGACGCCGGGTGCTGTCCGGGCAGCTGTCCGAGGACCTCGGCGCGCTCGTGCACCGCGAGGCGATGGAACTGCCGGTGGACGTCTTCGACCTCCGTGCCGTGGCCGGACGGGTGTGGGCGTTGCACTCCTCGGTGACGCCGTACGACGCCGCCTACGTCGCCTTGGCGGAAGAGCTCGGTGCGCCCTTGTGGACCCTGGACCGGCGCCTTGCTCGTGCGAACGGACCCCGGTGCACCTTCGTCACCGGGCCGGCCTGACCGCGTCCCCCCCCCGGCCGGGGACGCGTCGGCTGGGTCGTGGCAGCTACCGCCCCGATCCAGGTGAAGTGCTCAGCCCAGGAAGCCGGTGACCGGGATCCCGGCCAGCGCCTGCCAGGTCAGGAACGCGACCAGTCCGGCACAGCCCACCGACGCGGCCGCGATCACCCGGAAACGGGTGCGCGGAGCGGCCAGCGCGGGCACCCGCCGGCGCAGCGCCTCCAGGCCCAAGGCGAGCAGCGGCAGCGCCTGCAGGGCGTGCATGCCGACGAAGTGCGGCACCCGCAGGTCCCCGCCGGTGGTGGACCAGCCCAGCAGCGGCAGGCCTGGCCCGTCGTCCGGCACCCCGACCGCGTGCGCCCCGGCGATGCCCTGGAAGTCCGAGAGCTGATCGGCGGTTGGCGACGTCATCAGGAACGCCACGGCCATGCCGGCCAGCCCGATGACCAGCCCGGCCCGGATCGCCAGCCGTCGGGACGGGTCCTCGACCGAGCGCCACAGCAGGACGGCGAGCAGGAGGTTGACCAGCCAGACGGCGGCGATCGCGGTGCCCATGGACGCCCACACCGCGGTGCGGAACGGCGTCGAGACGTTGAAGTGGCTGGTGGTGCCGGCAGCGACGGCGCCGACGATGGCGGCCATCTCCACGGCCATGGCGATCGCGATGACCCAGGCGATGCCCCGGCCCAGGCGCTGCCGGCGGGCGGGCAGCAGGGTGAGCAGCCAGGCGATGGTGAGCGCGTAGACGGCGATCGAGATGGAGAACTTCAGCGGCTTGAGCCAGCCGTTGCGGCCGGCGATCTGCACCGGGTCGACCACCGCCAGGACGGCGGTGACGACGGCGGTCGCGGCCATGACGACGGCGACGGCGAGCAGCACCCGGTCCAGGCGGGGTGCGGTGGTGGTGGGGCGATCGAGGACGGCGGTCATGACGGGCTCCCGGTTCCGAAACGGCGGATGGACTCGCTCTCCTGCGCCATGCGGCGGAGTCCGGCGAGGAGGGCGTCGCCGAGCACGGTGCCGACGACGACGGTCTGGGCGGCGGTCGCGGGGCCGGCGTCCAGCTTCGTGGAGACGGTGTCGAGGTCGGCCTCGGCGACCACCTCGGCGGCTCGGGCGTAGGCGGGCAGGACGGCGGCCAGGTCGTCGCGTCCCAGCGCCAGGTAGCGGTCCAGGACGGCGGCAGCCGCGACCAGGCCGGGGTTGCCGTCGTGCACGGTCCAGCCCTGGCGGCGGGCGACGTCGGCCACCCGGCGAAGCGACTCCTCCGACGGCGGGGCGGCGACGCGGGGGAGCGAGGCCTGGGCGATGCCGAGGGTGTTGCCGAACGGGTGGTCGGGGTCGTCGGCGGCGGCGAGGACGTCCTTCGCGGCGGCGACGGAGAGCCCGCCGACCTCGACGAGGGAGCGGATGAGCCGGAGCCGGGCGAGGTGGTCGTCGTCGTAGGAGGTCTGGTTGTAGCTGGTGCGCTCGCCGGCCGGCAGCAGGCCCTCGCTGACGTACCACTTGATCGAGGCGGCGCTGACCCCGCTCCGTTCGGCCAGCTCGGCGATACGCATGTCGAGAGCATCACTATCGATAGTGATGCTGTCAACCCCGCCGTGCACGCCTGCCCGCGTGCCGGACGACCTCCTCGTGGCCCGCAACCCCGAGCCCGACTCGTCGCTGCCCTACCTGGTGCGGGTGCCGCTCGGTGCCGACGGCATCGTCCTGAAGACCCGGGAGACGTGGCCGGGGGCGACGAAGGTGTACTGCCACCGCGCCGAGAGCTGGCCCGCCGACGCCGAGGTCATCGAGCGGCACGAGGTGCGCAGCTGCTCGCGGCGCGGACCGGCCATCGACCTGGTGCTGGCGCGGTCGCGGATGAACCGCTCGCAGCTGGTCCTCACCCGGGCCCGCGGCCGCGAGATGATCTTCTGGCAGTCGCCGTCGACGACGAAGCAGGCCCGGCCGCGGGTGTCGGTGCCCACCGCGCGGGCGTCCGGTCAGGTGCTGGAGATCGTTGTGGACACCGGCGAGAAGTACCCGTGGAGCTTCGGCCACCAGCAGGCGACGACGACCCGGCGCCGGCTGTCGGCCGGGGACTACGCGGTCTGCGGTGCGGACGGCGAGGTGCTGGCCGCGGTCGAGCGGAAGAGCGTCGCGGACCTGGGGAACAGCCTGCTGTCTACGCGGCTGACCTACGCCCTGGCCGAGCTCGCGGGGCTGCCCCGGGCGGCGGTCGTGGTCGAGGACCGCTACAGCCGACTGTTCGCGCTGGAGAACGCGCGGGGCGCGGCGGCCGCCGAGGCGCTGGCGGAGGCGCAGGCCCGGTTCCCGAGCGTGCCGGTGGTGTTCTGCGAGACCCGGCCGCTGGCGCAGGAGTGGGCGTACCGGTGGCTGGGTGCGTGCCTGGCCGAGCTGTCGGGCGCGGCGGCGACGGCGGGGCTGGAGTCGACGTGCGCACCCGGTGGAGCGGTCCCCGAGCCCGAGGCGACGCCTGCGCAGATCAGGGCATGGGCCGCGGCGCAGGGCATCGCGGTGAGCGCGAAGGGCCGCATCCCGGCGAGAGTGCGGGCGGCCTTCGACAGGCGGGACCGCTGACCTGGTTTGCCCGTCGCGATGGTGGGGACGTGCAACCACCATGGAGATGCGCACGCTCGGACGCACTGGTGTGAAGGTCAGCCCGCTCTGCCTGGGGGCGATGATGTTCGGGGCGTGGGGCAACCCCGACCATGACGAGTCGGTGCGGATCATCCACGCCGCGCTCGACGCCGGGATCAACTTCGTGGACACCGCGGACGTGTACTCGGCGGGGGAGAGCGAGGAGATCGTCGGCAAGGCGCTCGCCGGTGGACGGCGGGAGAACGTGGTGCTGGCGACCAAGGCGCACGGCGCGATGGGGGAGGACCCCAACCAGCAGGGCAACAGCCGGCGGTGGCTGGTGACCGAGGTGGAGAACAGCCTGCGGCGGCTGCAGACCGACCACATCGACCTGTACCAGATCCACCGCCCGTCGCCGGAGACGGAGATCGAAGAGACACTCGATGCGCTGACCGACCTGCAGCGGGCGGGGAAGATCCGCTACTTCGGGTCCTCGACGTTCCTGCCGTCGCAGGTGGTGCAGGCGCAGTGGGCGGCCTCGGTGCGGCACAGCGGTCGGTTCGTGACTGAGCAGCCCCCGTACTCGATGCTGGTGCGCGGGATCGAGCGCGAGCTGCTGCCGGTGACCCAGGAGTACGGGATGGGCACGCTGGTGTGGAGCCCGCTGGCCGGCGGATGGCTGTCGGGCAAGTGGCGCAAGGGCGCCGATGCGCCGGAGACGCACCGCGCGTCGGCGATGGGCGGCCGGATGGCCTCGCGCTACGACCTCTCGGACCCGGTCAACCAGCGCAAGCTGGACGCCGCCGACGCGCTGGCCGGGGTGGCCGAGCAGGCGGGGGTGAGCCTGCCGCAGCTGGCGATCGCGTTCACGATCCGGCACCCGGGGGTGACGTCGTCGATCATCGGTCCGCGGACGATGGAGCAGCTGACGAGTCAGCTCCCGGCGGTGGACGTCGAGCTGTCGGACGACGTCCTGGACGCCATCGACGCGATCGTGCCGCCGGGGACCAACATCCGCGCCGACGACGCCGGCTACGCCCCGCCCGCGCTCACCGACGCGTCCCTGCGGCGCCGCTGACCGTTCCACCCCTTCGACGACGAGGAGGCGGTCGATGGCGACCGTGGTTCTGCTGGGCACGCTCGACACCAAGGGCGAGGAGTACCGCTGGCTGCGCGCGCAGCTGGAGGCCGCCGGGTGCGCGGTGGTGTCAATTGACGTCGGCAGCTTCACCGACAGCTCGCCGGCGGACGTCCCGTCGTCCGACGTGGCCGCACGGTCGGGCGTGGACGTCGGGCCGCTGCTGGAGGCGCGGGACCGCGGGGCGGTGATGGACGCGATGGGCCGGGGCGCGGCGGTCGTCGTCCGGGAGCTGTTCGAGCAGGGACGGCTGCACGCCGTGCTCGCCGTCGGCGGGTCCGGGGGCTCGTCGATCGCGGCGCCGGCGATGCAGGCGTTGCCGGTCGGCGTCCCGAAGCTGCTGGTGTCCACCATGGCGGCGGGGGACGTCGCGCCGTACGTGGGGCAGTCCGACGTCACGCTCATGTACTCCGTCGTCGACATCTCGGGGCTGAACTCGATCTCGCGGGCGGTGCTCGGCAACGCCGCGGCCGCGGCGGCCGGCATGGCGGCGGCCTACGAGCGACGGACGGCGGAGCCGGCGGCCGACGAGAAGCCGCTGATCGGCGCGAGCATGTTCGGGCTCACCACGCCTGCGGTCGACGAGGCCCGCGGCCGGCTGACCGAGCTCGGCTACGAGGTGCTGGTCTTCCACGCGACCGGCGCCGGCGGGCGCGCCATGGAGGGGCTGGTCGACGACGGGCTGCTCGCCGGGGTGCTCGACCTGACCACCACCGAGCTCGCCGACGACCTGGTGGGCGGGGTGCTCACCGCGGGTCCGCACCGACTCGAGGCGGCGGGGCGCCGCGGCATCCCCCAGGTGGTGAGCGTCGGCGCGCTGGACATGGTCAACTTCGGTGGCCGGGAGACGGTGCCCGCCGAGTTCGCCGACCGGCAGTTCCTGGTGCACAACCCCACCGTCACGCTGATGCGCACCACGCCTGCGGAGAGTGCGGAGCTGGGACGGCGGGTCGCGGCCAAGCTGGCCGCGGCCACCGGTCCGGCCGAGGTGCTGTTGCCGGTGGGCGGTGTGTCCGGCATCGACGTCCCCGGCGGTCCGTTCGCCGACCCCGAGGCGGACGACGCGCTCTTCACCGCGGTCCGGGAGGGCCTGACCGGCACGGACGTCGAGGTCACCGACTGGGACGGCGCGATCAACGACCCCGGCTTCGGCCGGCTGGCCGCCGAGCGGCTGCACTCCCTGATCACCGCTGGAGGGAACTGATGGACGCCGCGACCGCACGCGCCCGCCTGCTGGAGACCGCGGCAGCAGGCCGGCCGATCATCGGCGCGGGCGCCGGCACGGGCCTGTCGGCGAAGGCTGCGGAGGCCGGCGGGGTCGACCTGCTGATCATCTACAACTCGGGGCGCTACCGGATGGCCGGCCGCGGGTCGCTGGCCGGGCTGATGCCCTACGGCGACGCGAACGCGATCGTGGTCGACATGGCCCGCGAGGTGCTGCCGGTCGTGCGGGACACCCCGGTGCTCGCCGGGGTGTGCGGCACCGACCCGTTCCGGCTGATGGGTCCGTTCCTCGACGAGCTGGTGCGGATCGGCTTCGCCGGGGTGCAGAACTTCCCGACGGTCGGGCTGATCGACGGCTCGTTCCGGGCGAACCTCGAGGAGACCGGGATGGGCTTCGACCTGGAGGTCGAGATGATCCGGGCCGCGCACGAGCGTGGGCTGGTGACGGCGCCCTACGTGTTCGACGCCGAGCAGGCGGTCGCTATGGCCCAGGCGGGGGCCGACGTGCTGGTTCCGCACATGGGGCTGACCACCAGCGGGACCATCGGAGCGCAGACGGCGATGACCTTGGACGACGCGGTGGCGCGGGTGCAGGAGCTGCGGGACGCCGCGGTGGGCGTGCGGGACGACGTGCTGGTGCTGTGCCATGGCGGGCCGATTGCCGAGCCCGCCGACGCGCAGTACGTGCTGGAGCACACCACCGGGGTCGCCGGGTTCTTTGGGGCGTCGTCAATGGAGCGGCTGCCCACGGAGAAGGCGATCGCCGGTCAGGCGGCGGAGTTCAAGGCGCTGCGGCTGAGGTGACCCAGCCACGTTCCGCCCTCGAAGAAGGTGCGGGGGATTGAGCGCGAGCTGCTGCCGGTGACCCAGGAGTACGGCATGGGCACGCTGGTGTGGAGCCCGCTGGCCGGCGGGTGGCTGTCGGGCAAGTGGCGCAAGGGCGCGGACGCGCCGGAGACGCACCGCGCGTGGGCGATGGGCGGCCGGATGGCCTCGCGCTACGACCTGTCGGACCCGGTCAAGCAGCGCAAGCTGGACGCCGTCGACGCGCTGGCCGGGGTGGCCGAGCAGGCCGGGGTGAGCCTGCCGCAGCTAGCGATCGCGTTCACGATCCGGCACCCGGGGGTGACGTCGTCGATCATCGGCCCGCGGACGATGGAGCAGCTGACCAGTCAGCTGCCGGCGGTGGACGTCGAGCTGTCGGACGACGTCCTGGACGCCATCGACGCGATCGTGCCGCCGGGGACCAACATCCGTGCCGACGACGCCCCGCCGGCGCTGACCGCCGCCGTACTGCGTGGTCGATGACGCTCCGCAGCACGTGCACCGACCCCGGTCGGTACGCGTGTGACTGAAGGAGCTGAAAGTGAGTCGGTGGACTGATGGACGGCGCGCCTGCAACGGTGTTCACAGCGAGCCCCAATGATCGGCCGGAGTGGTTTCGATTCGAGAGCCGCCCGCCGACACTGGAGGTAGTCGTGAAGAAGACTGTTCTGCTGATGATCGTTGTTGCCGGTCTGGCGACGGGCTGCGGGGCTGATCCGGTCGGCCCGGACGTACGCGGGATGACCCTTCCCGACGCCAGGACTGCACTGGCCGAGGCTGGTGTCGAAGCCAGTGCCCACGCCGAGGATGCAGCGTTCGGAATCCTCGTCGAGGAGAACTTCGTCGTCTGCGAGATCGAGGCGATCAATGAGCGAATGGTGCGCCTGGAGGTCGCGAAGCGCGGCTGCTGAGCATCTCCGCCGGGGGCGATGGACTGGCCTGATCAGCTGAGCCGAGCGCTCCGCGTGGGTCTCCGGGCAGAGTCCCCTATCGTCGACTTGGGTTTGGCTAGCGACGACACGCGCGCGTCAGGCAGCACAAGTCGCGCGCTCCGAGCAAACGGGGGAATCGATGGCGTTCCAGACACCAGTGACAGTTCAAGACGTGCTTTCAGGCATACACGAGAAGCGGTACCTGCTGCCTGCTATCCAGCGGGAGTTCGTCTGGGGACCGGACCAGATCCGTCAGTTGCTGGACAGCCTGATGCGTGGCTACCCGATCGGGTCCTTCCTCTTCTGGGAGGTCCAGGCCGGCACTGCTTCCGACTACGTCTTCTACGACTTCCTGACCGACTTCCACGAACGGGACCACCCCTTCGCGTCGAAGGCGACAGTCCCGGCAGGACGGCCGACGGTCGCGATCCTCGACGGTCAGCAGCGCCTCACAGCGCTCAACATCGCGGTATACGGAAGCCACGCGGAGAAGAAGAAGTACGCCTGGTGGAACAGTCCCGACGCCTTCCCGAAGAAGCGGCTCTTCCTGAACCTTCTGGAAGATCCAGATCACGGCGACCTGTCGCTCCGCTACGACCTGCGGTTCCTCACTGACCAGGAGGCGAAGCCGGCGGACGGGGAGCCGGACAAGTGGTTCAGAGTCGGCGACGTCTTCAGCCTGGGGGACGCCGGGCCCGCACTGATGAAGACCCTAGCTACACGAGGAATAGACCTCAACGAGACCGGTGCGTACAACCGGTTGTACGAGCTGTTCGAGGCGTTGCGGGTCAAGCAACCGATCAACTACTACCTGGAAGGGTCGCAAGACGCGGACAAGGTCCTGGACATCTTCGTGAGGGTGAACAGCGGCGGGACGACGCTCTCCTACTCCGACCTCCTGTTGTCCATGGCGACGAACCAATGGGAGGACCACGATGCTCGCGAAGAGGTTCGCGCTCTGGTGCAGGAGCTCAACACCGGCGGTTCCCGCGAGTTCTCCTTCTCGAAGGACGTCGTCCTCAAGACCGCTTTGATGGTTGCAGGGGTCGACCTGCGATTCCGGGTCTCGAATTTCACGCGGGAGAACATGCAGAAGGTCGAGGCCGCATGGGGCACGACCCGGGCTGCGCTCCTGCGGGCAGCGACGCTGCTGAGCCGCCTGGGTCTGTCCACGCGCAGCCTGACCGCACACAGCGTCGTGATCCCGGTGGCCTACTTCCTGGCTTCGAAGAAGCTCGATGACGCCTACCTCGATTCGACGGCGACCGCGGACGATCGAGCACGTCTGCAAGCCTGGATCATCAGGTCGCTCATGAAGCGGGGGATCTGGGGGTCCGGCCTCGATACGACCTTGACCCGGATCAGGCAGGCGATCGATGCCCACGAAGGTGGGACCTTCCCCGTTCGGTCGGTCCAGGCCGAGATGGCCGCCATCGGCAAGTCGTTGGAGTTCGAAGCGACCGAAGTCGACGAGCTGCTGGAGCTCAAGTACGGCGGTCAGCGGACCTTCCCGGTGCTGGCGATGCTTTACCCGGGGCTCGACCTCAGCAAAGTCTTCCACGAAGACCACGTCTTCCCGCGATCGAGATTCACCAGGAAGCGGCTCGCCGAAGCAGGAGTTCCTACGCAACAGCTGGACGCCTTCATGGACGCCGTCGACCGACTGCCCAACCTGCAGCTGCTCCAAGGGTTGGCGAATGTGGAGAAGCAAGCGGTGCTGCCGGCGGCCTGGCTCGACCAGGCCTTCACAACGCCCGACAAGAAGGCTGCCTACGTCGAACAGAATGATCTCGGTGTCCTGCCCGACGACGTCACCGGGTTCATGGACTTCTACGAGGTCCGGAAAGGACTCCTGCGTGGTCGCCTCCAGAAGCGGCTTGGGGTCAGGGAGCTGCCAGAGGCTCCGACCCGCTGAGGTCGGCGGTCGACAGCCGCGCTTTCCCGACGTGCCTGGTCAAGCCGCTCGGAACTGTGCATAGCGCTCCATCAACCGGTCCGAGTCCGGCCGTTCGCGTCGGATCGACGGAAGTGTCATCAACGGCCGACCGTGGTGTTCCTGCAAGCCGTGGCGCAGCATCGGGCCGTCGACCTCGTCGAGCAGTCGACGGTGGATCTCGACCGTGTAGTCGGGTCGGATCCCGAGGATGTTGCGGTCGTAGGCGGCATGGTGAAGCTTGCAGAGCGCCAGTCCGTTGGGCACGACGGCGTCCCCGCCTGGTTGTGAATCGGGGATGATGTGAGCAGCATCGAGCAGCTCTCGGTGGTTGAGGGAGCAGACGGTGCAGCGAGTCTCGTAGGCAACCATCACCTGGCTCGCGAACAGCGGTTGGTGCAGTCGACGCTTGGTCAGCGCCAGCATGTACTGGCGGATCGTCTGTTCAACGCGGCTGCCGGGTTGGACGCTCCGTTGCTCCTCGGTCAGGGCCATGACGAACTGTGACTGTTCCGGCTCCTCGGCGATGAGGTACACCGGGGAGATGGCCTGGAAGATGGCGGGACGAATGCCGTAGAACCACATCAACGGTGCCTGCTCCAGCATCGCGCGGCGGAGCCCCTCGTTCTCCGCCGCGCCTCCCTGGTCCCGACGGAGCTTGTACCTGTGCAGACCGTCGGGGCCCTCCGAATCGTCGTACGGCCGCGATGGTGCACCCTCCGGGACCGCAGTCAGGATGCTCAGGGCCGACGACCATCCTTTCGGGCGCCGAATCCCACGACCGGCGTCTACCAACGGGAACCGGTCGCCGGCGACGCGGAAGTCGTCTCGCAGCTGGGCCCGGGTGATGGGGATGGTGCCGTCGAGGGTCACGGCTCTGAGCCATTCGAGCGCCGCTGCCCTGACGTCCCGCTCTGATACCGCTCCGGTCATGAGCGGAGCCTCCAGCGATCCGCGTTCTTCAGCAACGGGGAGCGTCGGGGACGGCATCGGAGAGGTGACCTGGAGTCGAGGTCGCGTGGGGCGGGGCGGCGTCGAGGTCGGCGCTCACCATGGAAGGCTGCACGTCGTGGCTCACTCGATCCTCGGACTGTTCGCTGGGGTCGGTGGCATGGAGCTCGGGTTGCAACAAGCAGGATTTGACGAGCCTTCTGAGTTCTACGAGTGGTGGCCGTCCGCGCGATCCGTTCTGGCCCACCGCTTCGGCGACTCAGATCTACACGGCGATGTGATCGGACTGCGGGATCTGCGCGATGCCACGATCGTCACCGCCGGATTCCCGTGCACCGACTTGTCGCAAGCGGGCCGCACGTCAGGCCTGGAAGGACTCGCCTCCGGCCTGATCCGTCACGTGCTCCAGCTCCTCCGGACGGCCAGTCCCGAGTGGGTGCTGATCGAGAACGTGCCGAACATGCTTCGCCTCGGCCGGGGAGCGGCAATCCGGGAAATCACCGCGTCCTTGGAGGCCGCTGGGTACGCGTGGGCTTACCGAACCATCGACTCCCGCTCCTTCGGACTGCCGCAGCGACGCAAGCGCGTGTACCTGCTTGCATCGGCCGTCCACGACCCAGCAGCGATCCTCTTCCGCGATGACCTGCCGTCCGAGGACCCGGACGGTGCAGCCTCCGGAGCCGCACGCGATAGTGCGTATGGCTTCTACTGGACCGAGGGCAACCGCGGCGTCGGGTGGGCGATCGACGCAGTGCCGACCTTGAAGGGCTCCACGACCGTCAGCATTCCCAGCCCGCCGGCCGTGTGGATGTGCGACAGCGAGCCGGGGATGTCCATCGTGCGGCCGTCGATCGAGTCGGCGGAGGTGCTCCAGGGATTTCCTGCCGGGTGGACCGCGAACGCGCCCGTGCGCGACCGCTGGAAACTGGTGGGAAACGCCGTCAGCGTCCCGGTGGCGCGGTGGATCGGTGAAGGCATGCTGGCAGCTGGGGAGCAGGACGTCACACCCCATAGGAAGCATCACTCGGATGGGGCCGCCTGGCCGAAGTCTGCATGCCACCTCGACGGGCGGAGATGGGACGTCGAGGTCTCCGAGTGGCCGCGATCTCCAGAAGCTAGCTACCAACACCTGGCCGACGTGCTGCTTGCCCACGGGCAGGAGCCGTTGTCGCACAGAGCGACCAGAGGCTTCCGCGACCGGTTGCTGCGCAGCAATCTCAGGTACTCGGTCGAATTCATGTCTGCACTCGACGAGCACGTGGCGCTGTCAGCGACCTGATCGGATCGCGTCATCGGGAGACATGATCCGTCCGACGATGGTTGATGCAACATCCTCCGGCGCCTCGTGCTCCCAGAAGCGCAGCACCGTCCAGCCCATGTCCTCCAGCTGAGAGGTCACGTCTGCGTCGCGGGCTTGATTGGTCGAGATCTTCTCGGCCCACCAAGCTGCGTTGGCCTTGGGTGACGTCGCGTGGAGGGGGCAGCCGTGCCAGAAGCATCCGTCGACGAAAACGGCGAGTCGTGCGCGCGTGAAGGCTATGTCGATCGTCCGCCGGCGCTGGCCGGGGACCGGCCAGGTCACTCGGTAGCGGAGTCCGGCGGCGTGCAGCAGCCGACGTACGGCCATCTCCGGGCCGTTGTCGCGCTTCTTGACGCTGCCCATGCGCCGGGACATCTCGGCGCTGGAGGACCCGGGATGCGGGCCGGGCTGGGGGGTCCTCGCGGTCACGCGCACAGCGTTCCACGCGAGGGACCGGCCGGCGGCGCGTCCACCCACGTCAGGCGGAGTAGTCCACCAAGAACTGGTTCTCGTGCAGCTGGTCGAGGTGGGTCTTGATCGACGTGGCCAGTGCGGCGTCGCGCAACAGGACGCCGCACTCGAGATTTGTCTCTGCGGCAGCGGAGGAGAAGTTCGCACTGGTCACGAGCGCCGCGAGCCCGTCGATCATGACGATCTTGGAGTGCTGCACGGCGTACTCGCCCACCCCGGGCGGGCTCATCGTCCAGATGCGAGCGCCGGCGAGCTTCCCGGCCAGCTGCGTGGCTGTCTTGGCTTGCCGCGCCTGGTCGACGACCAGCGTCACTGCGACGCCGCGGGCGACTGCCTCTCGGAGCGCCGCTACGTACGACGATCCCATGGTCGCCGAGTAGGTGGCGGCGTAGACGTAGGACTGCGCCTCATTGATCAACTGTGAAGCGGCGAGGGTCGTGCGACCTTCGCTGTGCGGCAGGCTCGGTGACGTCCACACCAGCTGCGGTCGCGCGGCGCGAGGAACACCGCTCAGCGCCGACAGCACGGCGGACAAAGCACGGACGTCGCCTGCGAGAGCGGCGAGTGCGGCGTCGAGTAGCTCGAGCACGCGCTCACGACGATCCGCGTGAATGCTCTTGACGGCCTGATGGAGGAGGCCGTGGCCGAGGTCGAGAGATCCGCCGATCCGCTTCGCCTCATCCTTGGTCAGGAAGGCGCCGAGGTCAGCGGCGGCCCTCATCCGGCGTCCTCTTCGCACAGCCCGGCGAAGAGTCCGGGCGTCCAGGTGCTCGGATCAGAGACCAGGTCGAGGACCATCCGGCGGTCGAGGAAGCGGTTGGTGCGCTCACAGCTGGTCTCGCTGACGAACAGGCAGAAATGGCATGCCGCGCCGTGCAGGAAGTCCTCCTTGCCGCACGGTGCTCGGTGCGAACAGATCGGGTCGGACGAGCAGCGGGTGCCGCGTCGGAGGGCGTCCAGCACGACCTTCTGCAGCTTCGCCGGCTTGGCCAGCTCGACGAGGCCACCGAGGGTGCCTTCGCTGTCAGAGGACGTCGTGCTGACGAGGAGCCCCGCCGCCGGTTGGACGTCGTCGTCGCCGGGCCAGGCGAAGATGCGTTCGGTCAGGCTGGCCGACCCGTAGCCGCTGGACATCGCCATCTCGCGGATCAACAGGTGCGAGAGCGTGTGGATGGCCCAGTAGCGCGGAGACGGGAAGCGGCCGTCCGGATCGATCTCCGCTGCTGTCTTGCTGGTGCGGCGCAGGAAGTTGAGTCTGTGCGCCTCCTTGTAGCGCTGCCAGACTGGACGGTCCAACACGTCGGCTTCCCAGGCGGCGACGCGGGCCTCGTCGAACTGGATGAACACCCCTTCACCGCGGTCCTCGGTGGCCGGCACCCACGATGCCGCGCCGGTGCGGGTGAGGGGTGCGACGCGGTCGGAGGCGTCGTCGATGCGGTCGAAGGCGTCGATCCGGGTGAACCCTATGAAGGCGTTGACCTTCTTCAGTCGTTCGACGGCGACTACTGCGGTCACAGAGGGCTGCAGCTCGTCCGCGACCTTGCGTGAGTCCGCCTTGAAGTCGTGGCTGCCGCTGTACTTGGTGAACTTCGATGGATCGCTCAGCACGGTCCACTCAGGCGCCAGCAGCGTGCGAGGGTCGCGACGAGTGGCGGCACGGTCGCTGTCGTCCTCGTCGACCGCCTGGCCGGTCGCGATCTGGACAGCGTCCCAGAGGACGACGTCGTCGACGTCGTCCAGTCCGTGCAGCCCGTTCAATGCCGCCAGCTGCTTGAACAGGCCCATGCTGTCGGGGCCGGGGACCGCTGCCAGGACCTGCTTCGGCAAGGACGCGATGGCGGGAGCCAGCTCGGACGCCGAAGCCTGGTCCTCGCGCGGCAGGGAGAGAGCGCTCACCGTGTTCGAGAACCACTGATTGGCGGCGCCGAGGAGCATGAGGCGTCCCTGCTCCTGGCATTTGAAGAAGGCGTCGAGGTGCGGGTGACGCCCGCGGCAGCGGGGCAGCTTCGTGTCGGCTCCGCGAGCAGTCGCCTCGAGCATGCCGCGCTTCTGCTTGCAGGCCTGGCACATGATCTGGACGTCCGGACCGATGTTGCTCTTCCACTCCCGCATGCGCAGTCGCGGTCGAGCCGCTGAAGGACACTTCTCGCCTCGGTGCACCCACGCGACGTAGGGGAACTCGTCCAGGTGCCCCTTCTGGCAGGCGATGAGGTAACGGGCGGGTACGGCGGTGCGGTCCCGCGGCTTGCGCTTGACGGTGCCGCCCTCGGACCAACCCGTGCACTTGAGATGCACGAACTCTGCCTGGTCTGGTCGAAACGGGTTGGTGTTCCGGTACTCGAAGCTGACGCCGTCCGACACCTGACCGAGCAGGCCGCAGCCCGTGCACCGCAGCCACTGCGGAAAGATCCGTCCGGGGATGCCCAGGTCCGTCGCCGAGTCCTTCTGCCCGATCTCGGCGGACGCCCACGGCGGCTTGCGGAGCTCATGCACGGTCTTTCCGAGATGGGCCTGGACGACCTGCAGCAGGCGAGGCTCGACGATCGTCTCCGGAGGCGTCGGGCGTCGCCGGTATATGCGCTCCCAGTCGTCGAGGCCGTGCGGCATGACCGAGAGGTGCGGCAGGTCGACCGTCGAGCCGATGCCTTGCGTGTAGAGCAGCGCGGACGGCCGGACGGCGCCGACCTTCGCCCGGTTCTTCGGCTTGTTGTCCTCGACGTCGGCGATCGGATCGAGCTCCTGCTCGACGCTTGCCAGCATCGGCTCGGGTGAACCGGTGGCAAGGACGGGAACCTTCGACACGGCGGTCATGCGTCCTCCTCGACAGGCGGTGTGAAGTTCCAACCCGGAGCGTCGACGGGCTCCTTCGCGGCCAGTCGGTCCGGGCTCGGGCTGACGAGCAGGTTGATCTCCGGTTGCACCTCGCGCATCGAGTTCGCGACGACGAACACCTTCTGGTTGGGCGTGGTCGTGCGCACCTCGGGGCTGATGAGCATCGGCTGGGTGGTCTGGTTCTTGTCAGTCGACCGCTCGTACACCAGCCCGCCCTGCTCTTCCTGGGCGCGACCGAACCAGCGGTCCCTCCGCTGGACGAGCTTGGCCCGGACCCGCTCGTCGAAATCGGGCTCCAGGTAGGCCCGCGACGCGCGCTCGGTGAGCCGATCGATGATCTCGTCCAGGCGATGTGTCCCGTCGAGGATCCGGCCGGCGCCGAGCTCGGGGGAGAGGGAGTCAGGCCGGCCGACGTCCATCACGCGGGCTGCGCTGACCAGCACCCCCATCAAGCCTCGCTCGAGCGCTGCCTCCGAGAACGGGGTGACGCTGAGTGCCTCCACCTGGGCGTAGAAGGTCTCGTGGTAGTGCCGAAACTGCTCGAAGTGCGCCATGTTCCGCGGCCTCGACCAGTTGGCGAGCGACACGACAAGACCTGGCTTGTCCTTGTCGCGTCCGACGCGGGACGAGGCCTGGATGTACTCCGCGGTGTTCTTCGGCTGCCCGACGACGAGCATGAGACCGAGGCGGGGGACGTCGACCCCGACCTGGAGCATCGACGTGGCGAGCACGAAGTCGTACGGCTGTTGGACGAAGCCGCCCTTCACCTTCCCGTCCTGCATGGCCTTCGCGAAGGCCGCCTTGCCTACCGTGCTCCAGCGCTCCGGGTCGAACTCAAGGGCCAGCCTGTCGAGCGTCGCGCCGATCTCCGATGACGAGATGCGGGAGGTCAGCTCGCCGATCTGGAGGCGGGAGAAGTCCGTCGTCCGTCGGGGGAAGGGTTCCGTGTTGCCCGACACGCGCGTGGTGACGTCGTCGTCGAGGTACCGGCGCATGCCGGCCAGCTCACGGGTCGCACTGAAGTAAGCGACCGACGTCATGTACGGGTCGGCTGCCTTGCCGTGCTCGTCGAGCAGCTTCTGCCCGGCTAGCAGGAGGACCTCCGCGATGCGGATCTCGGCGAGCGTGAGCCGGATGCCGTGCGCGCAGACACCGAGGTACTTCCGGCCGGGTTGGTCCGGGGTGACCTCGAGCTCCCGGGAGAAGTACGTGTGCCGGACGTCGAGAACCTGGGGTGGGAAGACATCGACGCCGCGCCCGTACAGGTTGCGAACCTGGTCCTCGGCCTTTCGCACCGTCGCCGTGGAGGCAACGATCAGCGGCAGGACCGCCTGGCCGTCGCGGGACCATGAGCAGAGGACGTCGACGACGTTCTCGAAGACGCCGACCGCCGTCCCCAGCGCTCCGGTGATCAGGTGCAGCTCGTCCTGGATGATCAGGTCCGGTGGCCGCAAGCGCGGCACCGGCCGGACCTCCACGGCCGGGTAGGCGACGCCGCCCTTCGTAATCGCGTTGTGCTTCTGGCCCTTGCAGAAGTCGCCGCGGGCGTCGGGATGGCGGTAGCCGTGCCGCTCGCACCGTTCGGCGACGTAGCCGAAGAGGCTCGCGGCCTCGCCCTCGCGCGCCAGCCGCGCGAACTTGTCGACGGTGGCGAGCAGGAACGTTGGCGGATGCCTGTAGATCTCCTCGTCGACGGTGAGGATGGGGAGCCCCTCGTCCTCCGGTCCGCGTCCGGAGAACGGGCACTCCTCGTCGCGGTCGCCGCAGTAGACGTGGATCCGCTGCGTCGTGGCGACGGCGTCGACGTCGCGCTTCGGGTCGATCGGCGTCCCGCACCAGGGGCAGCGCTTGATCTGCAGGACGGTCAGGCCGTGGGCCCTGCCGTCCTCGGACTTGGCCAGTTGCACCTGCGCCTGTGCCTCGGTGAAGCGCTTCGGGCTGACGCTGCTGCCGACCCACAGCCCAATGCGGAAGGGGTCGCTGCCCCAGGTCGCCGCGTCCTCCTGACGGATCAGCTCGGCCGCGCACACGAGCGCCGCCGCACGCTGGAACTGCTGGGAAGTCAGGAGACGGAGGGTGTAGCGCATGAGGACGGCGACGCCGTCACCGCCGTCGAGCTCTCCGTCGCCGCCCTGGACAGTGCCCTGCAGTCGCCGGATCGCGAAGGTGAAGGCAGCCAGACCTAGGTATGCCTCGGTCTTGCCGCCACCGGTCGGGAAGAAGAGGAGTTCGACGCGAGCGTCATCGCCGCTGCGGTAGGGGTCGGTTGGGTCCACGAGCGCCGGCAGCTGCATGACGATGAACGCCAACTGGAACGGTCGCCACGAGGCGGCCTTGTCGCCCTCGGCCTCCACCTCGGCGATGGCCTGCTCGACTGTCACGCCCGCCTTGGCGGCTCGCTTGGCCGCGACCTGCGAGCGGATGCGCTGGTCGCGCATGGCGCGGTTCATGAACCGGAACGCCTTCAGCGTGTCCGGGTCGCTCTCCAGGAGCGCGAGGCCGGCCTCCAGTCTGGACGCAGCGATGCGCGCATCGCCGATCGCATCGGACGCCGTCTTCTTGAGGTGGTCGGGGAGGGAACGCGCTGCCTTCTCCTGGTCCTCTCCCAGCCACGTGACGTAGCCGGAGACCATCGGCTCGAGTGCCTGGCGGATGTCGCCGGCCTCGATGTCGGCCAGGACGCGCATCGCCGTCACCGTCTGGCCGGCAGCGCCCGCGACCGTCTGCGGGACGTCCGCCGTCGGCAGCCACGTGGTCATGACCTTGGTGGCTCGCCGTTGGTCGCCCGCTTCCTTCCAGTCGACGGAGCAGGTGCGGCCGACCGCGTACTCAAGCTTGTGCTTGTACTGCAGATCCAGGCGACGCCGCTCCGGGTCGGCCTCTTGATAGCCCGGCTCGCAGACGTCGCGGCTGGGTAGGAAACAGGCGGAGCCGTCCATCGCCTCGACGCTGAGCTCGGTCTGGAACAGCCAGTCCCCGGGCGGGGCGTCGACGCCGGTCACCCGGTCGTTGCTCAGCGCCAGCTCAACGATCAGGCGATCGCCCAGCGGGAAGACCTCAACCCGGAGGCTGACATCCTGATCCAGCTCCAAGACCTCGTTTCGGCGAGCGTCCGTGCCCGCGAGGTCGACTTCCTTCGCCACCTCGACGGGGGTCCGCCGGAACCACGTCCGCTTGCGACCTGTCTCCTCGTTGAGGCGCTGGAAACTCCCGTACCGCCCCCATGACGCCGTGACGACGAGCGCGGCGGCGTCAACCGGCACCTGGAACCTCAGGCCCATTGATGAGGGATGTGTCAGGGCGCCCTTCGGACCTGCGTCTTCCTCGTCGTCCGAATCCGCGGTCGCAAAGTCCTCATCCGTTGGCACGGGCACACCAGGTTGACCGGGGTGGTCCGGGTCCGCATCGCTGATCGCCTGCACCGGAGCGCCATCGACTCCCTGACTTTCGGCGTCGTCGACGTCGGAGTCCAGCCGCGCAAGGGAGGGATCGATGGTGACCGGAGCGAGTCCTCCCACGGCGTACATGGCGCGGGGGCTAGCTGGGATCTCCCCGTCCTTGTCGCCACGTGGACCGAGAAGCTCGTCTCGGACGATACCGATAAGCTCCGTGCGGACGACCGTGGAAGATTCGCGGGCCATTAGAAGAGCCTTTCCCGGCCGACGACCGCCTCGCCTTCCGCCGCTGCTCGGCGGTGATTCTCATCCAGCAGACGATCAAGGACCTCGACCCGAGCTACGGAATCGATGGTGTAACGGACGACCTTCTTGTACTCGTGAAAGCCGTGATTGAGCTCGATGTCTGACCAGCCGTAGGAGTCTGCGACGGCTTCGTCTAGGCGAGCGTGGATATCGCGTATCCGTGTCACGTCCACGTCCTCGGAGCACGAAGGATCGTTGACAAGGTTATACAGCTTAGTGAGCCCCAGTCCGCGCCGCTGCATGATCTCCCGTCGTTCGCGGTGGAGAACTTCACCGACGCTACGCAGGCGCGGAGTTGCAGGAGGCCGAGGGAAGGGTTCGAAGCAGGTTGTTGGTGTGTAGCGAGCGTCGGCCCGCATCGTGATTCCGTAACGGAGTGCCCACATGCGATGTGGCGCTGAGCTCAGTACCGCGAGATCGGCGAAGTCATTTGAGGCGAAAACTACAAGGGCTGCGTCCAGGACCTGCTTGGGCGACACGAGCATCGGCATCAGCGTCTTGCTCACCTGTGCGATCGCAATCACTTGGTCAAGGTCCCTGATGGCTCGGTGCATACCAAGCGCGGGCTCCGCATATAGCCACCAGCGGTCCCTGCGGGCCGAGCGACTACTCCCGTCGCGGTCGGGCTTCACCCTGTGAAGGACCCTTTCGAATGCGGGACCGTACTGTTCGGCTTGTTCAAGGGAGCGATTTCCGAAGTTGATGATCCAACGACTCGCGCCGCCGTCGCTTCTCGAGTTTAGGTCTTCACCATTTAGGTATGGGAATACGACGTCTGTACACCGAGGATCGGTGCGGGTTATCGCGGCGGCCTCTTCGGCGGTAAGTACGAAGCCTCGACCGAGGACGATAACTCCTTGGAAAGCGATTCCTTCATTCTCGGGAAGTCGAATCGCGTCCCCGGAGACGCGGCCGGCGGCTTCCAGCATGGTGGAGATGACGGATGCTTGCTCTCCGTCAACCCAAAGAAGTACACCATTCTGAGCGGACCGGCGGGAGGCCCACACGGCCGCATATTCGAGCGCGGCATTCTTGGTTGGCCAGGCGCTGCTGCGGATTGCCCGGAGGATGTGGAATCCCTCAGCCACGATGCCGCTCAGGCCAACTTCTCGGGACACCCCCTGAGCGATTGAGTTCGTGCCGATGAGGCCAAGGCTGCCGGCGTCGTTGAGGAGAGCCGCTGCCCGGCGGAAGAAGTAGGCGACTAGATCCGCGCTGCCTCGCTTCCCGCCTCCTAGTTGCCAAACCAGCAACTCGCGAAGATTGTCACCAAAAGCGGAAGTGAGTTTTTGGCCTCCAAGAAATGGTGGGTTGCCGATCATGGCGTCGAAGCCGCCGTGTTCGAGGATGACGTCGGGGGCTTCGATGATCCAATGGAGGGGCTCCCACTGTCGGTAGTCCGTCGGAACGGTAGGGGCGAGCCCTTGATCGATAATGCGGTCGAGTGCGGTGACGTCGCCGCTGCTGCCATCGGCGGGGAAGGCTTCGATGAGGGCGCCTTCGAGGGCGGTGTAGGCGTCGTCGAGGGCGTTGCCGGTCTTGCCGCCGAGGCGGAGCGCGGTAGCCACGATGGCATCGGCGATCAACCGAAGCTTCTCGCTGACACGATCGGACTGTTCGAGCAGGCGGCGCTTCCCGGTTCGAGTGCGCTGCGGGTCGTCCTCGTCGACGGTGGTGGCAAGTTGGTGGCGGATCCGGATGACCTCCTGCAGCACGCTCTCCGCGTCGACGAACGCGTTGAGCTGCTTGGCTCGCCTCGTGTCCGGAGCGATATGCAGATAGCGCAGCTGGTCGAGCATTGTGAGGCCGAGCAGGGAGTTGCCTTGAAAGATCTTGTCGTCGACGAACGAGAACGGCCTGGTCGGATCGAGGGAGACCAGCCAGAGGGAGAGCTTGCACATCTCGACGGCCATGCCGTTGATGTCGGCGCCGTAGAGGCAGTGCGCGATGACCTCGCGGATGGCTCGGGTGCGGAGGCTGCCGTCGACGTGGTCGCCGTCGACGATGCGTTCCGAGGTCCAGGCCTCGACCAGGCGGTCGGCAAGGTAGCGAGCAGCAGCGACCAGGAAGGCGCCGGAGCCAGCGGCTATGTCAGCGACCTTGAGGTCGAGAATTGCCGAGCTCGACTTCAGTCGCCAGGCGTCCTCGTCGTTGGTCTGCAGCGGGCCAGGCTCGTAGACCAGCGGCTGCAGCGCGTGGAGCACGACCTCCTCGGCCAGGGACCGCGGGGTGTAGTGCGCCCCGGCGTTCTTGCGCGACGGAGTCTCCGCCACGACGAGGCCACCGCGCGGGATGACATAGGGCAGGTCGCGAAGGTCCCGGCGGATGTAGTTGGACCAGTCGATCAGTGCGCTTAGCAGGTCGGGGTCGTGGCCAGCGACGGGCTTTAGCAGGCGGTTCATTTCCGCCTCGTCGACCGCAGCGTCGTGCAACTTGGCCAGCTTGACGGCCGAGACGGGCTTCGCCGCGGGCTGTGTCGTCTTGACCCACTCGGTGAGCCGGGCGGCGAAGTTCTTGGCGCCGGTCGACTCGTCGTAGATGTCAGCGAGCGTGTCCAGGTCGATCTCGGGCTCTTCGCCGTCCTTGCCGACCAGTCCGAGGACGACCTCGTGGTCGACCTCGCGGCAGGTGTAGCCGAGCAGGCCTTCGTAGATGTAGCCGATCTGCTCGACGTCAACGTCCCGGAAGGAGATCCGGCGTGCTTGGCCGCCGACCTTGGCCACCTGCACCGACCCCAGCACGTGCAGCATGACGCGGTCGGACACCCGGAGGCTGAGGCCGCCGTCGGGGCGCTCGGCGGTCAGCCATGGGAACCGCTGCGGGTCGAAAAGAGATCCGCCGTAGGCCGGCATCCGGACCTCGTCGAAGTTCGCCCCGCCGTAGAGGGCGGTGCTGACCGCGAGCAGGCGGTGCCAGACGTCCGACGAGTGGTCGAGGCTTTCCTCGCCCTCCGCTTGGGCGCGACCTTGCAGGTCGTCGAGCAGGTCGCTGATCCCGTAGGCGGCTCGGTATAGCTCGGGGGTGGGCAGCATCCCGCGCTCCTCGGCGAAGAGCAGGAAGACCACCCGCATCATCACCGTGACCGCCGCCTGGTAAATCTCGTCCGGGTCTTTGCAGAGTGGGTCGACCGAGCCCTTGGCTCGCGCCCCGAGCCTCGCCTCGGAGAATGACTGGACCAGCAACTCGACGGACTGGCGCACCTGAACGCCGAGCGCCTCGGTGATCTCCTCGGCCTCGAGCACGCTCCGCTCGAACAGCCGCGGGAGCCGGCGCTCCGAGTTCTTGTGCCGCAGCGTCGAGGCGTTGACCAGCGTCAGGAACGCATCGCGCAGCTGCGGCTCCTCCCGCCACGTCAGCGCATCCACCACGCCCGAGCCGGTGGTGGTCCCGTCACCGGTCCAGACCACTGCCCACCAGCGGCCGTCGGTCACCACGCCGATCGCGACGTCCGCCTTGCGCAGCAGCGCGGCCATGCGATCGACCTCGCTGGCCGACCAGCCGTCCACGCCCGCTGCGTTCAGGCTCTCCGTCGGCGCTACAAGGCGGAGCAGGCACACCAGCTCGCCGTCCCGGCCGCCGAGCCCACCGTCGGGACGCACCGTGATCGTCTCGCCGGGAGAGCGGACGACCAGATCACCGGGGACGTCCGCCGCCGCGACCCGATGGGGTCCCCAAAGCGCGAGGTCGTCGAGGACCACGTCGATCCAGGAAGCGACGGCGCGGTCGTACTCCTCGACCGAACCGAATCGGGAACGGTCGAACGCCGTCTCCCAGGCAGCGTGATTCTCCTTGAACGCGACCAGTCGGTCGTCGACGTCGCTGAGCCGGTCCATCCCGTCGGGCCAGATGTCCTTGAGGACGGGCAGGGACAGGAAGGGGCCGTCGGTCTCGACCTGGGCCAGCCAATCCTGGTGCAGCTGCGACACGCTCGGCGGTCGACGCCTCATCGGACCGCCACCCCCTGCTCCGCGTCGGCGGGGCTGATGGCGAAGAGGACCGCGGCGGGAAAGGGCCACGGCTTGACGTCCTCATAGCGGGTCTCCACCGCACGCCTCTCGCGGCGGCGCTCCTCGTCGAGCTCGTCGAGCCGCACCCGCATCTGCCTCAGATCCCTCTCCGACTGGTGCTGCTCCACGTCGAACAACATGGCTTCCGCCTCCTCCTGCAGCTTCTCCGCCTCGGCGATGGACTCGCGTAGCGTCTGGCCGAACCGGGTGAAGATGGCGTCGACGCGGGCGAGGTCCTCTTCGCGCCGCTTCGCCAGCCGCGCTTCGACGTCCTGTGTCCGCTTCTCGACCCGGGTCCGGATGGCCTCCTCGACGCGGGCTCGCAGACCTGCGTCGTCGTCCCAGGCCGTAGCGAGTCCCTTCCGCACGTCGTCCGGCGCCTCGGTCAGCTCGTCGCCGTCCAGAGCTCGGGCCAGAAGGTCTTCAGCCTTCTCGACCCCGACCTGCTGCCGGCGGTTCAGCCGCGTGCCGGCGAGGAAGACCTCCTCGTGCAGCCGGATGCCGCCGCGGCCGACGAGGACCAACCGGACCACCGCGGCGGCAAACGACTCGTCGAGCCCCGGGACGACGACGGCGCTGACGCGGCTCAGGTCAGTCTCTCCGCCCCACAAGGCCGATCGCAGCAGGCGCGTGGACCGCTGGAGCAGCGGGTGACCGAGGTGGGCGTGGACGACATCGGTGGTGGCTCGGGCGACGTCCTGGTCGAACGTGATGGGACGCAAGCGCTCTGGCTCCAGCCGGCTGGCGAGGCCACGCGTCACCGGTTCCCACGAGCGCGCGAGGTCGGGGAGCTCGAAGACGGCGTCGTCGTCCTCTTCCGCGTGCGTGGGGATCAAGGGCGGCTGCATGTCGAGTTCGAGCGCCGTCTCGACCACTCGACGAAGGTTCATCGGTCGGAGGTGCAGGCTCTCGCGGTCCTCCTGCAGCTGCGTCTCGAGGGCGGTCAGCTCGGCGTTCACCTGCCGCTGACCGAGGAGCATCTCGTTGATCGCGTGGTCGCCCTTGGGGACGTCCTTCTCCGAGCGGATGGCCATGACGGAGCCGGCGAGCTGCCGCTGGATGTCCGGGGCGATGATCTCGTTCGCGGAACCCAGGTCGAGCTCCACCCGGGCGATCTTCGTCGCCACGAGTGCCAGGAAGTGGACGTCGGACGCCAGGCCGGACCGACCGCCGAGCGGCTTGAAGTGCCGGATGTCGGGCTGGTGGTCCTGGCCGTAGCGGTCGACCCGACCGATGCGCTGCTCCAGCCGGTTCGGGTTGAACGGGATGTCGTAGTTGAACAGCCGGTGGCAGTGCGCCTGGAGGTCGATGCCCTCGCCGGCGGCGTCGGTGGCGAGCAGGACGCGAACCTTGGTCTTGCTGGGCGGCTCGTTGAACTCGGCCCGGGTGATCTCCCGCTGTTCGGGGTCGGTGGATCCGTCGATGATGGCGATGCGCTCGACGTCGTAGCCGTGCTGGAGGAGGTTGTCCCGGATCCATGTCAGCGTGTCCACGTACTCGGTGAAGACGACGATGCGCTCGTCCAACCAGTGCTCACCCGCGAGCAGGACGCCGTCCAGGTGCCGGACGAGCGCGGCGAGTCGGGAGTCGACGGTGCCGTCGAAGTCGTGCCCCCAGTTGCTCAGCCAACGGAGGTCCTCGACGTCCTCGTCCGTGAGGGGCGGGAGCTTGCGCCGGGTGCTGGCGAGGGTGAGCAGCTCCGTCTGGTCGGACCTGCCCTCCTCGAGGTCATCGGCGTCGGCGCCCAGGACGTCGTCGTAGTCGCCGCTCAGGTCCGCGTCGACGCCTCGCAACCGCGTCTGGAGGTAGACGTCCACGGTCTTGGCGAAGGCGACGGGGGAGGAGAAGAAGCGCTTCTTCAGCAGCAGCGTCGCCAAGTCGCGTGCCTGCTCGGCGGCGCCGTCGCCCGTCGCGACCGCCTTGTCGCGCCGGCTGGTGAAGTCGAGGAGGCGCTCGTACGCCTCCTCCTCGGAAGCGGTGGGCTCGAACGGCAGCGCCGTGACCTGCCGCTCCTTGAACCCCTTGGCCTCTTTCAGCGTGCTCTTGAGGCGCCGCACGGCGACTTCCTTGAGGGCCGACTGATCGATGTGGGACCCGCGGACGAAGCGCTGTGGGTCGATCATCTCCAGCAGCGCGGTGAACGACTCGACGTAGCCGTTGTGCGGGGTGGCACTGAGGAAGAGACGGTGCTCGCACTTCTCGGCGAGCTCCCGGACGGCGTGGGTGCGCTGCGAGTCGACCGCGTAGCCGCGCCGCGTGATGTTGAGCTTGTCGACGCGCTGCGGGCTCGACGGGGCGACGTGGTGCGCCTCGTCGACGATCAGGATGTCGTAGGCGAACCGACGGGCGCCCTCACCCTTCGCCGTCTGCGCGTACACGTCGCGCAGGAGTCGTTGAGCACGCTGCCCGGGCAGCCAGGACATCGAGACGATGATCCGTGGGAAGAGCGTGAACGGGTTTGCGTGCAGGACATGGCTGCGCCGGACTTCGCGCATCGTCTCGGAGTTGATGATCGTGAAGTCGAGGCCGAACTTATCGATCATCTCGTCCTGCCACTTCAGAGCGAGGCCGGCCGGGCAGACGATGATCGCAGTGCGAGCGCGGTGACGGAGGAAGAGCTCCTGGACGACCAGGCCGGCCTCGATGGTCTTGCCGAGGCCGACGTCGTCGGCAAGGAGCAAGTTGGCCCGCGACTCGCGAAGGGCTCGTCGCAGCGGCTCCAGCTGGTAGGCCTCGACGTTCGCCCCGCTGCGGAAGGGTGCCTGCACGACCTGCGAGTCAGCCGAGGTGATCGCGCCCCAGCGGAGGGCGTCGATGAAGGCAGCGAGGCGGCTGGGATCATCGAAGCGTTCCGCGTCGATCGTGGCGGGCAGGCCGAGCTCTGGCCGCAGTGAACGACCCTGCTCAAGCTCCCAGACCACCTGGAGCTCCTGGCCGAGCCGATCCTCTTCGAGGGATTGCAGAGTGACGGCGTGCTGGAGGCCCGTGACGGCGTCGTCTGCTCCGCTGCGCGGCAGCCCCTGGACGCGTACGTCCGTGACTGCCCAGGTCGACCCACGCACCTGTGCGATTTGGCCTTGCTGCGGCACCATGCGTGTGCCTGTCAGGTCATCTGCCTGTCGAGCCGTGCCTTCGCGAGCCCCCGTGATCACGTATCGACACTATCTGGTCACAAGCGGCGATAGGCATGCGTGCGGTGCCAGGTGCCTGGCCGCGAACTAGTCGGTCTTGGTGCAGCAAGAGCCAGAAGCGGCAGTCGCAGAGGGCGCGTTAATCCGGTTTCCAACCTCCGGTCGACCGGGGTTCACGCCGCGACCGCAGGCGTGGCAAGGCGGATGCGTTCTCGCTGGTGCGGATGCATTCGAGAACCGGCAAAGGCCATCCTCGCGTCTCCTGGGCCGCAAGTGGATGAATTGACCCCTCTTGAGACAACGCATTCTCCACCGACTTCGGTCCGCGGTCTTCTCGCACCTCGGGCCGTGCGCCACAACCGGGTGAGGTGGAGGCGCTCAGTATCGAGATCTGTCGTGACGGGATGGCAAGGTTGCGGAACGAGGTTGGTCGCAGCCACATGGGGGAGATCGTTGTCGGGGCGCACCGCAGTCGAAGGTCAGTCGTTGCAGGGCGGGACATCAGTCAGCGCGGCCGCGCTGACTAGGCACCCGGAGCACGAGCTCGAGCAGGCCTACGTGTCCACCGCCTACGAGATGCTCGACAAGGGGCTCGCCGCGGTCGAGGTCACCTACAACACGTACGAGGAAGGCAACCGCGCCACGTCCTTCGCCCTCAAGCGTGCGTTGGACCTCCTGCGGAACTCGCGCGGATCCGGGCAGCTCGTCTTCGGTCGTGTAGACCGACCGCACGAAGAGCCGCTCTACATCGGTCGGCGCCGTGTGCACGACGAGACGAAGAACCTCCTCGTCGCAGGTTGGCACTCCCCGGCGGCGCAGGTGTTCTACGAGGCCAGCCCTGCCCAACCATGCGGTCTCGCGCTCAAGCGGGTCTTCGTCGAGCAGGACCGGCTCTTGTCCCAGGTCGTCGACGAGATCACCGCATCGACAGCAGTCGACGTCCTTGCCGGCCGGTCGGACGGCCCGACTCCGCTCAGCGACGCCCTGCTGATCGAGCTGGACCGGTCTCGTGATGGCGTCATGCGCGAGGTCGTGGCCACGATCCAGGCCGAGCAGTTCCGCGCCATTCGTGCACCTCGGGAGGGAGTGCTCGTCGTCCAAGGCGGGCCCGGGACGGGCAAGACGGTCGTGGGCCTCCACCGGGCGGCCTGGCAGGCGTTCAACGACGCCGACCTGAGGCGGACCGGGATCCTGGTCGTCGCGCCCTCCACCGCTTTCCTCAGCTACATGAGCGGTGTCCTCCCGTCGCTGGACGCATCCGACGTGCTGCAGGTCGACCTCGGGTCTCTCTACGCGGGGGAGGCGTTGGCGACTGGTTCGGAGAGCCCGGAGACAGCACGCATCAAGGGCAGCGCCGCGATGAGTGCGGTGCTGCGCCGGGCGCTCGACGCGCGTCGCGGGTGGGCCGATGGTGACCTCGAGTTCGCGCTCGGTGGTGCGAGGGCGTCGCTGACGGGCGACGAGGTCCGGCAGCTCGTCGCTGACGCGGCGTCGCGTCGCCTTCCGCACAACCAGGCCCGCGACGTGCTGCGGCAGGCTTTGTCGGCTGCCGCTTTCCGCGCCTACTCGGAGGCTCAAGCGGCGGCCGGGCGTGCGGTCATCGCGACCGAGCCGGCGCTGAGGAGGCTCTCCACCTTCACGAACGCTCTGGACCGGATGTGGCCGACGCTCACACCTGAGGAAATGCTGCGCGGCGTCTATGGCACCCAGACATGGTTGGTCGACGCGACAGCGGGGGTGCTCTCGGTCGATGAACGGGCTCTGCTCTTCCGTGAGCCGCGCTCCTCGATCAACGACGAGCCCTGGACGGCCGCGGACCTGTTCTGCCTCGACGAGCTCTCCTACCTCCTGAACGGCGAGGGCCGCTCCTACGGACACGTCGTCGTGGACGAGGCGCAGGACCTCTCACCCATGCAGGCCCGAGCGCTGGCCCGGCGCTGTCCGAGCGGGTCGTTCACGCTCCTCGGCGACCTGGCCCAGGCCACCGGCCAGTGGATCCGCGATGAGTGGCAGGAGCTGACGGTCCACCTGCACGACCAGCCGGCGCAGATCGAGGAACTCGCCGTCGGCTACCGGGTGCCCGGCCCCGTGGTCGAGCTGGCAGCCGGCCTGCTACCGCACATCGCACCGGACCTCGCAGTACCCCGCTCGGTCCGTCAGGGCTTGGGAGTACCGACGGTCCATGTGGCGGCGCAGTCGGACGCCGACCTCCTCGCAACTGTGGTGACGCTGGCGAGCGCGGACGTCGATGCGGGTCTGACCACCGCCGTCGTCGTCGCTGATGAAAACCACGCGGAGGTGTACGAGGCTCTCACCGCGGAGTTTGCTGACCGCGTCGGCGACGGTGCGGCAGAGGACTTCGGGCGGGCGCTGACCGTCGTCCCGGTGTCCATGGTGAAAGGACTGGAGTTCGACGCGGTGTACGTCGTCGAACCGTCCGCCATCGCGGCCGCGGGTGCCGACGGCCTTCGCCGTCTCTACGTGGCGATGACCCGCTGCACCCAGCTCCTCAGGTTGATCTGCACGGAGGACCTTCCCCCCGGTCTAGGGCACCTCCTGCCGCACGAGGTCCACGCCGACCGAGCGGACGTCGACGAGACGGACGACGTCGAGGACCTGACGAAGCCGACGGCAAGCCCTGGCTTGGCCGAACTCATCGACATGCTGGACGACGACGACCGCGAGCTGGTTGTTTCGCTGGTTCACCGCCTCGCGAGGAGCACCCGACGATGACAGCTTCGCGCCCTGTACCCCAGCTGTTGACGCGCGACGCCGAGGCGAAGCTCAACCGCCAACTCGAGGCGTGGAAGAGCGCCCTGGTCGCGGTCGACCGGCGTCAGCGGCTCGTCTACTTCAAGCACACCAAGTCGGCGTCGCTCGAGGTGCAGCCGAGCCGCCTGTCGAACCTGTGGGAGGCCCTGGGGTCGGGTGACGTTGCGGTCCGAGGAACCGCGGTGCCGGGGGAGGAGTCCGAGCACCGGCCGCTCCCGCGGGACGGTCGCGTCGTCGTCGAGGTGACCAACAAGTCCGAGAAGGACCTACCAGCTTCGTTGCGGCGCCTCGACCAGGTCAGCCAGCAGACCTTCGCGGACCGCGGGTTCTGGAGCCTGTACCTCGGCATCGGGTTCCTCTCATGGGTCGACGCGGACGACAAGCCGGCCGAGAGCCCCTTGCTCCTGCTGCCCGTGCGGCTCAGCCGAGCCGGCGATGCATCACACTGGACACTCGCCGCCACCGAGGACGACGTGGTCCTCAACCCGGCACTCGGTCTGGTGATGGAGCAGCTGTTCGGCATCGCACTGCCGCCTGCGGACATCGACTCGACGGACGTCGAGGGCTACCTACAGCAGGTGGCAGCCGCCGTCGCGGGCGACCACCGGATGCAGGTCACCCAGCGCGCCGTGCTGACCACGTTCAGCTTCCACAAAGAGGCCATCTACCGAGACCTCCAGGAGAACGGCGCGACGGTCCTCGCCGACCCGATGGTCCAGGTGCTGGCGCTCGGTCCTGACGCACCTTCGGGCCAGGACTACGCCTTCGACACCACGATCTACGACGACGTCGACCGGGTGCTGCCACCCGAGCAGATGATGTCAATTCTGGATGCGGACAGCACGCAACGGCGCTGCATCATCGCCGCTCGCGACGGCAAGAGCTTCGTGATGGACGGCCCGCCGGGAACGGGCAAGAGCCAGACGATCGCCAACGTCATCGCCGAGTTGATGGCGGCGGGCAAGTCGGTTCTGTTCGTCAGCGAGAAGGCCGCCGCGCTGGACGTCGTCCGCAACCGCCTGACAGCAAAGGGACTTGACCCGTTCATCCTGGAGCTGCACAGCCATGCTGCGACCCGCAAGCAAGTCGCGGGTCAGCTCCACTCCGCCCTGACCAAGCGGACTCGGGTGTCGACCGGCTTCAGCGGTGCCCAACGCAGCTCCCTCGTCGCCGACCGGACGCAGCTCACAGCGTTCGCAGCCGCGATGAACGAGCAGCGGGAGCTCCTCGGGCAGACCTTGTTCCAGGTCCTCGGCAGGACGACCCAGCTGGCCGCCTACACGGGGGTCACCGTGCCCTACAGGGAGGGATGGCTCGACCTACGCGAGCACGAACTCGCCGAGATCCGCGATCGGGCGGTACGGCTGAGCCGTGTCTGGGATCCGGTCACCGCCGGTCCGGACTTCCTGTGGCGAGATCTCGACATCGTGCCGGGCTCCCGGGTCGACGTCGATGACCTGCAGCGCAGGGCGCACGCCGCCGCGGCCGCAGGATCGTCGCTCGTCGACCTCGTCGACGCGGTGGACACCGAGATCGGTCGAAGCTTCCCGCGCTCGCACGACGCGGTGCGCCGTCGAATCTCCCTCCTGGCGCTGGCTGAGCAGCGTCCGCGCCACGCCCTCGTCGAGTGGTTGTGCCTGGACGGTGCAGCCCTGAGCGAGAAGCGTGCCCGTCTGACGGCGCGCAAGCAGGCTGTCGAGGAGTTCATGGCTGCTCAGGCCGAGCTGGAGCGCACTGCAGGTCCGCGGCACGGGGCCCTGGAGAGCGAGCTCGTCGTCCAGACCGAGGGGCTGCACGACGACGGCCGGTTCGGCTGGGCGGTCGGCGACGCCGTGGTGGCGAGCGAGGTCGCACAGCTGGTGGCCTGGTTGACGGCTCTGCCGCCGAGGCTGGTCGAGATCGATCAGCATGCCCGTCGACTCGGGGTGGATCTGGGGTTCGGAGCGGATGGGCCCAGCCTGGAGGTCGCGCACCGCCTCGCCGACCTGGCTGCTCTCGGCACCTCGGCGGCGCGCCCGCTCAACGAATGGTTCAACCCGCACCTCCACGCCGCCCTCGCCGAGTCCGAGGCCGTGCTGAGAACTCTTGTCGTGACTGTGCGCGAGAGGCGAGCGTCCATCGACGAGGTCTTCACGCCTGCGGCCCTCGAGCTGGATCTCCATGCCCTCCATCGCCGGTTTGCTGAGTCGCACACAGGATTCGGTCGTTTCTCCAGCCAGGCCCGGGCCGACCGCAGGGCGTTGAAGGCCGTGACGGTCACGGGGAAGGCCAACGCCGACGTGCGGGCGCGACTGGAGGAGGCGGCTGCGTGGCAGCAGGCAGAGCGCGCTCTGTCGCACGGTGAGCAGGACCGCGCGGCGGGCCTTGGCTCATACTACCGAAGCGTCGACACGGACTTCGACCGCGTCAGCGCCGCGTTGGAAGTTGCACGACGAGCCGTCCAGATCGCGGGACGTGACCTCGACGTCCCCGCCCTGGCCAACCAGCTCGGCGCTCACGGGCAGCCGGACCCGCTGCTGAGCACGATCGGGACCGAGCTCAGGAACGCCGTCGCGCAGCTCTGGGGCGAGGTCCACCAAAGGTTCGGACAGTTCACCAACCATCTGACCGGCCTGCGGGTCGTCGATCTGGCCACGTGGGCGGAGGGCCTCGCCGAAGCCTTGCGCCCCGTCCAGCAGGCGTCCGACCACGTGGCCACGATCGTGGGTCGTGATCTGTCGCTGGCTGAGGTCCGGAGCATCCTCGTCGAGGCTGCGGACCGGGACGCCACGAGCTCCGCGATCCTCGAGGCCTTCGATGCGGACAGGGAAGAGCTCGGTCCTGCCTACGACGGGATCGACACCGATTGGGCCGGCCTCGGGGGGTGCCTCACCTGGGCGGAATCGGTGCGAGCGCTGCTCGGTGGGAAGGCCGAGCCCGTGGTTGCGCAATCGCTCGACTCCCTCACCATCACCTCGGCCGAACTGGAAGGACGGCTGACGGCGTGGAGTGAGCACCGCCCGCTGCTGGTCGAGGTCTTCGTCCCCGCTCGCCGGCGAGAGCTGACCGACGACCTTGCATCCGACCTCGTAGCAGCCGTGGAGCTGCTGCAGGAGATGGCGGACACAGCACTCAACCAGGTGCCTGTCTTCGAGCAGTACACCCGGCAGCGGGCGTGGTTCGCCGTCAAGCTGGGCAAGGTGGTGGATGAGATCGTCGACCAGGCTCGCCCCGCCGATCAGGTCGCGCCGCTCATCGAACGAGCGGTGCTGCTGGCTTGGGTGGACGCCATCGTCCGGTCGGACGACAGACTGGAGCGGCACACTCCAGCAGACAGGGATGCCCTGGTCGAGCATTTTCGAGGCCTCGACGCACAACTGGTCGAACAACGCTTCGCTGACGTCGTAGACGCGTGCAACGCACTGCGACCGGCGTCCCTCCACTCGCCAGCTGCGGGGATCATCCAGCGGGAAGCGATGAAGAAGTCCCGCCACAAGCCGATCAGGCAACTGATCAGCGAGACGGCAGGACTGCTTCGCCAGCTCAAGCCGTGCTTCATGATGAGCCCGCTGGCCGTGTCCCAGTACCTGCCCGCCGACATGCGGTTCGACGTCGTCATCTTCGACGAGGCCTCACAGGTGCTGCCGTGGGACGCCATCAACTGCGTCTACCGAGGCTCCGCGCTGATCGTCGCCGGCGATCAGCGGCAGCTCCCGCCCACCAACTTCTTCGGTTCGACGGACGACGACGTGGCCGAGGACGACGAGTCGGCGCCGGACTCCTTCGGCTCGGTGCTCGATCTCGCCAAGGCGGCCGGGACCATTCCCAGCCTCGGGCTCGACTGGCACTACCGGAGCCAGCACGAATCGCTGATCACGTATTCCAATCACCGCGTGTACGAGGGCCGGCTGCACACCTTCCCGGGCGCAACGTTCGCAGCCGACGACCTGGGCATCGAGAGCTTCGTGGTCGAGGGCATCTACCAGCGGGGGACGACGCGGGACAACCCCATCGAGGCCGAAGCGGTCGTGGACAGGGTCCTGCACCACGTGGTGCGGAACCCGAGCCTGTCGATGGGTGTCATCACCTTCTCGGCCGCCCAGGAAGACGCAGTGCTCGCAGCCCTCGAGCGGCGGGCGGCTGACGAGCCCGTCCTGGGTCAGCTGCTCACCCAGACGGACCGCCTGGACGGGTTCTTCGTGAAGAGCCTCGAGAACGTCCAGGGCGACGAGCGGGACATCACCATCTTCAGCGTCGGCTACGGCCCGGACGCCGACGGCAAGTTCACGATGAACTTCGGCCCTCTGAACAAGAAGTCCGGCTGGCGCCGTCTCAACGTGGCCATCACACGTGCCCGTCGCAAGGTAGAGGTCGTCTCGTCGTTCCGGGCCTCGCAGATCACCAACGACGAATTCCCTGCCCCGGATCCGGACCAGGGAGGGATTCCCCATTTGAAGGCCTACCTCGACTACGCGGCCCGTGGGCGAACGGCCCTCGCAGTCAGTGCCGTCGACGGCGACGCCGCACCCGAGAGCCCTTTCGAGGAGGACGTGCTGGATGTGGTGCGGTCGATGGGGTACCAGGCAACACCGCAGGTGGGAAGCGCTGGCTACCGCATCGACCTGGCGGTGACGCATCCGGAGCGACCGGGTGAGTACGTCCTGGGTATCGAGTGCGACGGCGCCCAGTACCACTCCGCGAAATCAGCGCGTGATCGGGACCGTCTCAGGCAGCAAGTCCTGGAGGGCCTCGGGTGGCGGATGCACCGCATCTGGGGTCTCACCTGGGTGCGTGATCGCAACGGATCAATCCGACGTCTGAAGGCCGCCATCGACGCTGCGGTGGCTGATGAACCAGTTCCCACCGTGCCCCAGCCGCGAGTGTCGGCACCGGTGCAGGTCATCGAGGAGGAGATCGACTTCGATGCACCTCCGGCGTGGGCCGTGCCGCTACCGAGCGCAGTCGGCTACGGGCGCACGCGTGGTGAGTTCAGCGGCTTCGCGCCCGGTGCGGCGGAGTCCCGACCGGCGCTGCGGGCCTACATCGAGCGGGTGTTGAGGGCCGAGGCCCCGATGCACCGGGACCGGCTCTTAGAGCTCCTGAGGACGGATTGGGACATCGGCCGAGCGGGTGCCCTCATCCAGGGCAACGTGGATTGGGTGCTGTCGCGTGTCCAGGTCGACGGCCTGCGCGTCATCCGCGATGACCGGGACTTCCTCAGCATCTCCGGGCGGACCGCGGAGACCGTCCGCGTCCCGGCCGACGACGATGCTGTTCGGAAGGTCGGCCACGTCCCGCCCGCCGAGATGGATCTGGCGGTGACGCTGCTCGTGCGCGATGCGGGTGTCATGACCGACGAGGCAGTGCTGGCCGCTGTGCGGAACCTGTACCGGTGGCGTCGAGCCGGCGCAGACATCCAGTCCGCGGTGTCCGCCGCGGTCTCGCGCGCGGAGACGGCCGGAGCAGTCCATCGCAGGGGCACCGACTTGATCGCGGCGGACCCGGCAAGGGTGCAGTCCGGCAATTTGACGCCGTCAGCCGCGATGCCTCACCGCCGGGACGCTGCGGATGCGCTGCCCGACCCGGCTGAGGCTTTCCGATCGAGGATCGCTTCGGGTGTCGCTGCCGCTAACCCATTGCTGAACGAGTGGTACCGCGAACGGTTGGACGCACTGGGTGCGGTGGACTTCGCGAAGTACATCGTGGGCCGGTCGGAGCCACTTCGGCTCCTGCGGCGGCTGGACCAGGAGGACATGATCGAGCACAGCGTCGAATGGGCTGTCGTGGACCCCGACTTCGCATCGCTGTTCTCCCGTCGGGAGATTGCAGTCGCCCGGCAGCGCCTGATGGACCTCGGCTACGAAGAGGAACGGTGAGCTTCTGTGATGTACCGGTGCACGTGTGACCTCGGCCGCAGATCGAAGAACGGGCTTCGCGCCCAAGTGGGACCCCGACGCTCGTCCGTCCCGGCCGCGCCGTCCGGACGGCCGGGATAGGTTGGCGCCATGCCCGGTTATCCTCGAATCCGTCGACAGAGCATCGCTGTATTCGGTGAGTCAGGTTCGGGGAAGACCGTTCTGGTCTCCTCCTTCTTCGGGCCGACGCAAGAAGGTTCTTTCAAGAACGACCTGTGGGACGTCGTGGCGCAGAAGGCGGGGCAGGGCAACCGCCTCTACCAGAACTACCTGGGGATGCGGGACAGTTCGACTCTGCCGTCGCAGACCCGTTTCGCCAACACTACGTACGACTTCGCGATCAAGCTGAAGAACGACAACCAAGAATCACAGAGCAAGCGACCCTTCGACGAGCTGCACCTGGTCTGGCACGACTACCCGGGTGAATGGTTCGAGGAGGACCCGGACAGCGAGGAGGAGCGTCGACGTCGCACCGACACGTTCAGGACCCTCCTCAGCTCCGATGTCGCGCTGCTGCTCGTCGATGGCCAGAAGCTGCTCGACTATCGAGGTGAAGAGGAGCGGTACCTCAAGTCGCTGATCGGGAACTTCCGTCAATCGCTCGTGAGACTGAAGCCCGACCTGCTGGGGGACAAGGGTCCGCTCGTCGAGTTCCCACGGATCTGGATTCTCAGCTTGTCGAAGTCGGACCTCCTCAGCGAGTGGGACGTGGACAACTTCCGCGACCTCCTCATCCGCACTGCAGCAGACGACATGGACAGACTCAGGTCCGCGATAGCCGATCTGGTCGAGGCGCCGGAGGCGCTGTCCGTCGGGGAGGACTTCATGCTGCTCTCGTCAGCCAAGTTCGAGCTGGGGGCTGCCCAGTCAGGTGGTCCGGCCATCGACGTCACCAGTCGTGTCGGACTAGACCTCATCCTCCCCATCGCTTCTCTGCTGCCTCTGGAACGTCGAGTGCTGTGGGAGGAGCGGATGACCCTTCCGCGCAAGGTGGTCGACTCCTTGGCGGACGGTGCTGATGTCATCGCTGCCGCTCTCACCGGAGCGAAGTTCTCGGGCGTGGACAAGCTCCTGAAGAAGTTCGCCAAAGCCGACAAGCGTGCAGATTTCCTCGCGAAGGTCCTGCCTCTCTTGGCGGCGGCGGTCAAGGTCGCTGGCCCAAAGTTGAAGGAGGTGAACGAACATGCCCGGGCCCAGAACCAGCACCTCCGCGCCATGCTGACCCAGTTCAAAATGGATCTGGAGCAGGGGGTGGAGGACCGCATCCTCAGGGCACAGAAGTGATGCCCTCGTCCCCACTCGCCGAGTGCGTCATCTGGGCCACGCGGGGACACACCTGGGGGTTTCGGTTCCTCCTCGGCGCAGGGCGCGGTGACCCACTCCACGACTACGAGCTGGCCTTCAGTGGACTAGGTGATGGGAATCAGTTCGTACCTGGTAAGGCGCGGGTTGCCTTCCGGATCGACGATCCACTCAGTCGCAGGGACGCGTCCGGCCGGATCATTCCGCACGAGTTCGTCCTCTACGACGATTGGGCCGAGTCGATTGATTCGATGGAGGCAGGGATCGAGCGCATCTGGCCCTGCGTGGAGAACATCTACGCGGATGTCTGGGCGATGGAGCGCCCTCCTCAGCGATCCGCCATCCGGCATCGCCTCTGACACTCAGCCGCAGGTCGTCTCAGCGTCCAAATTCCGTCAGGACCCGTTCGCGGCGTTCGGCGCGCAACCGCGTGCGATCGTCGTTGTCATGCTGCACGAGTAGATGACATCCGTTGGTGGTGCAGAGCTGCTCAGAGCGCTCGCGCTCCACCCTGTGAAATGACCGCCGTCATGGATGAGCGATGGGTACCTGAGGAGGATCTGTGACTGGTCACGTATTCGTCGTCCGCAGCAGCATCGAGGGCATCGTGTGCGATGACCTCGTCGTCTCCACAGATGGCCGGGGGGCCACCGGCGTTCGCAGGTCGTGGTGGCCTGCGTTGGGGTGGAGGTCCGAAGCGGATCGGTCAGCCGCACGACCGGAGGATGCACAGGGGCGATGGACCCGACTTGCGTCGGGTACCGGCGGCGAGCCAGGGCGGTGGCTGCTCGCCGTCGGGTCTCGAGGAAGTGCAGGGCCGTCCTGGGTCGCTGATGGCGTCCGCGAAGTTCTGGATGCCATCGCTTCTCAGGGCGCCGAGCACCTGACTCCCGCGCGACCGAGGAGGGTGGCGGTACCCGTCTTCGGGGTGGACGGCGGTGGCCTCGATGGTCAGCGCGGTGAAGTGGTCGGGGAGCTGCTGAAGGCATGCCAGGACGCAGCCGAACTGCACGGCCTGGACGTGGTCATCGTCGCGAGAGCGGCCTCCGACTACTCAGCTCTTCAGTCTCTCCGGCGCAGTGCTCCTGCGCGGGGACTCGCCGAGCACCTCCAGGAAGATGCTCGTCGACTGGGCGACCTGGCACGGCGCGGCCAGCTCGCGCTCTTCATGGGAGCCGGGACAGGGGTCGCTGCGGGTCTCCCGCTCTGGAATGGTCTGCTGGCGCGCTTGGCCGAGGACGTGCGCCTGCCTGGTGGAGCCGGGGCCCTCGGCCGCATGAACCCGCTGGACGCCGCCGAGGTGCTGCGGCGAGCATTCGGCAAGTCGAGCGGCGAGACGCACTCGCTGGGTGAGCGGGTCGCCGACGTGATCGGCACGCCGGCTCGGTTCGCGCTCAGCCATGCACTGCTCGCTGCCCTGGATGTCGCCAACGCGATCACCACGAACTTCGACGACCTCTATGAACGCGCCGTCGAGAGCGCGTCCGGCGCTCGGCCTCGAGTGCTGCTCCCGAAGGGGGAGCAAGCAGAAGGCGACTCGGGACGGTGGCTCCTCAAGCTGCACGGGGACGCCAGCGAGCCGGACACCGTGGTCCTGGACCGTCGATCGTTCGTTCGTTACGACGCCGAGCAGCGCCCGCTGGCCGCGGTCCTGCAAGCAACGCTGCTGACCCGCCACCTGTTCGTGGTCGGCGCCTCCATGAACGACGACAACGTCATCAGGCTCGTCCACGAGGTGGCGGTCCTGAAGGAGAAGCGCGGTGGCAAGGCCGAGCTGGGCACCGTTGTGACACTCCAGGACGACCCTCTCTCCGCAGATCTGTGGGCGCCGGAGCTGCGCTACCTCTCGGTCGGTGGCGCCGCACCCACCGAGGAGACGGATGATGAACGCACGGCCCGGATGGTGGGCGCGGCCCGGGAGCTCGACGTCTTCCTCGACCGCGTCGCGCAGCACGCAGCGCGTGGCACTGCCACCCTGATGGACCCGAGGTACTCGGCACTGATCCGGGACGACGACGAGCGCAAGACGGCCCAGAAGCTCGCACAGCTGCGTAGCTGGGTCGAGAAGTGGGCGACGTCCGGTCAGCATGCCGATGAATGGCGCGACGTCCTGAATTCCTTGGACTCAGCAGGAGGAATCTCCGCCAAGCCCTAGGCGGCGAGCGCGGCGCCCTTGAAGACCTGGTCCGTGTGCCACGCGACGTGCACAGGCGCGGGAAGAGGCGTGCCGGGGCGAGCAGACAGAGGGCGGCCATGGAGCCCGTAGACCTGTCGGCCCGCCTCGGTCCTCGCCGTGAAAGAACCGGAAACCGTGACCTGATGGCTGTCGTCGAGCCCAAGAATGCCTCGGTCGAACAGCTTGTGGTGGAGCATGCACAGCGCCAACCCGTTGTCCAGGTCATCCGGACCGTCGAAGGCGAACCAGCGGACGTGCGCCGCCTCCAGCCCGACCGGGACGCCTGCGACCTGACCGTCGTAACCGCAGAAGGCGCACTGACGGTCCCAGGCGTCGACGACGGACATCCGCCACGTCGAGTCCCGCCGACGAGGGGTCGACGGCGGGAGGATGGACGTCTCCACCAGCTCGGCGAGGCCGGCGGCGGTCAGGACGTCGTCGGAGATGGTGGCGGGGAACTGGCTGTCCACGAGGAGGCGAGCCAGTCCGGCGACGGCGGCCGGGGTCGACAGGAGGTGCTTCTCGATGTCCGGGACGAAGGCCCCGGTGACCCCCTCCCGACGAAGAGGCCCGACCGAGTCCATGACGACGTCACGGTCGAGCTGCCAGACGGCGTCCGTCCGGAGCCGGGTGAACGGGTACGCGGCGCTCTGTGCGGGCGATGTCCGGGAAGCCGGACCGAACTCGGCAATGAGCTCTGCGAGTTGGGTCTCGGCCACTGACCACGGCACCGCCGAAGAACCGGTCGACTGCAGTCGACCAAGGGCGAGCAGAACCAGCAGCGGCTTGTGGGGCGACCGGGTGCCGTCGCGTTGGTGCTGTCTCAGGCTGCTGAAACGTCGGAGGACATCAGCGGACGTGGCCGTCATTCTCCCGACAATGAAGCGATGAGGGCGTCGTCGCGAACGGCTTCAATGCCCAATCCCTCGAGCGCGTCGACGAGCACCTGCTCCCGCGCCGGGTCGATCTCGAGGTAGTCGCCGTTCAGCGTCGTCGTGACGCGTCGTGCCCCCACGGGCGGCGATCCCAGCGCAGCCCACGCCTCGTCGTCGGCCTCTGCGAACAAGTCCAACGTCAGCGCGGTCGGCATGGGTGGCCAGTCACCGTCCTGAACGGCGCCAGTGTCGTTCCACGAGTAGGGCGACTCCGGACTGAGGTCTTCGTCCTCCATCTCCTCCACGCTCTCGGGCGCGCCCGGCACCCACGTCGCCTTGAGCTCCCGGTTGAGATCCATTGCCTGACCGACAGTGGTGCATTCCTTCACCCGCGCGATTGCGTCGCTCAATGCCTGTGCGCGCTCCCTGTCGATGACACAGAGCGATTCGTGCAACGGGTAGACCCCGTAGACAACAGAGCTCGGCCGTGCGTCACCCGTCATGCCGCCCAGGCAATCAGAATGGTGACCTAGCTGACAAGCGGTCGTGTTCGAACGGGTGGTGCCAGACGCAGTTGGTCAGGCCTGGACCCCCGCCGCTCGCAGCAGCTGAGCCAGCCGGCCAATCTCCGACGCGGCGGGTGTGGTCGTGAGCGACGCCTGGAGATGGGCCCACATGTCCTTCATCGTCAGGAAACTGAAGGTGCACCCGTCCAGATGCTTCGCGATGGTCGGGTCCACCGACCAGGCCTGCGCGGCAACCGTCGGATCACCCGATCCGGGACCCTTCAACGCCGTGACTGCGATGGAGTAGTGGAAGTCGCGCTGCCCCGTCGCCATTTCGACCTCGTTGCGGAAGGCCTCTGACCACTCAGGCTTCCAGAGCTCGCGGAAGTGGTGCCAGGTTGCTCGCTTCGGGTTGGCCTTCTCTCCGCGCAGCTCGGCGAGCTTCCCCGTTGGGGAGAAGCCGGCCTGCCAGGCCTTGCAGGACACCACGCGGACTCGATCGGGCCCCGAAAGGCTTGGGTGGATTCCGATGACGTCTACATCGCTCGCCACTGAGTGCTGCTGCGCCACGTACCCCGAGAAGGTCTTGGCCGGCCGAAACTTCAGGTTGTGACGGGTGAAGTAGCCATTGAGCTGCAGGTAGTCCTCGACGACCTGCTCCAGCACGTCCTCCTTCACAGGTGTTCCTCCCACATCGGGCCATCGGACTCTGCTCGGGCGCCGCCCACGGGGAGGGACGAGCCGACGTTCCGTCCGACCTGCCAGAGTTCACACGCTTCGCGGAGCGCCCTCACCTCACCAGGCATAGCTCGCCACCAGGCTGCGGATCTCGGCGAGGTCGCCGTCCAGCTCGCGGCGGGTGTCCGCCGTCCAGGCCATGGCGAGGGCCTCGCAGATGTCCGTCGCGTCCTTCAGCTCGGCCATGGTTTCCTCGTAGCCCTCGGGGACGACCATGGACGCCAGGCCGTCCTTCGCGTGGGTCTCGACCTTGGCCTCGTAGCGCTCACCGACCCACCGGCGCAGCAGGTTCAGCGCGGCGGTCGGGCGGCCGTAGATGTCCTCGCCGCCGGATTTCTGCAGCTCGCGGACCACAGCGGTGGCCAGGACCGTCCGCTGTTCGAGCAGGTCGATGGCCTCGAACCGTTCGACCGCACCCGCCTGTGATGACGCAACCAGTCGCATGTCGTCCTCCCCGTGTCAGTGCACGCGCTCGAGCGCGGCGGTGAAGCTGTCGTTCCACCGGCTCAGGTGCGGCCACCTGGCTGCGACCGTGTCCGTCGCTTGCTGCGCGGTCAAGCCCTCGCTGCGCCGCAGCCACGCCCGCAGCACGAGCCCGGTCCGCGACTGGCCGGCGTGGCAGTGCACCAGCACCGGCCGTCCCTCGGCTCGCAGTGCCTGGATGTCGTCGAGGACGTCGGTCAGGACGGCGTCCAGCTCGCTGTTGGCGTCGTCGTCGGTCAGGTAGGCGAAGCGCTGCACCGCGTGGCCGAACGGTTCGCCGACGCGGCACAGCGAGACCACGGCGAACTCGCGTGAGCTGTGCCGGGCGCCGTCCAGGTCGCTGGCCCACACGCCGTCCGCGACCTCGACCGGCTCGATCCGGGCGGTCGCCGACGGCTGGTGCCGGGTGAACCGGGACCCGGTGAGCGCGGCGGCGAGCGCGTGCAGGTCGGTCAGGTCCCAGCGCCGGTCGCCGTCCCCGGGCACCCGGCCGTGCACGACCGACGTCCAGCGCATCGGGATGCCCGCGATGCCGAAGACGGCCCCGGCCAGCCCGCCGGCGACGGCGGCCACCGTGTCGGTGTCCCCGCCCAGGTCGATCACCCGCCGCATGACCTGCGCGAACGACGTCGCCCCGCGCAGCGCCCACACGGCCTGGCCGAGCGTGGGCCACACGGCGCCGTTGGTCTCGGTCGCGTCGGCTGGCGTCCAGTCCGGCGCGAGAACCGTCGCCCAGCGATCGCGGTGCTGCGCCGGGACGGCAGCGAGCGCGTCGTCGATGGCGGCGAGCGGGTCGCCGCCGTCCAGCGCGACGCGGACCAGCTCGTGGAAGACCGCGCAGCCCTCGCCGGCGGACGGGTCGCCGTGGGTCAGCGCCGAGATCCGGCGGGCGTTGTCCATCGTGGCCTCCCGCCCGTGCGGGGCGAAGAAGACCGCGGCGGGCGTCGTCCGCATCAGGGAGCCGTTGCCGGCGGCGTGACCGGACCGGGCGAAGTGCTCGCCCGCGGCGCGGTCCCACGGCAGGCCGGACCCCAGGACGGCCCGGGTCTGGTTGCCGATGTCCGGCGGGTTCGCGGCGGCCCAGCGGCAGAACCGGTCGAACACATCTGCCTCGTCCAGCCCGCCGCGCTCGACCAGGGACTGCGCCAGCAGCAGCGCCATCTGGGTGTCGTCGGTGAACTCACCCGGCGCCCACCGCAGCGCCCCGCCACCGCACATCTCGGTCGCAGCACCTCGAGCGTCGGTCGGGAACCGGGCGCTGAACTGGCCGCCGCGGCCGAACTCGAAGGGCGCGCCGAGGGCGTCACCGACCGTGGATCCGATGACCGCGCCGGCGACGCGGTGGGAGCGGGGCATGGTCATGACGCCTCCAGGACGGGGTGGGTGAGGTCGATCGCGGTCAGGTGCGCGGTGCGGTCGCGCCAGCGGACGTCGTCCACCCGGACGCGCCCACCACCACTGAACCGCCGTCCGGCGCCGGCGCCGCGGACCGGCACCAGGTCGGTCGCCTGCACGCGCTCGGCGAAGCCGCGGGCGAGGGCGGCGGTGGTGCGGACCTGCGGTCGGCCGAGCGCGTCGAGGACGGCAGCGTCGAGCAGCGCCGTCCAGTGGGCAGCGAGGGCGCGGCGTGAGCCGAACAGCTCGAGCGAGACCGGGCGGCCGGCGATGCCGATGAGCACCCCGCTCTGGCCGGCCAGCGGAGCGAGACCGTCGACCAGGCCGTGCCCGCGGGACCGATCGAGCCGGTCGAGGAGGGAGTCGGTGGGGGAGGGGCCGGCGACGGCGCCGTAGCCGCTGACCCGCCGCCAGACCTCGTGCTGGGCGTCCGCGCGCTCGAGGTGCGGGCGCAGTGCGACGGGTGCACGACGGGCCCGCCGACGGTGCTGGGCGTCGCCGCCCCAGCGGCCCTGCTCGACGCAGAGCACCGGGAGCACCGTGGGGACGGTGGGCTCGAGCACCGTGGTGGCGGTCAGCGTCCGGTTCTGCCAACCGCCCTCGAGCAGCTCGCCCGCCAGCAGGAGCGCCGGCCGGTCGGCCCGGTTGGTGACGACGAGCTGGTCGACGGCGGGGGACCCGGACCGCTCGGCGACGTCGACCGCGGCCGAGGTCCCGGTGAGCAGCCCGGTGAGGGGTGGGGCGTCGGTCCAGACGGGGAACACCGTGAGCGGGCCGCGGTGCGTGCCCTGCCCGACGTGGATGCGGAGACGAACCATGGTGACCACCCCGTTCGAGTAAGCGCTATTCTGCGCTAATCAAGGAATAGACGGGTTCTGCGCTAATGTCAAGCGTGTGTACCGGGACTCGTCAGGCAAGGCCCTCAGCGACTACGAGCAGCCGTCGGTGGCGGTTGACACGGCCGTCCTCACGGTCGGGCCGTCGTCTCGGCTCGAGGTCGTGCTGGTCCGGGGGGAGGGGACCTGGGCGCTGCCTGGCACGTTCGTGCACGCCCGGGAGAGGCTGGCCGAGGCGGTGCAGCGCAGCCTGGTCGACAAGGTCGGGCTGCGGGGGCGGTCGCCGGCGCAGCTGCAGGTCTTCGACGCACCCGACCGCGACGACCGCGGGTGGGTGCTGAGCGTCGCGCACGTGGACGTCGTCCCCTGGGTCAAGCTGGCACCGGTGCTCCAACGACGTCCGGACGACGTCGCGGTGCGGCCGTGCGCCGAGGCGCGGGGGTTGGCGTTCGACCACGACGCGATCGTCGAGTTGGCCGCCGAGCATGTCCGGGCCGGCTACCGCGAGCGGCCCGACCCGGCCGGGCTGGTGACCGAGCCGTTCACGTTGCGGGAGCTGCGGGTGATGCACGAGGCGGTGCTGGGCGGGCTGCCGTACTCGGCGGACACGTTCCGGCGGTCGATGCTGCCGTTCCTGGTCGAGGTGCCTGGAGTGCGGGAGGGGACGGTCGGGAAGCCGGCGCAGCTGTACCGCCGGGCCTGACCCCGATGGGTGCGCCCGTCCGGCCGGACGGCTGAGATGTCGTACCAGTGCGCCACGATCGAGTCATGGCAGCCGCACCCGACGCCCGCCCCCACTCGCTCGTGAAGATCGTGGGCGGTGACCGCGCGCACCTGACGTCGTGCGGCCACCTGTTCGGCAAGGAGGTGGTGCCTGCTGCCGGCGAGCAGGTCTGCGATCTGTGCCAGCGCGAGATCGACGGGTTCGGGCGGACGAGCTTCCCCGACCTCGATGCCGCCCTGCCGGCCATGGGGGTGTCCAGCACGGACTGGCCCGCGGTCAAGACGGCACTATCGGGAGTGGCTCACGACGAGGTCTTCATGCCCTACAGCCGCAGCTACATCGCGCTGAACCGCAACGGCCAGGGTGTGGCGTGGGTCGGGAAGAACTACGTGGACGTCGCCGGTGGGACGCGGACGGAACTGCCCGGCTACGCGAGCGGGCCCCGCGGAGGGACCGTGACCGCGGAGCCCCGTTACGGCGAGGTCTGCGGGACCTGCTTCATGACCAAGCCGGTCGGGGGCACGCACGACTGCTGGTGACCTCCGTGCGCCGGTCCTCGCTCCGACGAGAACTGTCGGACCCTCGTGCGACGGTGCGCCTCCGGTCGTCGCGGGGGCGGCCAGGACGGGGGTCTGCCGGGTGGACGAGGTCGGGGTGGTGTGCGGGCGGGTGTGCCCGCGCTGCGGGGTCGAGGACGCCGTCCCGGTGGTGCAGGGGCTGCCGGACGCGGCGCTGGCCGCGGCGGCCGACCGCGGGTTGGTCGTGCTCGCCGGCTGCATGGTCGTCGAGGACCGCGGCGCGTTCCACTGCCGCGCCTGCTCCTACGAGTGGGGCTCGGTCGACGACCCCACCACCGACGAGCAGCACCTCGCCGACCTCCTCGGCGTCCCGTACGACGACGTCGTCCGCGCCATCGGCACCGGCTGGCGCCGCGTCGGCGCCGACCTCGCCGACGTCACCTGGTTCCTCAGCGGCGAGCCCACCCAGGTGGCCGTCGGTGTCGCGGCCGGGATGCTCACGCTCGCACCCGTCAGTGCGGTCGACGACTTGTCCGCGGCGTGGGAGGCCGGGCGGTCATTCACCCGGGACGACGTCCTCTGCTCGCCCGAGTGGCTGGCCGAGGCGGCCGAGGAGTTCGCGCGCGCCCGGCGCCGCACTTTCCGCTGGTGCGGGCGCTGCCGCCGTCCCTTCGCGCCGGAGGACTTTGCCGGGTACCGCGGCACCTGTGTCCCCTGCGCCGAGCGCACCGGCCGGGCCAGGTGACGGACCTCCCGAGCCGGCCGAGCGCGGCTGAGATGCTGTCCGGAGGAGTTCCGGAGTCGACGGGGGAGCAGGCATGACGGCGCGGACGTACCCCGCGGAGCCGCAGTTCGAGTCGAGGGCCGAGGAGCTGTTCGTCGATGCCCTGCGCAGCCAGCTCCCCGACGACGCGGTGATGATCTGCAACCAACGCTTCACCGACCGGACCGCCGACCGCGAGGCCGACGTCATCGTCGCCTGGCCCGGCCACGGCGTCGCCGTCCTGGAGGTCAAGGGGGGCAGCGTCTCCCTGCGCGACGGCCAGTGGTGGCAGACCGGTGGCGCGAGCAAGGCCATCCACCCGGTCGACCAGGCGCTGAAGTGCAAGTACGCCCTGCGTGACTACCTGTACCGCGCGCCGCGGTGGTCCCGCGGCAACCCGCGTCTGGTGCACCTGGTCGCGCTGCCGACCACCACGCTGCCCGAGGGGTTCGTCGCGCCGGACGCGCCCCGCTGGGCCGTCATCGACAAGTCCGAGATGTCGCAGGCGGCAGGTCGCATCGCCTCGGCGCTGCGGCAGGCGGAGAACCAGCCCGAACCGCCCACCGCCGAGGACGTCGAGCTCTTCGTCGACTGCCTCGTCGGCACGCTCATCCCGCAGGCGGACCTCGTCGCCCAGCTCGGTGAGCGGGAGGCCGCCGTCGAACTGCTCACCCGCGACCAGGCGCGCCTGCTGGACTACCTGGACTCGCACGACCGGGTCGAGATCCGCGGGGGAGCGGGGTCGGGGAAGACGTGGCTGGCTGTGGAGAAGGCTCGCCGGCTGACCAGTGAGGGCAAGCGGGTGGCGCTGCTCTGCTACTCCCGCGGGCTCGCCGAGTTCCTCCGTCGCCGGGTGTCTGCGCTGCCGAACCCGCGGCACCGGCCGGCCTACGTCGGGGAGTTCCACGAGCTCGGCATCGCCTGGGGTGCCGAGCGCGGGGACGACGACAACAGCCCGTACTGGGAGCAGGAGCTGCCGCAGCAGATGGTCGCCCGCGCGGCCGAGCTGCCGGAGGCCGAGCTGTTCGACGCGGTGGTCATCGACGAGGCGCAGGACTTCGACCAGGCCTGGTGGCCGGCCGTGCTCGCCGCCCTGCGGGACCCGGACAACGGCTGCCTGTACGTCTTCTCCGACGAGGGCCAGCGGGTCTTCGTGCGGCAGGGGCAGTCACCCGTGCCGCTGGACAGCTACGACCTGGTGCAGAACCTGCGCAACACCAAGCAGATCGGTGGCACCTTCTCCAGCCTGACCACGGGCCAGATGAAGCTGCTGGGCGGCGACGGCGTGCCCGTCCGGTTCGTGCCCTGCGCGACCGACGACGCGCAGGACGTGGCCGACGACGTCGCGGTCGAGTTGCTCGACGCCGGATGGCCGCCGGACTCGGTCGCGCTGCTCACGACCTACCGGCGGCACCCGGTGCAGGTCGAGCGGCAGGCAGCCGGGCAGGACGCCTACTGGGAATCCTTCTGGGACGGCGAGGACCTGTTCTACGGGCACGTCCTCGGGTTCAAGGGGCTCGAGCGGCCGGCGGTGGTGCTCGCGGTCAACGGGTTCCGGGACGAGGCGCGGGCGCGGGAGATGCTCTACGTCGGGCTGTCCCGGGCGCGGGACCTGCTCGTCGTCTGCGGGGACCTCGAGCTCATCCAGCGCGTCGGCGGCGATGCGGTGGCCCATCGGCTGAGGGGTACGCCGTGACGTAGTCAGCTCGTAGGACGAATGGGCCGATGTGAGATGAGTGCAGTACGAAAGGGGACCCACGTGAGCCGTCTCGTCACTTACTACAGCGAGGAGCCCGTCAAGACGAAGGGTCGCGTCGAGATTCAGCAGCAGCAGATGTCCGACGCTGTGGGTCTGCGGTCCGCTGACGGAGCGGTACGGCCCGCGTTGGTGTACGTCGAGGTCGTCAGCGAGGCCGGTCCATTTCTGGTTCCGTTCGGTGATTACGACGAATGGTCACTGCGCGACCGCTACAACGAGGCCATCCGAATCATGAACACGCTCGGGGCCTCCACCATCGTGTGCGAGACGTTCGGTGAGGTGACCGTCCGGCGCAACATCCGCGCGAGGGTTCTGGGGCGTGGTGGTGAGATGGCGCAGCAGCGAATCGAGAACAGCGGCTTCGACTTCCAGCACGATGGTGCGGGAAGTGCCCCGCGTGATCCCCGTCCGCTGCGATGGCCGGACGAACCCGGTTTCGCTGCCGCCGTCAGCAGCGTTCTCGACAACGGCGCCAGGGACGTCCAGATCAACATCAGGAGCAATCGCACCTACGCCCTGGACGGCTCGCTGGCCGGGGAGTTGCGCAAATGCGGTCTCGATCTGGGTGGCGCATCTCAGCGCACCGGAGCAACTAGCCTCCACATCAGGGCGACCTTCCCACCGATGAAGCGTGGCTGGGTCTAGGAACGATTCTCGACAACCCTTGTGGGCGCCATCTCCGCGTCGGACGTGGGGCAGGTGCACCTGGTCGCCGCTCCAGGTCGTGCGGGCAACGCCGTCCTCCTGCAGTGCAGCCAACGATCCTGAAAAATCGAGAACGATCAGGACTCCGAGCGCCCCACCCTGAGGTGCTCGAGCACAGTCGGGACGTCCACGCCCGTGTCGGCGACGGCGGCCAGCAGCTGCGCGTTGTCGGCCCGCCGGGACGCCAGGTCGAGCTCGCGGATCGCCACGGCGCTCACCGACGACCGCTTGGACCGGGCGATGGCCCGCAACCGGGCGAGGACGTCGTCGGGGACGTTCCGCTGGTACCAGGTCGCCATGTCGCGATCATCCACAGCGACGCGGCGGCCGGCAATGAACCCCGTACGGCGCGGACGATGGCTGCGGAGACGTCGACCGGGTCCTCGTGCTCCCAGAAGCGGAGCACCGTCCAGCCCATGCCCTCCAGCTGCGCGGTCACCGACAGGTCGCGCAGCTGGTTGGTCTCCAGCTTCACCACCCACCGGGCCGAGTTGGCCCGCGGCAGGTGGAAGTGCTCCGGGCAGCCATGCCAGAAGCAGCCGTCGATGAACACCGCCAGCTTGATCCGGGTGAAGGCGATGTCGATGGACCGCCGGCGCTGACCCGGCACCCGGTACGCCACTCGGTAGCGGAGCCCGGCCGCGTGCAATCGCCGGCGCACCGCCATCTCCGGCCCGTTGTCCCGCTTCCGCACCCGCCGCATCCGCGCCGACAGTTCGACCGATGACGATCCGGGGTGCGGTGGGGGAGTCGGCACGGCCGCAGGGTGCACCCCCTGAGGCCGGAGGTCGACGGCGTGCAGCTGACGTGGGGACAGTCCCTGAAGATGTGGAACACAGAGACGTGCTCCGGTTGACTCGACCTGGACGGGAGTCCGCACAACGCTGGAGGTGGGTCGAGACGGTGGACGACCAGGAACGCGTGGTGCACGGCCTCGACCTGCCGGCCACCACGGAGCCGGGGGCCACCCATCGGAAGGCGGTCCAAGATTCCCGCGCGCATCGACGGCAGACTGCTGCGCTCGACGCGCTCGCGGCCATCGAGCTCGACCGGGATGCGTCGATGCTTCGGTCCTCGTAGACCTTCCGCACCTGTGAGAGTCCCCGCTCGGCGTGTGGACACCGCCTCCCGCGGTCACTGCCTCTGAGGATCCGCAGACCAGAGGGAGCGAACAGGTGACGGTGCAGTCGGTGGCAGTGCTCGGGCTCGGCACGATGGGCGGTGCGATGGCGCAACGGCTGGTCGACGCCGGCCTCGACGTCCGGGTGTGGAACCGCAGCCCGGAGAAGGCCGAGAAGTTCGGTGACCGGGCGGCCTCGTCCGCCGCCGAGGCGGCCGAAGGCGCGGACGTCGTCCTCACCATGCTCTTCGACGCCGACTCCGTGCGGTCGGTCGCCGACGACGTCCTGCCCGCGATGCGCGAGGGCGCCATCTGGATGCAGTCCTCCACCACCGGCCCCGACGCCGCCGAGGAGTTCGCGAAGCGGGCGGCCGGCGCCGGCGTCCGGTTCATCGACGCCCCCGTGCTCGGCACTAAGGCCCCCGCCGAGCAGGGCAAGCTCACCGCCCTCGTCGCCGGGGACGACTCGGACATCGACGCCGTCCAGCCCGTGCTCGACGCCGTCTCCGTCAAGACGGTCCGGGTCGGCGCACCGCCGAAGGCGTCGGCGCTGAAGATCGCGGCCAACGCCTGGATCGCCACCGTCACCGCCGGCATCGGGCAGTCGCTCACCCTCGCCGACAAGCTCGGCGTCGACCCGGCCGACTTGCTGTCGGCCATCGAGGGCAGCGCCGTGGACACGCCCTACCTGCAGATGAAGGGCAAGGCCGTCATCGGCCGCGACTTCACCCCGTCCTTCGAGGTCACCGGCCTGCTCAAGGACGTCCGGCTCGCCGCGCAGACCCCCGGCGTGGACCCGACCCTGCTCGACGCGCTGACCACGCTCTACTCCAACGCCGCCGACTCCGGCCACGGCGACGAGGACATCTCAGCGGTCTGGCACGCCTTCCAGCGCTGACGGGATGGTCTGGACGTCCCGCGCCACCACGGCCCGGGCCTCGTTCTCCACCTGCGCGTGCAGGCGGTGGAACAGGGCCTGGGCCGCCTCGCCCGGCCACGGCGTCGGCAGCAGCTCCAGCGGCAGGTAGGGCTCCTGCCGCTGCGCCAGCCGCCACTCCTCCTGCAGCGCCAGCTGCCGGCCCAGCGGGTCGGTGAACCGGCGGTCGGCCTCCCCGCCGTCCCACCGCGCGCAGAAGCGCTCGTACCGGCGGGCCAGGCCCTGCACGTCCCACACCTCGCGCAGCATCGTCGCCGGGTCCAGGTCACCGGTCGTCCGCGCGACGAAGGACCGCACGTGCGCCGCGGCCTCCAGCCCCGCCAGCACGGACGGGACGTCCGGGGTCGCCGGCGCCGCCCACAACCCGCCCTGCAGCGGGCCGAACCCGGCCCACAGCAGCCGGGTCCGCAGCTCGTGCCGCTGGCGCTGCCAGGCGTCGGGCAGGTTGAACGCCAGCAGCGTCCACATGCCGTCCCAGTGCCGGTTCACCGCTCCGGTCCGCCAGATCCGGGTGTAGCCGTCCTCCAGCACTGCCACCGACTCCGGCGTCAGCCCCAGGTACACCGACCGGCCGTGCCGCCGGTTCACCAGCCGGCCCCGCTTGACCATCCGGGCGACCGCCGAGCGGGTGGCGTGGGGGGACACCCCGACCCGCCCCAGCGCGTCGATCAGGCTCGGCGTCGCCACCATCACCGGCCGGCCCAGCACGTGCGCGCCGAAGAAGGTCAGCACCAGGCTCTCCGGCCGCAGCACCACCTCGGCGTCCACCGGGCCGCCCGCCGGCTCGTTCTCCTCGACGTCCATCGGCGACATCTTCACCCGCCGTGCCCGCACCCGTCCCGGGCGACTGCCCCGGACGGGTGCGGGCACCGGGATCAGGGCGCCCCCAGCAGCTGCCGGATCTCCTCCGCCTGGTCGGCCGGCACCTGCTCCGGGCGGACGAAGTCCTCGGCGTCGGAGCTGAACGGCGAGATGTCCCCGGTCAGCTCGTTGAGGTAGGTGTTGCCCTCCTCGCTGAGCACGTAGTTGGCGAACAGCCGGCCGGCCGCCGAGCACGGGCTGTCGGCGGTGACCCCGACGGCGATCTCCGGGCCCGTGGTGGGCGAGAGCTGGGCCAGCTCCACCGGCGCGCCGGCGGACTTCAGGTTGTTCACGATCGGCGTCACGCCCGGGAAGCCCAGCGACCCCTCACCCGCGGCGACCGCCTGGGTGGCCGGGACCGCGGAGTTGTACCAGGACGGCTGGTTGGCGGCGACCGCCTGCAGGAACTGGTCGCCGTAGGTCTCCCGCATCAGCTGCCAGAACGCCACGTTCGCCGGGGACGACGTCGGCTCGGCGAACAGCAGCTCGCCGCTGAACGCCGGGTCGGCGTAGGCCTCCCACGAGTCGGGCGCCTCGGAGACGAGGTCGGGGTTGTAGACCATGGACGTCGGCACCAGCTGCACGATCGGGGTCCGACCGTCGTCGGCGGTGAAGCCCTCGGGGAAGTCCCCCGGGAAGGCCGGGATGTCGGCCTGGTCCATCGGGGTCAGCCACCCGTTGTCGTAGGCCTGGCTGTAGAACGGCGAGTTGGTGAGCAGGATGACGTCGGCCGCCGGCGCCCCGGCCTGCGCCTCGGTGGAGAACCGCTGCGTCAGGTCCGCCGAGACCAGCCGCACCACCGACACCGGGATGTCGTACTCGGCGGTGAACGCATCGGTCAGCGTCTGCAGCGCCGCCTCGTCGGGCACCCCGTAGAGGGTCAGGCAATTCTCCTGCTGCGCCTCGGCGACGAGCTGGTCGAGTTCTTCGCTGTCGGCCAGCGTCGGGGCGGCGACGTCGGAGGTCGGTTCCTCCGAGCCGCCGCCGCAGCCGGCGACGAGCAGGAGCAGGGCGGTGGCGGTACCGAGAGCGGCGGTGCTCCGGCGGGTGCTGCGCATGGGGTGTCCTTTCCGGGATGGACGTGCAGGGGTCCTTCAGGGGTGGGCGGGGGTGAGGCGCAGCGGGACCGACACGTAGCCGATCTCGGGCATCCGGGCGCCCTCGAGCGGGCCGTCGAGGTCGAACCCGGTCGTGGCGGTGAGCAGGGTCCCCAGCGCGACGGCCAGGGCCAGGCGGGCCAGCGGCATGCCGGCGCAGTGGTGCCGGCCCCGCCCGAAGGCGAGGTGCGCCGAGATGTTCGGCCGGTCCAGCACGAACGCGTCGGGGTCGGGGAAGACGTCGGGGTCGCGGTTGGCCGCGGCGTAGACCAGGGTCACCGGCTCACCGGGGGAGATCCGGCGTCCGTGCAGGTCGACGTCGTGCGCGACGGTCCGGGCGAACCCCCGGTAGGGGGTGTAGAGCCGCAGGAACTCCTCGACCGCGGCCGGCACGAGCGACGGGTCGGCCCGCAGCCGGTCCTGCAGCTCCCGGTCGCGGGCCAGGTGCACGCACACCGAGCCCAGCAGGATCGGCGGGGCCACCATGCCGACCACCAGGCTCTGCCGCAGCGCGCCGACCAGCTGCTCCTCCTCCAGCGGCTCGCCCTGGTGCCGCTCGGCCAGCAGCGAGCTCGCCGGGTCCTCCTCCACCGGCAGCGGCCGGTCCCGGCGGGCGGCGACCAGCGCGCGGGCCATGTCGTACATGGCCTCGCTGGCGGCGTTGACCACCGGGCCGTCCATCCGCCGCCACGCCTGCACCCACCGGGTGGCGGTGTCGGCGAGCACCGGGGCGGTGTCGGGGGAGAGGTTGAGCCACTCGGTGGTCACCCACGCCGGGAACCGGGCGCCGAACTCCTGCGCCACGTCGCCGGACCCGCGGGCGAGCATCGGGGCCAGCTCCCGGGCGGCGTGCTCGCGCAGCCGCGGTGCCAGCCGGTCGATCCGCGAGCGCTGCAGGGTGCGGTCCAGCGCGCGGCGGTAGGGCGTGTGCGCGGGGGCGTCGTAGTTCAGCGGCGGCCGGCGCAGGCCGCGCGGGTCGCTGGGCACCACCGCGCGCACCGAGGAGATGAAGGTGCGCGGGTCGCTGGCGGCGGCCGCGACGTCGGCGTGCCGGGTCAGCGCCCAGAACCCGCCGTAGGCGCTGCTGTGCGCGACCGGGCACCGTGCGCGGAGGTCGGCGTAGACGGCCAGCGCCTCCTCGGGGTGGTCGGTGGCGGTGGGGTCGAAGTCGTCGGTCACGGGGCGTCCTCCGGGAGGGTGTCGAGCAGCTGCGCGGCGAGCGCCCGGGCGGCGGGGTCGACCGCGGCGTGCAGCCGGTGGAACAGCTCCTGGGCGGGGCCGGCCGGCCACGAGCCGGGCAGCAGCTCCACCGGCAGCCGCGGGTCGGCGCGCACCAGCTGCAGCCACTCGGTCTCCAGCAGCAGCTGCCGGGCCAGCGGGTCGGTGTGCGCGCGGTCGGCGGGGCCGCCGTCCCACCGGTCGGCGAAGCCGCGGTAACCCTCGGCGATGGCGTCCAGGTCCCAGGCGGCGGCGACCATCGCGGGGACGTCGTCCCCGCTGCCCGGGGTCGCGACGAAGGAGCGCACGTACGGCGCGGCCGAGGCCCCGGCCAGCAGGGGGACGACGTCGACCGTGCCCGGCGCGATCCACAGCCCGCCCTGCACCGGACCGAACCCCGCCCACACCAGCCGGGCGCGCAGCTCGTGCCGCTGCCGCTGCCACGACCCCGGCAGCGAGAAGCTCAGCAGCGTCCAGCGGCCGTCCCAGAACCGGTTGACCGCCCCGGTGCGCCACACCCGCGCGCCGCCGTCCTGCAGCACCTGCTCGCTGCGGGACGTCAGCCCGAGGTAGGCGTGGCGGCCGACCCGGCGGCTGTCCAGCAGGCCCTTGGACACCATCCGGGTCAGCGCCGACCGGGTGGCCGGCGCCGGTGTGCCGACCCGCTGCAGCACGTCGACGACGCCGGCCACCGAGACCCGGGTGCCGCGGCCGAGCACGTGCGTGCCGAAGAAGGTCAGCAGCAGGCTCTCCGGGGTGGTCCGGACGTCGGGGGCGACCGCGGCGGTCACTTCACCCCGCCCACGCCGGCGCTGACACCGAGCTTGCTCATCCGGCGGGTGTAGGCCAGCACCAGCACCAGCACGGTCGCGGTGATGGCGACCAGCACCGTCGACAGCGACGCCAGCAGCGCGAACGACCCGCTGGTGAACACCTCGAGGATGCGGAAGCCGACCACCGGGTTCGCCGTCCCCGCCAGGATCGCCGAGGCGGTCAGGTCGCCGACGATCCGGATGAACAGCAGCGCCCAGCCGGCCACCAGCCCGGGCACCATCAGCGGCAGGTAGACCCGGCCGAACGTCCGGGCCGGGCGGGCACCGGACACCGCCGAGGCCTCGGGCAGCTCCTTGCCCACCCCGCTGACGGCGGCGTCCGCGGCGATGGAGGCCTGCGGCAGGTAGAGCGCGAGGTAGCCGATGAGCAGGATCAGCAGCGTCCCGGACAGGAAGAACGGCGTCCCGGCGAGCACCAGCAGGATGCCGACGGCGATGACCATGTTCGACACCGCGGCCGGCATCTTCACCGCGACGTCGATGCCGCGGGCCAGCGCCGTCCGCCGGCGGGCGACGTAGAGGGAGATCATCGCTGCGCCGAGGATGCCGATCAGCCCGCCCACCAGGCCCAGGCCCAGGCTGTTGCCCAGCGCGGTCAGCGTCGTCCGGTCGTCGAACACCGCGGTGGTGACGGCGGTGAAGCTCAGGTTGTCCCAGCGGATGTTCGGCGTCCAGAAGCCGTTGAGCGAGACCAGCACCAGCGCGATGACCGGCAGCACGGTGGAGACGAAGACGTAGCCGAGCACCAGGACGCGGGCCGGCCACTTGGCCTTGCCGAGGTCGAGGGTGCGGGCGCGCGCGCCCTTGCCGCCGAGGGTGGCGTACCGGCCGCGCCGCAGGATGCGCATCTGCAGCCAGTAGGCCAGCCCGACGAAGACGACGACGAAGCCCGAGAGCCCGATCGCGACGTCGGTCTGCGGCGGGAAGGTGAAGGTGAGCAGGTCCACGATCCGCACCGAGATGACGTCGATGCCGGCCGGGCCGCCGATGATCGCCGGGATGCTGAACATGCCGATGCCGAACCAGACGGCCAGCAGGAACCCCGCGCCCAGGCTCGGCGCGGTGGCCGGCAGGGTGACCGTGCGCAGCGTCCGCCACGTGCTCGCCCCGGCCAGCCGGGAGGCCTCCTCCAGCGCGGGGTCGAGGTTGCGCAGCCCGGCCGAGGCGTTCATGAACACGAACGGGACGGCGTAGAACGCCATCACCAGGATCAGCCCGTACCAGGAGTTGATGTCGAACGGACCCTCGCGCAGGTCGATGCCGACCAGGCCGAGCAGGTCGCGCAGCCAGCTGTTGGCCAGCCCGGCGCGCGGGGAGAGCAGCATCGTCCAGCCGACCGCGCCGGCCACCGGCGGCAGCAGGAAGGGCAGCAGCGGCAGCGCATCGGTGAGCAGGCCCATCCGGGCGTTGGTGCGCTCGTTCAGCCAGGCCAGCGCGACCCCGATGACGAAGGCCAGCGCCGAGCTGGCCACCACCAGGATGAGGGTGTCCAGCAGCATGCTGCCCAGGCCCGGCAGCGCCAGGGTGCGGCGGATCGGGTCGAGGGTCAGCGCGCCGTCCACCCAGAACATGCGCACCAGCACCCGGCCCAGCGGCACCACGACGATGCCGATGAGCACCGCGGCGATGAGCAGGGTCAGGGAGTCGAAGGGGCCGGGCAGCCGCCGGCGGCGCCGGGCCGGCGCGATGGGTGCCGGCGGGGCGGGGCGCTCGAGGGTGGCGGTCACGACGCCGCCGCCAGCTCGTCCGCGGGGGCGTCCTGCGGCTGGGGCGTGCCGTCGGGCAGCACCAGGACGTCGTCCACGTCGACCGAGACCCAGGCGGAGGCGTCGACGGCGACCAGGTCGGGGCGCGGGCTCCACAGCCGGACGTCGCCGCCGGCGAGGGTGACCACGTACTCGGTGTGCGAGCCGACGAACAACCCCGCCTTCACCGCGCCGGGCCAGCGGTTGGGCGCGGTCGGCTCCTCGGGGTGCAGCGCGCCGTGCTCGGGGCGCCAGAGCGCGGCGACCCGGTCGCCGACGGCGTGCCGGGTCTCGTGCGCGCGGCCGGTGACCCGGCCGTGCTCGGTCTGCACGGTCACCGCGTCCCCGTCGACGCCGACCACCTGGCCGGGGGACTCGTTCATCGCGCCGATGAAGCCGGCCACGTACCGGGTCGCCGGACGGCGGTAGATCTCCTGCGGGGTGCCGTACTGCACGACCTTGCCCCGGTCCAGGACGGCGATCTTGTGCGCCAGCTCCATGGCCTCGACCTGGTCGTGGGTGACGAACAGGGCCGAGAAGCCGAGCTCGCGCTGCATGGAGACCAGCTCGAAGCGCAGCTGCTCGCGGACCTTGGCGTCCACGTTGGACAGCGGCTCGTCGAAGAGCACCAGGTCGTCGTTGTTGACCAGCGCCCGGGCCAGCGCGATGCGCTGCTGCTGGCCACCGCTCATCTGCCCGGGGTACTGGCCCTCCAGCTCGCCGACCCCGACCAGCTCCAGGGCCTGCCGGACGCGGCGGGCGATCTCGTCCTTGCCCACCTTGCGGCCGCGGCGGCTCTGCAGCGGGTAGGCGACGTTCTTGAACGCCGTCATGTGCGGCCACAGCGCGTAGCTCTGGAAGATCATGCTGATGTCGCGCCGCTCCGGCGGGACCTCGACGCCCTGCGCCGAGGAGTAGACGGTGCGGTCGGAGATGCGCACCTCACCGCTGTCGGGCGTCTCCAGGCCGGCGATGGCGCGCAGCAGGGTGGTCTTGCCGCAGCCGCTGGGCCCGAGCAGGACGACGAAGTCGCCCGGGTCGACGGTGATCGTGACGTCGTCGATGGCGTGCACGAGCGCGCCGTCCTCACGGCGGAAGCGCTTGACCAGGTTGTTCACCTCCACGACGGGGGTCGCGGGGGCTGAGGCTGCGTCGGGCTGCATCGCGTCGACCTGTCTCTTCGGTGGCGGGGCCGGTCCGTGCCCCGCGGTGACAGGGGTCACCAGGGCGGGGTGCGGCCATGTTTGCCGTTTTGAGAACGCGCGTCAAGGACCTGGCGAAACTGGGCGATGCCTGCCAGGGTGGTCCGCGACCGTCGACCGCAGCCCGGAGGAGATCGCCGTGGACCCCGCCACCGAAGCCCGCAGGCTCGAGCACGACTTCGACCCGGTGCGGCCGGGGGAGACCTTCACCAGCGCGCACGAGGAGTTCGCGCAGCTGCGGCCGCGCTGCCCGCTGGCCCGCAGCCAGGAGTACGGGGGTTTCTGGGCCGCGCTGGGCTACGACGAGGTGCTGTCGGTCATCACCGACATCGAGCACTTCACCACCTCACGGCAGAACGCCGTGCCGGCCTTCGCGTTCACCGGGGTGCGGCCGCCGCTGCACCTGGACCCGCCCGAGCACATTGCCTACCGGCGGGTGATCAACCAGTTCTTCACCCCGCCGCGGATGCGGGCGCTGGAGCCGCGGGTGCGCGCGGTCGCCGTCCGGCTGCTGGAGCCGCTGCTCGAGCAGCGCACTGTCGACGTGTGCAAGCAGTACGCGCACGTCTTCCCCGCGCACGTCTTCGCTGAGTTCTTCAACCTGGCCCCGGAGACCTCCGAGGAGATCAAGCGGGTCAGCGGCACCTACGTCGACGCCATCCAGGTGCTCGACCACGACACCGTGAAGAGCCTCAGCGGCCGGCTGTACGAGATCGCGCAGGAGATCATCGACGCCCGCGCCGACGGCTCCTTCGACCCGGCCGAGGACCTGACCGCCGCGCTGCTGGCGGCCCGGTACGAGGGCGGCCCGCTGCCGGCGCCGATGGTGCTGGGCTGCGTGCGGCAGCTGATCGTCACCGGGATGGTGGCGCCCAGCGTCTTCACCGGGACGATGTTCGTGCACCTGAGCCGCGACCCCGAGCTGCAGGACCTGCTGCGCGCGCAGCCGCACCGCATCCCGGCCGCGGTCGAGGAGTTCCTGCGGCTGTACTCGCCCTACCGCGGCATGGCGCGCACCGCCCGCGAGGACGTCGTCCTGTCCGGGCAGCAGCTGCGCCAGCACGACCCGGTCGCGCTGGTCTACACCTCGGCCAACCGCGACGAGAAGGTCTTCCCCGACGGGGACTCCTTCGTGCTGGACCGGCCCAACATCACCGACCACATCAGCTTCGGCCGCGGCACGCACAGCTGCCCGGGCGCCCCGCTGGCCCGGATGATGATGCGGCTGACGCTGGAGGAGTTCCTGGCCCGGAGCAGCAGCTTCCGGGTGACCGAGGAGCCGGAGATGGCGGTCTGGGCGGAGTGGGGCACCCGGTCGGTGCCGCTGGAGATCATCGCCGGCTGACGGGCGCCCCGTCCGGTCTTGTCATTGCTACGGCGACGACACGGGCGATCGAGCGTCCACACGCATCGTGTTCGACAGTTGTCGTCGTTCAAGCAACGACAAGAATGTGCCGATGCCTGTTGTCGAGGTCCTCCGGCGGCTATCGTCGCCAGGACGACGACAGGAGGTGGTGTGGTGGCTCTTCCCCGACGCAGGACGGACCGACGCACCGGCAGCCTGGCCGCGGCCGGCGAGGTCGTCCGGGACCGCCGCCTGCAGCTGGGCCTGACCCAGAGCGACGTCGCCGACCTCTCCGGGGTCGGGCTGTCATCGGTCCGCGCGCTCGAGGCAGGCAAGGAGTCCGTCGGGCTCTCCATCGCCCTCGACGTCCTCGCTGCCCTCGGTCTCGGGCTGGGCGTGGGTCCGCGACCCGCACTGCTCCGCGCCCCCGACGTCCTCCTGCTCGACCGGGCCCGGGACCCCCGGTGACCGACCTGCGGGACGTCGCCGTCGCCGACGTCCACAAGGCAGGTCAGCTCGCCGGACAGCTGACCCGCGACGGCGACGACGTCGTCTTCACCTACAGGCCTGGCTACGACAGCGCTGCGGTCGCGACGACCCTGCCGCTCGGCGCGGAACCGGTCCGAGCGACCGCGGGCGCCGTTCCGCCGTTCTTCGCCGGCCTGCTCCCCGAGGGGGCTCGGCTGCAGGCGTTGACGGCCAGCGCCCGGACCTCGACGGACGACCAGCTCACCCTCCTCCTCCTGGTCGGTGCCGACGCGATCGGCGACGTGCAGGTCGTGCCCGCGGGGGAGGAGCCCCAGGACCCGCCTCCGTTGCTGGACCCGTCGGCGTCACGGACCGCCGACTTCGCCGCCCTGTTCGAGCGGGCCACCACCCCGGGCGGCCTCGACCGCGTCGCCCTGCCCGGTGTCCAGGTCAAGGTCTCGGCCGCGGTGGTCTCGACCCCGCTGGGGACCACGGCCGGCCCCGCCATCCTCAAGCTCGACCCACCGGGGTGGCCGAACCTGGTCAGCAACGAGCACTTCTTCCTCCGCATGGCCGCCGACTGCGGGCTGCTCGTCCCCGAGCACCGGCTGCTGCACGACGCCGGCGGACGGGCTGGCCTGCTGGTCAGCAGGTTCGACCGGGTGCCCGGCCCGCCTCTCCGTCTGGCGCAGGAGGACGCCTGCCAGGTGCTCGGTCGCTACCCGGCCGCGAAGTACCGGATCTCGATGCAGGAGGCCGCTCACGGGCTGGCCGGCGTGGTCGAGGACGGCGGCGGGTCCCGACCGCTCGCGCTGCGCCGGATCCTGGAGATCGCTGCGTTCAGCTACTTGATCGGCAACGGCGACCTGCACGGCAAGAACCTCTCCGTCCGGCAGACCCCGGCCGGGCTGTGGGAGGTCACCCCTGCCTACGACCTGCTCTGCACCCAGCCCTACGCCAGCTGGTCGGACCCGATGGCCCTGGACCTCTACGGCCGCGCAGGCAAGCTCGGCCGCCGCTGGTGGCTCGACGCGGCGGCCCGCTTCGGGCTGCCGGAACGAGCCATCACCCGGTCGCTCGACCGCATCGTGGCCGCTGCCGAACCGTGGATCGACCTGGTCGGCGAGATCGGGTTCGACGGACCGACCACCGAGCGGCTGGCCGGGCTGATCCGGGCGCGCCGGGCCGAGCTCACGACCTGAGGTCACCGACGGTCGGCGATCACCTGTTCGGAGAGCCGGAGGGTCGGGTCGGCGGGTGTCACCGGTTCGATGGACGACAGCTTCGGCGCCGTCGGCAGCTCGATCACGCCCTCGGCCACCAGCTGCTCGAACGCGCTCCCAGGGTCGACGGGGACGATCCGCGCGACCGGCGCCCCGTCCTCCGTCACCAGGACGGCGCTGCCGTCGCGGACGAGCGCGAGGTACCGGTCGAGCTCTGCGCGCAATTCGTCGATGTCGACGCCGATCATGGAGATCCTCCTGGAGTCGATCCATCGAGCCACGAGGCGACAGTCGACGCAACGGGGTAGACCGGACGCCGTGCACCGCATCGCGCTCCTCGACGACCACCAGCACGCCGCCGCCCGCTTCGCCGACTGGTCGCAGCTGCCCGAACCCGCCGAGGTGGTCGCCTTCACCGACTCGGTCACCGGCGACGACCTCGTGCGCCGGCTGCGCGGGTTCGACGTCGTGGTGGCGATGCGCGAGCGCTCCGCGTTCCCCCGCCCGGTGCTGGAGCAGCTGACCGACCTGCGGCTGCTGGTCACCACCGGCATGGGCAACGCCGCCATCGACCTGGACGCCGCCCGCGACCTCGGCATCACCGTGTGCGGCACCGGCATGCACGAGCCGGCCACCGCCGAGATGACCTGGGCGCTCATCCTCGCCGTCGCCCGCAACGTGCCCGTCGAGGACGCCGCGCTGCGGGCCGGCGGCTGGCAGCACACCGTCGGCCTCGACCTGCACGGCGCCACGCTCGGCCTGCTCGGGCTGGGCAAGCTCGGCTCCCGGGTCGCCAAGGTCGGTCTCGCCTTCGGCATGGACGTCGTCGCGTGGAGCGCGAACCTCACCGACGAGCGCGCGGCCGAGGTCGGTGCCCGGCGGGTCGACCTGGACGACCTGCTGCAGATGTCGGACGTCGTGTCGGTCCACCTCAAGCTCTCCGACCGCACCCGCGGTCTGCTCGGGGCGCGCGAGCTCGGCCTGCTCAAGCCCACCGCGGTCCTGGTCAACACCAGCCGCGGCCCGATCGTCGACGAGACCGCCCTCGTCGAGACGCTGCGCGCCCGCCGCATCCACGGCGCCGGGCTCGACGTCCACGACACCGAGCCGCTGCCGGCCGACCACCCCCTGCGGGAGCTGCGCACCGCCGTCCTCACCCCGCACCTGGGCTACGTCACGGCCGACACCTTCGAGGTGTTCTGGCCCGAGGCCGTCGAGGACGTCGCCGCCTGGATGCGCGGCGACCCCGTCCGCGTGCTCACCAGCTGACCCGCGGCAGCGCCGGCACCACCCAGAAGTCAGCGGCGACGTGCACGCTGCAGTCGAGCCCCTCGCGGTCGCGCAGGATCGACGACAGCGCGGCGACCCAGGCGTGGTCGTCGGGCGTGAGGTGGGCCGGCCCGCGGCGTTCCAGGCACATCGCCAGGTGCAGCTGCTCCGGCGGGACACCCTCCTGTCCGGCGACCTCGTCGTGCAGCCCGCGCAGGTGACCGATCATGAGCCGGTCGGGCTCGACCGGGATGTCGTCGACGGGCACCACCAGCTCGGCCATCGTGCCGTCGGGCAGCAACCAGGCCAGGCACAACGTCCGGGACTCGGGTGCCTTCAACCTCTGGATCAGCCCGCGCCACCGCTGGGTGAGCGCGCGGGCGTCGGTGACGGGGACGGAGCGGTGCAGGGGAGAGGTCATGGCCGGGAGGGTGCCGCGCCCGGCCGACACGGGGCCTCCGTCGTCCACAGGGTGCCGGGCCGTGCACACCCCGGTTGACTCGGCGGCATGCAGACCTTCACCGCGCACGGCGGCCTGACCCTGCCCGCCCTCGGCTTCGGCACCTACCGGCTCAACGGCGACGCCGGCGTGCACGCGATCGAGCAGGCCATCGACGGGGGCTGGACCCTGCTGGACAGCGCGTTCAACTACGAGAACGAGGGCGCCGTCGGACGCGCGGTGCGCAACTCCGGACGCCGCGACGAACTGGTCGTCACCTCCAAGCTCCCCGGCCGGCACCACGCCCACGACGAGGCCATCGCCACCATCGAGGAGAGCCTGTTCCGCACCGGCCTCGACGTCCTCGACCTGTACCTCATCCACTGGCCCAACCCGGGCGTCGACAAGTACGTCGAGGCCTGGGGCGCGCTCATCGAGGCCCGCGACCGCGGCCTGGTCAAGGCCATCGGCGTCTGCAACTTCGAGCCCGAGCACCTCGACCGGCTGCAGGCCGAGACCGGCGAGCTGCCGCAGGTCAACCAGATCGAGCTGCACCCCTACTTCCCGCAGGCCGAGCTCCTCGCCTACGGCGCCGAGCACGGCATCATCACCGAGGCCTGGACCCCGCTCGGCCGCGGCAACGACCTGCTGGAGCACCCCGTCCTCACCGAGATCGCCCGGGCCCACGACGCGACGACGGCGCAGGTCGCCCTCGCCTGGTCCATCGCCCTCGGCGCGCTCCCACTGCCCAAGGCCGCCTCCCCGCAGCGCCAGGCCGAGAACCTCGCCGCCGCCGACCTGGCCCTCACCGACGACGAGGTCGCCCGGATCACCGCCCTGGGCCGCCCCGACGGCCGCACCTACGACCAGGACCCCACCCGGTACGAGGAGTTCTGACCCGCAGGGGTGAGGCCGGCTCAACCGGTGACGGGCGGGCCCCGATGACGTGGGACCCGCCCGTCACCAGGAGCACCCCGTGGACCGACCGCACGACACCTTCTCCACCCGCGCCCTGCTGTGGGGTGTGGTGGCACCGCTGCTGGTCGGCACGTTCGTCCCGCCCCTCGGCGGCCTGGCCGTCGTCTGGCTGATGGTCGGGCTCGCGGCGGTCATGGTGCAGGCCGGCATCGCCGCTGCCCGCCGCGCCGACCCCGGTGAGGACGACCTGCACGAGGAACTGGCCGCCAGCCTGCCCGTGCCGGTCCCGTCGTCCCGCTGGTGGAACCGCACCCTCGAGGACCCCGACGTCGAGGCCGCCCGCGCGGGGAGCTGGGGCTGACCCACCGGTAGGGTCCCTCCCGGAACGCATTCGGGAGGAGGCGGACCGGTTGCTGCAACGCGGGCTCGCCGCACGCATGCTCCTCGCCGGTGCCGTGGTGGTCGTCCTGGCCGTTCTCGCCGGCATCGCCGTCTGGGCCACCCAGCGCGACGTGCTCGACGCGCGGGAGCGCCGCGACGGGCTGGGCCGCGCGGCGCAGACCGAGAGCCGGTTGCTCACCGCCTACGTCGACGAGCAGACCGGTCTGCGCGGCTACCTGCTCTCCGGCGACCCCGGTTTCCTGGCCCCCTACGACCGCTCGGCGGCCGCCGTCCCCGAGCTGACCGATCAGCTGCGGTCCCTCTGGTCCGACCTCGACGCACCGCCCGCGCTGGTCGAGGACCTCGACGCCGCGCACGACGCCTGGGCCGAGCACGCCGCCGACCAGATCGACCGCGCCGTCTCCGACGGCGTCGAGTCGGCCAGCACCGTGGCGCTGGTCGAGCGGGGCCGGGAACGGTTCGACCGGATCCGCTCCGCCGAGCGCGACCTCGACGCGTGGGTCATGGCAGAGCAGTCCCGCGTCGCCGCCCAGCTCGCGGACCTGCAGGCGCGGTTGGCCGCCCTCGTCGTCGCGACCCTGGTGGCTCTGGTGCTGGTCGCCGGCACCGGGTGCCTCGTGCTGTGGCGTGCCGTCGGTCGCCCCCTGGGGCGGCTGGCCAGCGCCACCCGTGCCGTCGCCGACGGTGACCTCAGCGCCCCGCTGCCGGCCGACGGTGCACCCGAGGTGCGGACCCTGGCCGCCGACGTCGGCGCGATGCGGGACCGCCTCACCGCCGACCTGCACGGCACCCAGCAGGCGCTGGACGCCCTCGACCAGCGCGGACCCGTCGTGGCGGCCCTGCGCGCCGCGCTCGAACCGACCGGGGACGCCGTCGACGGCATCTGCGTGGCCGGCCGCCTCGACCCCGCCGAGGGCGTGCTGGCCGGGGACTGGTTCGACACCGTCACCCTCCCCGACGGCCGGCTCGGCGTGGTCGTCGGCGACGTCGCCGGGCACGGACCGGAGAGCGCGGTCTTCGCCCTCCGGCTCAAGCACGGGCTGCGGACGGCGATCCGCACCGGGCTCACGCCAGGGGACGCCCTCGGGGCGGTCTGCGCGCAGCTCGCCGACGACCCACCCGGCCGGTTCGCCACCGCGTTCGTCGCCGTCGCCGACCCCACCACCGGCACCGTCGAGCACGCCAACGCCGGCCACCCGTCCGGGCTGGTGTTCCGCGGCGGGGAACTGCGGTCGGAGCTGGCGACGACCGGGCCGCTGCTGTCGTCGATCGTGCTCGGCCGGACCTGGCGCACCGAGCGCTGCGCGTGGGGTTCCGGGGACGTGCTGGTGGTGCACACCGACGGGGTCACCGAGGCCCGGGACGCCGCCGGCACCGAGTTCGGCGTCGACGGCATCGTGGCCTCGGTCGGCGCCACCGGGTCCGACGACGCCCGCAGGATGGTCGACGGCGTGGCCGCGGCGAGCATGCGGTTCGGCGGCAGCGGCCGGCGCAGCGACGACCACACCGTCGTCTGCCTGCAGCGCACCGCCGGGTGACCGGTCAGGTCGCCAGCCAGGTCTCCACCGCGTCGAGGTGGCCGTGGGTCAGGCCGGTCGCGAGGTCCGGCGCCACGACGTAGACCTGCGGGTTCTCGGCCAGGAACGCCTGGACGTCGTCGGCCTGCAGTGCGAGGTCGTCGTCGATCCACACAGTGCGCCGGTCCGGGTCCTCCTCGACGACCGCCTTCGCCGCGCCCAGCTTCCACCAGTTCGGCGCCCCGCCCAGGCTGCTCGTGTAGCCCGACGGACCCTCGCCGTCCGGCCGCTCGTGCACCCGCAACCCCTGCGGCAGGCCCATCGGCTCGGCGAGCATCTCGTCGGCGCGGGACGCCCAAGTGGTCAGCCACTGCAGCTCGACCTTCCCCTCGGCGTGCCAGTCGGCCAGCCGCGCTGTGACGGTCGGGTCCCAGGAGAGCAGGTAGCCCGCGAACGTGCCGCGCACCCGGTCGGGGGCGTCGCCGCGGTCCAGGGCGTTGAGCACGCCGTCGACGTCGAGCAGGAGCAGGGGAGGGGCCACGGTGGGTTCCTACCGTGCTGGCGCGCCCGTCGCCCACCCGCCAGGGTGTGCGCCATGGGGAAGCTGATCGCGGTCGTCGTCGTCCTGGTGGTGCTGGTCGTGCTGGTCCGGTCCAACCAGCGGCGCCGGGCCACGGGGCCTACGGCCGGACGGGGCACCGCCGGCGGCGCCGCCTACGGCGGCAGCACCACGTGGTCCGACGGCGGCGCGGACACCGGGCACCACCACGGCGGGCGCGACGGCGGGGCGGACGGCGGTGCGGACGGCGGGGCCGGTGGTGGGGGCGACTGATCTCGTGGGCAAGCTCCGTGTCCGGCGTCGCCCGACCCGTTGTGCATGACTGATCTCCATCAGGCAGGGTGTCCTCTCCACGACGTCTTCGAGAAGATGAGCGCGAGCATGGCGAAGACCGCCACGAGGAAGAAGGTCAAGAAGGCCGAGTCCAAGCTGGAGAAGCTGGTCGCCAAGATCAAGGGCAGCAGCTCGAAGAAGGAGCGCAAGCGCGCCGAGAAGGCCGCGAAGGCTGCCCGCAAGGACGCAAAGAAGGCCCGCAAGGCCTGGAAGAAGTCCAAGAAGTAGCGCGGGCGCCTGCTCCCGGGCTCACTCCGGGGGCAGGCCCATCGCCGTGCGCACCCGGGCCCGCGTCTGCAGCAGGTCGGTGGAGGCCTCGACGTCGATCTCGTCGTCGGCGTCCAGGTCGATGCGGTTGAGGCCGATCGAGGTCCAGCGCAGCGCCTGCTCCAGGTCGCCGGCGGTCTCCCACACCTGGGCCATCGCGTCGCAGTCGACGACGGCCGGCCGCGAGCGCCGGATGTTGTCGGCCTCGGCCCTGGCCTCCTCGACCCGGTCGTCGGCGAGCAGGACGGCGACGATCGAGCAGCGGACGTCGGGCGTGGTGGGTCCGGCCAGCCGGGAGCGGCGGAGCACCTCGAGCGCGGCGTCGGTGTCGCCGGCGAGGTCGAGCTGCCACCCGGCCTCGGCGAGGAGCTCGGCGGTGGTGGGTTCGTCCTCGGGGTGGACCTCGGTGGCCCACTCCAGGACGGTGTCGGCCACCTGCCGGTGGCCCGCCTGGTCGCGGTGGCCGCCGACGGCGACGAGGTCCTCGTAGGTCAACGGAGCGCGCACCCGGTGACCCTAGCTGTCCACAGGGATGGCGTCCTGGTCGGCTGACCTGCATAGACTCCCGCGGACCGGTCGTCGAGGGTGCGGGGGCAGCTGTGCGTCGTGGCGCGTGGATGGCAGTGCCGGCTGCTCTGCTGGTGCTGGCCGGGTGCTCGGAGCCCCAGGCCGCGAACGACACCCTGCCGACGGCGGCGCCCACCTCGGCGACGCCCACGCTGGAACCGCTGGGGCCGGCTGATTTCCCCGTGCCCGACGAGGCGAGGGAGCAGACCGAAGCGGGCGCTGAGGCGATGGCGGTCTACTACCTCGACCTTCTCGACCAAACCAAGTCTCGAGTGGGTGGCGGTGGGCTTGACGTGGCGGCTCTTCAGAGCTTGTCGAACGCTTGCGAGACCTGCGATCAGGTGACTGATGGGTTCGTGAATGCAGACCGGATGGGTTACAGGTACGAAGGCGGAGATTTGCAAGACCCGTCCTTCGGCAGTGTGACGGTCTCGGACAACTCCGCCGACATTGCTTTCACCGTTCGCCAAGCGTCCGCCCGTGTAATCGGGTCCGACGGATCCGAAGTGCGCTCCTCACCCGAGATGCTCCTGCGGGGTGGAATCGTGCTGCGGTGGGACTCCGTCAGGGATGGCTGGATCGCGACCCAGCTGAATTTGACCAACTGATGAATGTGGCCCTCCGGCTCTCCGTGGCGCTTATAGCCACCGGGGTAGTCGCAGCTTCGCTTCAGCAGCCAGCCCTCGCTGACGATGAGTGCGTGTATCTGAGTTGCCCCGACCGACCAAGTGTTTCCGCAGGTAGCGGCGCCCTCTTCCCGTCCTATTACGAGGAGCGGCCGGGGTCTTTCGACTACGCCAGCAACGCATTTCCCGACGGCTCACCACCGCCTCCGTTCGAATGGCGGCTACGGACCCCCTGCCAGACCGACGACGCCAATGTCGGCGCCTGCGCGGGTGACCAGCCGGACTGCGCGGCGCCGCCCGACCGCACGGTCATCTACTACGTGGTGTCCCGCCGGGCGTTGGTCACCGAGGGACCTGACGTCGGGGCGGTCAACGGGAACTGGGCGCAGGTGGGTGCCCGGTGCGTCGACGTTACGGACCTGAACCCGGCGCCGACGCCGGAGGAGGTGTTCCGGTACTTCCAGCAGCTACCGCTCCCGCAGCTGAGCACCGTCGTCCAGCCGCCGGGCGGCACCGTCCTGGTCGGCCTGCCGACCATCCTCTACACCGAGGCCCCCACCCAGCAGGTGTTCACCGTCGACATCCGGGGCTTCGCGGTCGTCATCACCGCCGTGGCGGAGACCTTCACCTGGCACACCGGCGACGGGGGAGCAGTCGTCACCTCCGACGGCCCCGGCGCGGCTTACCCCGACCAGACCGTCACCTACGACTACACGTCCGGTAGCTACACGACCTACCTCACCGTCACCTGGGGCGGCACGTTCACCGTCGACGGCAGCGCCCCGCTCGAGGTCGCCGGCACGACCACCACCGACGGTCCGGCCATCCAGCTCACCGCCGTCGAGGCCCGCGCCGTCCTCACCAACCCCTACGACTAGTCCGGCAGGCGTTTCCGCGGAAACGGTCCTCCGCCACCAGCGTGCATCCTCCTGCGCCGCTGTTGATGGCTGAGGATGCATGGTGGTCGGCGGAGCTGATCCATGCCGCGGGGGCGGGGGCTCCCCGGCCGAGCTCGTGGCTTGCCCACTGTGCGTGGGCAGGCCACGAGCTCCGCCGAGAGGACTCTCCCGGCGGCCCGATCAGCCGGTGATCTTGGCCAGCCGCGCGGCCAGGGCGTCGCGGCGGTGGGCGTTGCCGTGCAGGTCCACGTATCGCTGGCCGAACCCCGCCAGCAGCGCGTCGTCCAGCCTCCGCACCGCGCCGGGCGGGTACTTGTAGCCCATCCGGGAGGCGATCCCGCCGTCGTCGGCCGCCCGTAGCACCTCGCCCAGCTCCACCAGCGACGTCACGCCCAGCTCCAGCAGCAGGCCGGAGATCCAGTCGTAGTGGTCCGGCCGCGACCAGCCGGCGTCGGCGTACTGCCCGGCCAGGAACGCGGCCAGCTCCCGCGGCGCGATGCGCGGGTCGTCGGGGTCCTCGTCGTCGGACTCCACCGACACGGGGGAGCGCAGCCGGTCGCGGATCGCGGTGAACTCCTGGTCGGCCAGCTCCAGCAGGCCCGCGGCCAGGGTGAACCGGCGGTCGAACTCCGACGCGTGCTCGGCCGGCACCGTGCCCTTGTAGCGGATGTCGTGCTCGAACTCCGCCCACGCGTGCTGCAGAACCGTGCGGACCTGGACCTGCACCCGCCGGTCCACCAGCGCCGGCCACTCGCCGGCGCGGGCGGCATCCAGACCGATCTGCAGGTGCCGGCTGGCGTAGCCGAACCGACCCTCACGCGCGGTCACCGAACCCATGTCCCGGTCGTCGTGCACGACCACCTGGTCGGCCAGCAGCTCCGCGACCGCGACCACGTCGCTCTGCACGTAGAGGATCACCCGCACCCCGACGGTGTCCCCGATGTCACGCACGGGATCGGGGTAGAGCCGCACGCCGTCGACCTCGCGGGTCACCTTCTCCGCGTACGACGCCACCGTCTTCGCCCGCCCGGCGATCGACAGGTAGTTGATGCCGGCCTCGTCCAGCAGCTGCGTGACCAGCGCCAGCGCCTGCTCGGCGGCGACCACGGTCTGCGGGTAGCCGTCGGCGTAGGCCTGGATCGCCCGCAGCGCCGGGTCGACCGCGGCCGCCGGCGGCGGGCCGGGCACCAGGTCCGGCGGCAGGGTGGGCGTGACGATCGACCCCTCGCCCGCCGTCCCGTAGATCGTCACGTCCTCCGGGCGGCGGACGGCGACGAGCGCGACGTAGGCGCACACCACGGCGTCGACCTGGTCCTCCACCCGGCGCAGCTCGCTCTTGCGCGCGGCGGTCTGCACGGCGGTGCGCAACGCCGCCCAGTCCTCGCCCAGGTGCAGCTCCGGCACCGCCTCGAGGTGACCCATCAGCACCAGCAGCTCGGCGCGCATGCCGTCCAGCGTCCGGCCGGGCTTGTTCTTGTACTTCAGCGTCCGGCCCAGCCGGAACAGCGCCACCGTCGCCGCGTGCGGGTAGACCTCGATCGCCCGCCGCGGCCGGCCCGACCGCGGGTCCTGGTCCAGGCCCATCGCCCGCACCAGCCGGCCACCGCGGGTGCCGCCGTCGGAGTACTCCGGCTTGCCCTGGTTGGTCGGGTGCGCGCCGGCCTGGAACCGCGCGAAGTCGGCGTTCAGCTCCCGCTCGGCCCGGCGGTTGCCGGTCGCGTTGGTCACCAGCAGCGGTGCGTCCACGGCCACGACGCACGGCCCGGCGGTGTAGGGCTCGAGCGCGGCGAGCACCTCGTCGTCCGCGCGGACGGCGGAGACGTGCACCAGCCGCCCGCCCTCGTCGAGCACCGCGAGCCCGGTGGGCTGCTTGAGCCCCCAGGCGAGGTCGATACCGATCAGGTGCACGCGTCCACCCTGCCCCACCCGCCAGGGTGAGGCCGCGTCAAGCCCGGGTGGCGCGCCGCCGACACCGGGTGCATGCGGGGCACAGCGGCCCCGGGAGCGGCCAGCCCCCGGGTGATGGTCGAGACACTGGCCGTCTTCTACGCGGCCGGGACGCTGCTGGGCTTCCTCGTCGTCCTCGAGGCCGACCTGCAGCACATCGGCCGCGTCGCCGCCGGTGCCGCCCTCGCGACCGGCCTGCTCGGCACCGCCGTCCTGCTGCTGGCCCGGGACCGGGTCACCCGCCGACTCCTCGACGGACTCGTCGCCCTCGCCACCGTGGTCGTCGGGCTCGCCGTGCTGGTCCCGCACCAGCCGACCGTCGCCGTGGCCATCGCGTGGCTGGCGTCCTTCGCCGTCGTCGACTCCTGCTACTTCTTCACCCCGCGCGCCATGCGCGCCCAGCTGGTGCTCGCGGTGGTGGCCAGCAACGGCTCGCTGTTCCTGCGCGGCGACGTCCCCGTCTGGACGGTCCTGGCCCTGGACTGCGTCCTCGTCGCCCTCGCCGTCGTCACCCGGCGGCTGGCCGTGCGGGCCTCCGGTGCCGACAGGGACCCGCTCACCGGTCTGCCCAACCGTCGCGGCTTCGACGACCGGCTGCAGCAGCTGGTCCGCGCAGGCGGCACGCTGTCGGTCGCGCTGCTGGACCTCGACCACTTCAAGGAGATCAACGACACCGCCGGTCACGAGGCCGGCGACCGGGTGCTGCTGCGCGTGGCCGAGGAGCCCGCCCGGGTGCTGCCGCACGGTGCGGTGCTCGCCCGCCAGGGCGGCGACGAGTTCGCCCTGCTGCTGCCGGACCTCACCGGCCCCGAGGCCGTCGTCGTCGTGTGGCGGGTCTGCGACACCCTGGCCGGCATCGGGCTGTCCTGCGGGGTGGCCGAGTACGAGCCGGGGGAGTCGGCGGCCCAGCTGGTCCGCCGAGCCGACGGTGCGCTCTACGCCGCCAAGGCCGCCGGCCGTGGCCGGGTCGAGCTGGCGACGGCGGTGCGCGCATGAGCCGGCACCGGGCGCCGGAGGTCGCGACCCCGCGGGTGATGGCGCAGACCCTCAGCCTGTTCTACGTGCTCGGCGGCACCTGCGGGCTCGTCGCCGTACCCGGTGGCGAGCCCGACTGGGTCCGCCGCTGGGCCGTCCTCGCCCTCGGCAGCACCGCCGTGGTCTGCGGGCTGGCGTTGCACCGGTGGGGTGACCGCGCGCCGCGCGGCTTCTTCCACGCCCCCGTCGCCGCGGCCACCGCGCTCATCGCCATCGCCGCCTGGGTGGCCCCCGGCGAGCTGACCGCGCTCGTCGTCGGCGCGATCATCCTGTTCGTCGGCGTCGACGCGTTCTTCTTCTTCGCCCTGCCCGGCGCCCTCGCGGAGCTCGGCCTCGCCGTGGGCCTGGTGACGACGGCGCTGCTGCTGCGCGGTGACGTCCCGCTCCCCACGGCGCTCGCGCTGGACGTCGTCCTCGTCGCCATCGGCGTCGTCACCCGCCGGCTGGTCGCCGAGGCGAGCCGGGCCGGCGTCGACGGGCTGACCCGGCTGGCCAACCGGCGCGGGTTCGACGAGGCGCTGGCCGAGCTGGTCCGCCCGGGCGTCGTCCTGTCAGCGGCCCTGCTGGACCTCGACAACTTCAAGCAGATCAACGACACCGGCGGGCACGCCGCCGGGGACGAGGTGCTGCGGCAGGTCGCCCGCACCTGGCGGCGGGCGCTGCCGGCGGGCGCCGTCCTGGCCCGGCACGGCGGCGACGAGTTCGCGCTGCTGCTCCCCGGGTGGACCGGACCGCGGGCGCTGGAGCTGGTCCGCCGGCTGCGCACCCTGCACCCGGGCATCGGGATGTCGTGCGGCGTGGCCCAGTACCGGTCCCGCGAGACGGCCGCGCAGCTGATGCGCCGGGCCGACCAGGCGCTGTACGCCGCCAAGGCCGCCGGGCGGGGCCGGGCCGAGCTCGCCGACGGGACCCGCGAGTCCGTCGGCGGCTGACCGCGCCGGTCAACCTGATCGACACCTGGGCGTGGCAGCCTGTGTCCCCGTGCCACCCAGCCGCCCCCGCGTCCCCAGCATCACGGACATCCCGGTCGCCCCGCCGCCGGGACCCCAGGACGCCGTCGACCCCCGCAGCGCCGAGCACGCCCGGCTGGCCGAGTCCACCGACCAGAACTCGCCGTGGCGCATGTGGGGCCCCTACCTCGCCGGACGGCAGTGGGGCACCGTGCGCGAGGACTACTCGGCCAGCGGCGACGCCTGGGCCGGGTTCCCCTTCGACCACGCCGTGGCCCGCGCCTACCGCTGGGGCGAGGACGGCCTGGGCGGGTTCTGCGACCGGTACGGGTTCCTCAACTTCTCCGTCGCGCTGTGGAACGGCAAGGACCCGATCCTCAAGGAGCGGCTGTTCGGGCTGACCAACGGCGAGGGCAACCACGGCGAGGACGCCAAGGAGCACTGGTGGGCCGTCGACGGCACCCCCACGCACTCCTGGGTGCAGTGGCTCTACCGCTACCCGCACGCCGAGTACCCCTACGCCAGGCTGCGCGAGGAGAACGCCAAGCGCTCGCGGATGGAGCGGGAGTACGAGCTCGCCGACACCGGGGTGCTCGACGAGGACCGGTTCTTCGACGTCCTGGTCACCTACGCCAAGGCCGACCACGACGACATCTGCATCACCGTCTCCGCGACCAACCACGGCCCCGACCCCGCGCCGCTGCACCTGCTGCCGCAGACCTGGTTCCGCAACACCTGGTCCTGGGGCGGGGACAAGCGGCAGGGCCACCTCACCCAGCTGCTCGCGCCCACCCTGACGGCGTCCGGGCTGGAGGCGGTCGAGGCCGAGCACGGGTTCCTCGGCCGGTACTGGCTGTGCGCCGAGGGCGCCCCGGTCGTGCTGTGCTGCGACAACGAGACCGACCAGGTGACCCTGTTCGGCGCCACCCGCAACGCCAGCAAGTACCCGAAGGACGGCATCAACCGCCGGGTGGTGCAGGGCGACAAGAACGGCATCAACCCCGCCGACTCCGGCACCAAGGCCGCGTTCTGGTACCGCTGGGACGCCGTCGCGCCCGGGGAGACCGTCACCGTCAAGCTGCGGCTGACCACCGAGGAGCCCTACGACGGCATGTTCGGCGAGGAGTTCGACGCCGTCCTCGCCGCCCGTCGCGAGGAGGCCGACGCCTTCTACGCCACCGTCATCCACCCGGGCCTGTCCGACGAGGACCGGCACGTCGCGCGCCGCGCCTACGCCGGCCTGCTGTGGACCAAGCAGCTGTACCGCTTCGACGTCTCGCAGTGGCTGGACGGCGACCCCGACGTCCCCGCGCCCGCCGACCGCGCGAAGAAGGGACGGCGGAACACCACCTGGCGCCACGTCGCCCTGGCCGACGTCATCTCGATGCCCGACGAGTGGGAGTACCCCTGGTTCGCCGCCTGGGACACCGCCTTCCACACCATCCCCCTGGCGCACGTCGACCCCGACTTCGCCAAGGAGCAGCTCGTGCTCATGTGCCGCGAGTGGGCGATGCACCCCAACGGGCAGCTGCCGGCGTACGAGTGGGCGTTCGGCGACGTCAACCCGCCGGTGCACGCCTGGGCGGCGTGGCACGTCTACCGCATCGACGGCTACCGGGACCGGGAGTTCCTGGTCCGGGTGTTCACCAAGCTGCTGCTCAACTTCTCCTGGTGGGTGAACCGCAAGGACGCCGACGGCTCCAACGTCTTCGAGGGCGGCTTCCTCGGGATGGACAACATCGCGCTGTTCGACCGGTCCGCGCCGCTGCCGGCCGGCTACCGGCTCGAGCAGTCGGACGCGACGAGCTGGATGGCGTTCTACTGCCAGCAGATGTTCAAGATCGCCCTCGAGCTGTCCCGCTACGACAAGGCGTGGGACGGGACGGCGACGAAGTTCCTCGAGCACTTCCTGTCGATCGCGCAGGCGATGAACTCCTTCGGCTCCAGCGAGGTGTCGCTGTGGGACGAGGAGGACGGCTTCTTCTACGACGTCCTGGTGGCCCCCGACGGCACCGCGCAGCCGATGCGGGTGCGCTCGATGGTCGGGCTGCTGCCGATCCTCGGCGTCACCGAGGTGCCGCACTGGATCACCCAGGAGGTCCCCGACGTCACCGAGCGGCTGCGCTGGCTGCAGCGCCGGCGTCCCGAGCTGGTGTCGCCGCTGCGCAGCCGCTCGGCGCCGGAGGGCCGCAAGATGCTGCTGTCGCTGGTGGACCAGGAACGGCTGCGCCGGATCTTGACCCGGATGTTCGACACCGAGGAGTTCCTGTCCCCGTACGGGATCCGGTCGCTGTCCAAGTCCACCGGTGAGGTGATCGCCAAGGTCGGGGGCCGGGACGCCCGGATCGAGTACGAGCCGGGGGAGTCGCGGACGGCGCTGTTCGGCGGCAACTCCAACTGGCGCGGACCGGTCTGGTTCCCGGTGAACGTGCTGCTGGCCGACAAGCTGCGCACGCTGGGCCGGCACTACGGCGACTCGTTCACCATCGAGCTGCCCACCGGGTCGGGCAACCACTGCACCCTGGTCGACGCCGCGGACCTCATCGACAACGGCCTCACGGCGCTGTTCCGCCCGGTCGACGGCAAGCGGCCCGCCGACGGCAGCCGCGTCGAGTCCTCGGACTCCCCGCTGTGGCGCGAGCACCCGACCTTCAGCGAGTTCTTCGACGGCGACACCGGTGAGGGCCTGGGCGCCACCCACCAGACCGGCTGGACGGCGCTGGTCGCGCACCTCCTCAACCCGCGGCTGCCCCCCGACCCCCGCTGGAGCTGACGTCCGCAGCCCGCCGCCTGCCGGTCCCTCAGCGGGTGTAGCGGCCCGCGCGGATGTCCTCGAGCAGGGTCGGGCCGGTGGGCTCCCAGCCGGTGAGCTCGCGGGTGCGCGCCGAGGACGCGGGGCTGTCCAGGCCCAGCATCGGGGCCAGCCAGCCCAGGGCCTCCGGTGCCTCGGCGGCGGGCACGGACTCCACCGGGACGCCGAGCTGCTCGCCCAGCGCCGTGGCGATGTCCCGGGTGGCCACGCCCTCCTCGGCGGCGGCGTGCAGCACCGACCCGGCCGGCACCGACTCCACCGCGATCCGGAACAGCCGGGCGGCGTCGTCGCGGTGGACGGCGGGCCAGCGGGTCGCGCCGTCGTCCACGTAGCGGGAGGCGCCGCGCTCGCGGGCGGTCGACGACAGCATCGAGATGAACGCGCCGGGCGGGTCGCCGGCGCCGTGCACGGTGGGGGAGAGCCGGACGACGACGCTGCGCACCCCCTGCTCGGCCAGCGCGACGGTGGCCCGGGCGGTCTCCTGCCGGTGGTTCACCAGGTCCGACCCGGCCTCCTCGGCGACCCGGCCGTCGTCCTCGGTGGCGACGCGGCCCGGCGCGACGCCGAGCAGGCCGGAGGCGATGACCAGCGGCTTCCCGGTGCCGGCCAGCGCCTCGCCGACGGCGTCGACGACGGCCCGGTCGGCGAGCGCGGCGTCGGCCATGCCGCCGCTGAACGCCAGGTCGTGGCGGAACGCGAGGTGGACGACGCCGTCGGCCGCGCGGGCGCCCTCGCGCAGGGTGTCGAGGTCGTCGAGGGAACCGCGCAGGACATCGGCGCCGGCGTCGGTGAGTGCGGCTGCGGAGGCGTCGGACCGGGCCAGGCCGGTGACCCGGTGCCCGGCCGACAGCAGCTCGGGGACGAGGGCGGAGCCGATCCAGCCGGACGCGCCGGTGACGAGGACGTGCATGGGGAATACCTCCGGACGGATGATGGCAGTGGCTGACATGGACGCTACACCTCGATGTCAGTCACTGTCATCAGTAGTCTCGGGGGCATGGGTCGTTGGGAGCCGGACGCGCGTGGCCGCCTGCAGCAGGCGGCCATGGAGCTGTTCGTCGAGCACGGCTACGAGCGGACGACGACCGCCGACATCGCCGCGCGCGCCGGTCTCTCCGAGCGCACCTACTTCCGGCACTTCCCGGACAAGCGCGAGGTCCTCTTCGACGCCACCCACCTGCTCGACTCGCTGGTGGTGGACGGCATCGCCGCGGCGCCCGCCGACGTCGCGCCCCTCGACGCCCTGGGCGGCGGGCTGCACGCGGGCGCGGTGATGCTGGACGGCCTCGGTGACCACGCCCGGGCGCGGACGGCGGTCATCGCCTCCCAGGCCGAGTTGCGCGAGCGGGAGCTGGCCAAGATGAGCGGGCTGGTCGCGGCGTCGGCCGCCGCGCTGGTGCAGCGCGGTGTCGACGAGGCGCCCGCGCTGCTCGCCGCCGAGGCCGGGGTCGCCGCGTTCCGGGTGGCCTTCGAGCGCTGGGTCTCCACCCCCGCCGGTCCGCCGCTGCCCGACGTCGTCGACGCCGTCCTCGCCGAGCTCCGCGCCGTCGTCGCCCCTGCCTGAGGCCGGTAGCAGGGTGCACCCCATCGGCATTCCGGCGCTGGAATGCCGACGTCGTGCACCCTGCTCGGGCATCCAAGGGTGGGGCGTCAGGCGGAGGTGAGGTCGCGGCGGCGGTGGACGACGACGCCGACCGCCACCAGCACCGCAGCCACCACCAGCAGCCCGACCAGCGGCGCCACCGACCAGGGCGACGCCGGCACCTGCGGCAGCCAGCCGACGGGGGAGAGCCGCTCCGCCCACCGCGGCAGCGACAGCAGCGGGCCGAACAGCCCGGCGACCACCTGCCACGCCAGCAGCGCCCAGGCCAGCGCCGCCCAGCGCGGCGCGGCGCCGACCAGCAGCGCGGTCACCCCGCAGGTCACCAGCAGCGCCGGCACCTGCACCGCGGCGGCGGCCAGGAACCCGCCCACCGACCCGGCCCCGGTGGCCTGCGCGGCCACCCCTGCGCCCAGTCCCGCCAGCAGCACCAGCCCGACGGCGGCGACGGCCACGACGCCCAGCCAGGACAGCAGCACCCGGGTCCGCCCGACCGGCCCGGCCAGCAGCGCCGCCGTCCGTCCCTCGGTCTCCTCCGTGCGGGCCCGCAGCAGGGCGCCGACCGCGAAGCCGGCCACCGCCAGGCCCAGGTAGCGGCCGGTGGCCGCGGTGAACCCCTCGACCAGCCCGGCACCGCTGCCGAACACCGGCGCCAGCCGGTCGTTGCCGGCCACGAGGTCGCCGACCGCGTCGGCGAACGACCCGAACACCGCCCCGAGCAGCAGCAGCCCCACGGCCCAGCCGGTCACGGTGCCGCGCAGCAGCCGCACGACCAGTCCCGCGGGCGAGGCCAGGGTCCCGGTCGCCGGCCCCGGCCGGACCCCGACCAGCGCCGACCCCACCTCCCGGTGCGCGGCCAGCCGGACCGCGACCAGCAGCAGGACGGCGGCCACCGCGA
>NZ_JAMXRZ010000040.1 GCF_024124375.1 Klenkia sp. PcliD-1-E
GGTTCGCCGCCGCCTCGTCCGCCCGCGACGTGCGGGTGCTGCCCGCCGGGCCCGCGGCCACCCGGCTGTGGCAGATCCGCGCCGACGGCGCGGGCCTGGCCGGGCGCACCCCCGCCGGCACCCAGGCCTGGCCCGGGTGGGAGGACTCCGCGGTGCCGCCCGAGCGGCTGGGGGACTACCTGCGTGGGCTCGAGGCGCTGATGGCCGACGAGGACGTCACCGGGCTGGCCTACGGCCACTTCGGCGACGGCTGCGTGCACGTGCGCATCGACTTCCCGCTGCAGCACGGCGGTGCCCCGATGCGCCGCTTCCTCGAGCGGGCGGCCGAGCTGGCCACCGCGCACGGCGGGTCGCTGTCCGGGGAGCACGGCGACGGCCGCGCCCGCTCGGAGCTGCTGCACACCATGTACTCACCCGCCGCGCTGGCCGCCATGGCCCGGTTCAAGGGCCTGCTGGACCCGGCCGACCGGATGAACCCCGGCGTCGTCGTCCGGCCCGCCCCCCTGGACGCCGACCTGCGGCGCCCCCGCGCCCTGCCGGTGGTGGCCGCCGACGGGTTCGCCTTCGCCGCCGACGACGGCGACGTCACCGCCGCGCTGCACCGCTGCACCGGCGTCGGCGCCTGCCGGGCCGACCTGCGCGGGCAGGGCGCGGTCATGTGCCCCTCCTACCTGGCCACCCGCGAGGAGCAGGACTCCACCCGCGGCCGGGCCCGGGCGCTGCAGGAGATGCTCGCCGGCGGGGTCGACGGCGGCTGGGCCGCACCCGAGGTGCACGAGGCGCTGGACCTCTGCCTGGGCTGCAAGGCGTGCGCCAGCGACTGCCCCACCGGCACCGACATGGCCACCTACAAGGCCGAGGTGCTGCACCGCACCTACGCCGGCGGGGTCCGGCCGCGCACCCACTACACCTTCGGCCGGCTGCCTCAGTGGTTGCGGCTGGCCGCCCCGCTCGCCGTCCCGGCCCGGCTGGCCGCCCGGGTCGGCCCGCTGCGGCGGGCGGCGCTGCGGGCGATGGGCGCCGACCCCCGGCGGTCGCTGCCCGCACTGCCACTGGCGCCGTTCCGGTGGACCCGTACTGCCCGCGCCCGCCGCACGGCCACCGGCACGGGGACGCCGGTGCTGCTGTGGGTGGACTCCTTCTCCGACTCCCTGGAACCCGCGGTCGCCCACGACGCCGTCCGGGTGCTCGAGGCGGCCGGCTGCGACGTGGTGGTGGCCGAGCCGGGCGCCTGCTGCGGGCTCACGCTGGTCACCACCGGCCAGCTGACCGCCGCCCGGGCCCGGATGCGGCGCACCCTCGCCGTCCTGGAGCCGCACGTGCGGGCCGGGCGCACCGTCGTCGGGCTGGAGCCCAGCTGCACCGCGACCCTGCGCTCGGACGTCGTCGAGCTGCTGCCCGACGACCCGCGGGCCGCCGCGGTGGCCGGCGCCGTCCGCACCGTCGCCGAGCTGCTGACCGAGCTGGACTGGACCCCGCCGTCCGCGCCCGGGGAGCAGCTGCTCGTGCAGCCGCACTGCCACCACCACGCGGTGCTGGGCTTCGCCGCCGACCGGGCGCTGCTGGACCGGATGGGGGACGACGTCGTGGAGTCGGTGGGCTGCTGCGGGTTGGCCGGCAGCTTCGGGATGGAGCAGGGCCACCACGACGTGTCGGTGGCCATCGCCCGCGACGGCGTCCTGGCCCGCGCGGCCGAGCACCCCGACCGGGTGCTGCTGGCCGACGGGTTCTCCTGCCGCACCCAGGTGCGCGACCTGGCCGGGTTACCGGCCCGGCACCTGGTGCAGCTGCTGGCCGACCGGTTGCGCTGACCTCAGCCGTTGGAGCGGACGACGACCAGCACGTCCTCGCTCTGCAGCGTGCCGATCGCCGGGTCGTCGAAGCGCAGCGTGCGCCCGCCCCGGGTCACCGACAGCACCACGTCGCGCAGCTGGCGGGCACCCATGCCGACCTCGGCGCTGGTCACCGCGCGCTGGGCCAGGTCCAGGCCGTGCCCGGCGGTGAGCAGGTCCTCGACCGCGGCGACCACGCGCGGGGCATCGGTGGCCAGGCCCAGCAGCCGGCCGGAGGTGGAGGAGGAGGTGATGACCGAGTCGGCGCCGGACTGCCGCAGCAGGCTGGCGTTCTCCTCCTCGCGCACCGACGCGGTGATCGGCACGGTGGGCGAGAGCTGGCGCACGGTGAGGGTGATGAGGACGGCGGTGTCGTCGCGGTTGGCCGCCACCACCACGGCGCGGGCCTTCTCGATCGACGTCCGGCGCAGCACGTCGGCACGGCCGGCGTCGCCGACGATGCCGGTCAGGCCGACCGAGTTGGCCTCGTCGATCGCCGCCGGGCTGGGGTCGACGACGACGATGTGCTCCTTGTCGGTGCCGGCGGCGATCAGGGCGCGGATGGCGCTGCGGCCCTTGGTGCCGTAGCCGCACACGACGACGTGCTGGCGCACGGAGGACCTCCAACGACGGACCCGGAACTCCTCGCGGGAGCGCGCGGTCAGCGCCTCCAGCGTGGTCCCGATGAGGATGAGCAGGAAGAGCACGCGCAGCGGCGTGATGAACAGGATGTTGACCAGCCGGGCGCTGGGCGTCACGGGCACGATGTCGCCGTAGCCGGTGGTCGAGAGGCTGACCGTGGCGTAGTAGGTCGCGTCCAGCAGCGACAGCTCGCCGCCGTTGTTGTCCCGGTAGCCGTTGCGGTCGAAGTACACGATGAGCACGGTGGTGACCAGGACGACCGTCGCGATGACGACCCGCTTGTAGACCTGGCGGACCGGGGACTGCTCGGTGTGCGCGAGCTGCACACCGCCGTGGTCGCTCAGCATGCGGGGATCACGGCAGGCACAGTACGCAGCCGCAGGTCAGCGGACGGGTCGGACACCCCCCGTGCGGGTCAGCCCGCCGCGGCCCGCTCCCGGTCGGCGAGCACCCGCTTGAGCACCTTGCCCGCGGGGGAGACCGGGATGGCGTCGGTGAACACCACGGCGCGCACCCGCTTGTACGGCGTCACCCGGTCGTTGACCGCGGCCATGACCGACTCCTCGGTGAGCGCGGCACCGGCCGCGTCGTCCCGGCGCACCACGTAGGCGACCGGCAGCTCCCCGGCGACGGGGTCCGGACGGCCGACCACCGCGACGCCGGCCACGCCCGGGACGCCGACCAGGATCTCCTCGAGCTCGCGGGGGAACACGTTGTAGCCCTTGTGCAGCAGCATGTCCTTGGTCCGGTCGACCACGGCCAGGTAGCCGTCCTCGTCGAGCACCCCGACGTCCCCGGAGTGGAACCACCCCTCGGCGTCGATCGCCTGCGCGGTGGCCCCGGGCCGGCCGGCGTAGCCGCGCATCACCTGCGGTCCGCGGATGCACACCTCGCCGCGCTCGCCCACCGGCAGCTCCTCGCCGGTGTCCAGCGCCCGGATGCTGATCTCGGTGTCGGGCACCGGCAGGCCCACCGTGCCGGCCTTGCGCACCGCCGACCGGGCGACCGGGTTGCCGGTGGCCTGCATGGTCACCTCGGTCAGCCCGTAGCCCTCGCCGATGACGGCGTCCGGGAAGAGCGCGCGCAGCCGCTCGATGAGGGGGACGGCGAGCGGCGCGGCGCCGCTGGACAGCCCGCGCACGGTGGACAGGTCGGCGTCGGCGATGCCGGGCACCTGCAGCAGCGCGGCGAACACCGGCGGGGCGCCGCCGATCGCGGTGACCCGGTAGGCCTCGGCGTCCCGGACGTAGGCGACCGGGTCGAACCGGTCGTGGATGACCACCGTCGCGCCGCTGACCACCTGGCCGTTGAGGTAGCCGATCACGCCCATGGCGTGGAACCACGGCGTCAGGTTGATGGCGACCCCGGTGCCCAGCCGGGTCGGGTACTCCTCCGGGTCGCCGACCTGCTCGATGGTGACGTCGCCCTCGGCGTCCCGGGCGGGGAGCGACCCCGACGCCCAGCAGCCGGACTGCAGCACGTTGGTGACCACCTGCCGGTGCGGCAGCTCCACGCCCTTGCTCACCCCGGTCGTGCCGCCGGTGTAGGCCAGGTGGGCCAGGGCGGTGGCCGGGTCGAGGACCGCGTCGCGGTGCGCGTCGGCGGGGTCGGCGTCCAGCAGGTCGGCCAGGTCGACCGCGCCGTCGAGCAGCTCGACCGGGGCGTGCGGGTCGGCGATCTGGGCCGGGCCGGTGACGACGACGGTGCGCACCGCGGTGTCGGAGAGCGCGGCCCGGACCACCGGCAGGCATGCCTCCCAGGTGACGAGCACCCGGGCGCCCGAGTCGGCGAGCTGGTGGGCCAGCTCGGTCGGGGTCAGCAGCGGGTTGGTGGGGGAGAAGGTCGCCCCGGCCAGCAGGACGCCGTAGTAGACCGGCGGGTACTGCAGGCAGTTGGGCAGGTGCACCGCGACGACGTCCCCGGGGCCCACCCCGCGCTCGGCCAGCCCGGCGGCCACGGCGTGCGCCCGCCGACCCAGCTCGGTGAAGGACAGCTGCGCGCCGTGGTGCACGAACGCCGTCCGGTCGCCCCACCGGCGGACCGCTGCGCGCAGCAGCGAGCCGACGGGGGCGGTCGGGTAGTCGAGGCTGCGGGGGACGCCGGCGGGCCACAGGTCGCTCACCCGGCCAGCGTGCTCCACATCACACGCGTCGTCGACACCGGGGTCCCCGGGTCGCCGAACGCGCAGACCAGGCGCACGATCCTGGTGGTTGAGAGTTGCAACGAGAGGGACACGCACGATGACCAGCACCCAGGCCAGCACCGCCCACCGGCGGGCGGTCACCAAGGCGGCCGCGCTCACCGCGGTCGGCGGCATCCTCTTCGGCTACGACACCGGTGTGATCGGCGGCGTGCTGCCGAACATCAGCGACGACTTCACCCTGGACACCCCGTTCCTGCAGGGCACCGTGGTGTCGATCCTGCTGGTCGGCGCCGCGGTCGGGGCGCTGGTCGCCGGGCGGGTGGCCGACACCCTCGGTCGCCGACGGGCCATCATCGCGACCTCGCTGGTCTTCGTCGTCGGCCTGCTGCTGTCGATCGTCGCGCCGGCCTTCTGGGTGCTGCTGGTGTCGCGGTTCCTCATCGGCGTCGGGGTGGGGTCGGCGTCCTTCGTCGTCCCGGTCTACATCGGCGAGATCGCCCCGCCCGAGCGGCGCGGCGCCCTGGTCAGCCTCAACCAGCTGTCGGTGACCATCGGCATCCTGGTCTCCCAGCTCGTGGCCTACTTCCTCGCCGGCAGCGGCGACTGGCGGATCAGCGTCGGGCTCGCACTGCTGCCCGCCGTCGTCCTCGGCCTCGGGATGATCCGCGAGCCCGAGAGCCCCGCCTGGCTGGTCCGGCAGGGGCGCGACGACGAGGCCCGCGAGGTGCTGCGCACGCTGCGCGACTCCGAGGACGTGATCTCCGAGGAGATCGACGACATCCGCGGCACCGCCACCGAGGAGGAGAAGGGCGCCAAGCGCTCGCTGCTGGCGCCCAAGCTGCGCCCGGCGCTGCTGCTCGGCGTGACCCTGGCGATCGTCCAGCAGATCACCGGCGTGAACACCGTCATCTACTTCGCGCCCACCGTGCTGGAGAACGCCGGCCTCGGGTCGCAGGCCGCGCTGCTGGCCCTGCTCGTCGTCGGCCTGACCAACGTGGTCATGACGATCGTGGCGATCAAGGTGATCGACCGGGTCGGCCGTCGCGCCCTGCTCATCTGGGGCATGAGCGGCATGGTGCTGGGCCTGGCCGGCCTGGCGATCGCGTTCCTGTTCGACATCGCCGGGGCCGGCGCCATCGTCACCACCGTGGTGCTGGCCTTCTACGTCGGCTCCTTCGCGGTCAGCCTGGGCCCGGTGGTCTGGCTGCTGATCAGCGAGATCTTCCCGCTGGCGGTGCGCGGCCGGGCGTCCTCGGTGGCCACCATGGCCAACTGGGTCGCCAACTTCGTGGTCGCGGTCAGCTACCTGTCGATCATCGCGGCGATCGGGGAGACCGCGACCTTCGGCCTCTACGCGGTCATCACGGTGCTGTCGCTGGTCTACGTGGTCAAGGCGGTACCGGAGACCAAGAACCGCAGCCTGGCCGACATCGAGCGGGAGCTCGCGCCGGCGTCCTGACGGTCAGGGTTGACTGCCCGGCCCCCACCTGGCAGACATGCCCCCATGACGGACACGGTGCTCGCCGAGGTGGCCGACGGGGTCGGCACCATCACGCTCAACCGCCCCGAGGCCAAGAACGCGGTCGACCTGGCGACGACGGAGGCCCTGGCCGCCGCGGTCGACGACTTCGACGCCCGGGACGACGTGTCGGTCATCGTGCTCACCGGCGCGGGCGGGGTGTTCTGCGCCGGCATGGACCTCAAGGCCTTCGCCCGGGGTGAGCGCCCGTCGCTGCCCGGGCGGGGGTTCGCCGGGCTGACCGAGGCGCCGCCGGCCAAGCCACTGATCGCCGCGGTCGAGGGGTGGGCGCTGGCCGGTGGGTTCGAGCTGGTGCTCTCCTGCGACCTCGTCGTCGCCTCCCGCGAGGCCCGCTTCGGCATCCCCGAGGTCAAGCGCTCGCTGGTGGCGGCGGGCGGCGGGGTGCTGCGGCTGCCCAAGACGCTGCCCTACCAGCGGGCCATGGAGCTGGCGCTGACCGGTGACCCGATGACGGCCGAGGAGGCGCACCGGTTCGGCCTGGTCAACGCCCTCACCGAGCCCGGCGGTGCGCTGGCCGGGGCGCGCGAGCTGGCGGGGCGGATCGCGGTCAACGGACCCCTGGCGCTGCGGGCGACCAAGCAGCTGGTGGCCGGCGCCGTTCGGTGGACCGACCGCGACCTGCTCGACCACCAGGCGACGCTGACCCAGTCGGTGTTCGCCTCCGCCGACGCGCAGGAGGGCGCCCGCGCCTTCGCCGAGAAGCGCGCCCCCGTCTGGCGGGGCGAGTAGCCCGGTCCCGCTGGGGCGAGTGGCACGTCAGCGGGCGAGGAGAGGCGCCTGACGCCCGCTGCTGTGCCACTCGCGGCGCTGGTTCAGGCGGCGAGCGCGGCGGCGATGCGGGCCACGAGCTCGACCGGGTGGTGGAGGTCGGCCGCCGTCACGAACAGCACCCGCCAGCCCGCCGCCTGCAGCGCCTCGATCCGACGGCGATCGGCTGCGACCTGCGTGGTGTGCCACTTCCCCTCGTACTCCAGGGCCAGCTTGCGCTCCGGCCACGCGAAGTCCGTCCGCGCGACGAACCTCCCGTCGTGCCGGACGGTGAACTGCGCTGTCGGGGGTGGCAGCGACGACCCGAGCAGGACGAGCCGCAGCCGCGTCTCCTGCGGGGAGCCGGCCAACCCGTCGGCGGCCGCGACCGCGCGGCGGACCTGCGCGGATCCGCGCCCGACCGCACGACCAGCGGCGTCCCGGAGCTCGTGCAGGCTGAACCAGCCCGTATCGACCGCGCGGTCCAGCAGCACGACCGCCTCGACGTGGGGCAGGACCGCGGCCAGGTCGACGGCGGTGCACAGCCGCCGGGTGATGAGCACCCCGCGGTGCCTCGTGCAGCTGCCCGGAGGCAGGGTGCGGCGACGGACGCGGACGCCGGCCACCCGGCTGCGCCCGACGGTGACGCCGGCGGTCAGCTCGACCGGGTCCGTCGGACCGGCCAGGTCGTCCATGCCCCACAGGACGGCCGCGCTGCGACCGCTGACCACCGAGCCAGGGACGAGGACGCTCGCGGCCGCCCGGGCGAGCAGGGCGTGGTCCACCTCGATCCCGGCCGGGGCGAAGACGTCGGGGAACAGGCGCTGCCACGCCGGGCCACGGACGTCGTCCCGGGTCAGCAGTCCTCGTGCCACCGCCCAGCTGCCCCGGAAGAACCGCCGCTCGAGCTCGGGCGGACGACGCGGCGCGATCACGGGTGCAGCCTGCCCCGCAGGGAGCCGCCGTGTGCGCGCCTGTGGACAGGCGGGCGAGTGGCACGTCAGCGGGCGAGGAGCTGGTGACGACGCCCGCTGGGGTGCCACTCGCGGGGTCAGCCCCCGTGGGTGGCCCGCAGGTCGGTCTTCAGGACCTTGCCGCTGGGGTTCCTCGGCAGCGCGGCCACGACGTGGAACTCGCGGGGGCACTTGTAGTGCGCCATGCGCTCGCGGCACCACGCGGTCAGCTCGGCGGCGGTGGGCGGGTCCGCCGGGTCGCGGGGGGCGAGGACGGCGAGCGGCGCCTCGCCCCAGCGGTCGTCGGGGACGCCGATCAGCGCCACCTCCGCGACGCCGGGGTGCGCGGCGAGCACGTCCTCGACCTCGGCGCAGTAGATGTTCTCGCCGCCGCTGATGATCATGTCCTTCTTGCGGTCGACGACGTAGAAGTAGCCCTCCTCGTCCTGCCGCACCAGGTCGCCGGAGTGGAACCAGCCGCCGGTGAAGGCCTCGGCGGTCTCGGCCGGCTTGCCCCAGTACTCCCGCATGACCATGGGCGAGCGGTAGACGATCTCGCCGACCTCGCCCCGCGGGACGTCGCGCATCGCCTCGTCGACCACCCGGACCTCGACGCCCAGCATCGGCGTCCCGACGGACCCGATCTTGCGGACGGCGTCCGGCCCGCGCAGGAAGCAGGTGACCGGCGAGCACTCCGTCTGCCCGAACGCCGTCACCAGCTCGGCCTGCGGGAACAGGTCGAGCATGCGTTGCAGCAGGGTGGTGGAGGCCGGTGCCGCGCCCCAGGAGATGCGGCGCAGCCGGGACAGGTCGCGGGCGGCCAGGTCGGAGACGTCGACGATCGCCTGCCACGCCGCGGGCACGAAGAAGCACGAGGACACCTGCTCGGCGACCAGCTCGTCGAGGGTCTCGGCCGGGTCGAACGCGCCGGACCGGGTGATGACGAACGTGCCGCCCAGCAGCAGGTTCGGCAGCATCCCGGCGACCGCGGCGATGTGGAACAGCGGGGCGCCGTAGAGGGTGACCCGGTCGTCGGGCGTCCAGCCAAGGTGCGTGACGTGGCTGAAGGCGTGCATGAGCAGGTTCCGGTGGGTGAGCACCGCCCCCTTGGGCCGGCCCGTCGTCCCCGAGGTGTACATCAGGAACGCGGCGTCGGTGTCGCCTACCTCGTGCGGCACCGGGGTGGGGTCGGCCGCGGCCAGAGCCGCCTCGTACTCCGACCCGATCATCAGCACGTGCTCGGGCGGGCCGGCCTGCTCGGCCGTCGCGGCGGTGGCCGCGTCGACCACGAGCACCCGGGCGCCGGAGTCGGCCAGCACGTAGGCCACCTCGGCCGGGGCCAGCCGGAAGTTCACCGGGACCGCGATCGCCCCGACCCGGGCCGCGGCCAGGAAGCACTCCACGACCTCGAGCCCGTTGAGGGCCAGCACCGCCACCCGGTCGCCGTGCCGCACGCCCCACCCGGTGAGGACGGCGGCCAGCCGGGTCACCCGGTCGTCGACCTCGGCGTAGCTGCGGCCGGTGCCGGCGAACCGGTAGGCGGCGACGTCGGGGGTGGTGCGCGCGTGCCGGGCGAGCTGGTCGGAGACGGTCATGCCGCGCCAGCCGGTGTCGTGCCGGGTCTGCTGCACAGGGGCTCCTCGATGGCTACCGGCCGGGTGTGGTCGGCGTCATGCTGGACCGGCGCGTCGGTTACGGTCAACCCTGACTGCCAGCCCGACCCGAAGGAGAACCATGGACGTCACCGACGCCGTCGCCGTCGTCACCGGGGGCGCATCCGGCCTCGGCCTGGCCACCGCCCGCCGGCTGCGCGAGGCCGGCGCGCAGGTCGTGCTGCTGGACCTGCCGACCTCGGCCGGGGAGTCCGTCGCCGCGGAGATCGGCGCGCACTTCGCCGCCGCCGACGTCACCTCCGAGGAGCAGGTGACCGCCGCGCTGGACACGGCCGCCGAGCTCGGCCCGCTGCGGGTGGCGGTGAACTGCGCCGGCATCGGCAACGGCATCAAGACCGCGGGCAAGAAGGGGCCCTTCCCGCTCGACGCGTTCCAGAAGGTCATCCAGGTCAACCTGGTCGGCACCTTCAACGTCATCCGGCTGGCCGCGCAGCGGATGCTCGCCGTCGACCTCGCCGGTGAGGAGCGCGGGGTCATCGTGAACACCGCCTCGGTGGCGGCCTTCGACGGGCAGATCGGGCAGGCGGCCTACTCGGCGTCCAAGGGCGGCATCGTCGGCATGACGCTGCCGATCGCGCGCGACCTGGCGAGCGAGGCGATCCGGGTGGTGACCGTCGCGCCGGGCCTGTTCAACACCCCGCTGCTGGCCGGGCTGCCCGAGGAGGCGAAGGCCTCCCTCGGCGCGCAGGTGCCGCACCCCGCGCGGCTGGGCGAGCCCGACGAGTACGGCCAGCTGGTCGCGCACGTCGTGGCCAACCCGATGCTCAACGGCGAGGTCATCCGCCTCGACGGCGCCATCCGGATGGCCCCCCGCTAACCCAGCATCTCGCGGGCGAGGTCCTTCCACATCGACAGGTGGGGGTCGGTCGCGGCGGGGCGATCCTGGAACGAGTAGGCGATCGCCACGCCGCGCATCGAGGTGAACAGCAGCTCGCGCAGCACCGGGTAGCGGGGGTTGGCCTTCGCGGCCGGGCCCCAGATGCGGTCGGCCGCGGCGCGGATGGCCTGGACGAGCCGGCGCTCCTCCGTGCGCAGCGCGGCCCGCAGCGCCTCGTCGGTGCGGGCGGCGTTCCACAGCTCCATCGCCGCCCAGAACGGCGGCTGCTGGAACAGCGCCCAGTTCAGCTCCACGCACCGCTCGACCCGCTCGACGGGGTCGGCGACGTCGAGCTGCTCGGCCTGGTCGGCGGCCTCGGTCAGCATCTCGTTGACCAGGTGCGACGCCGCGGCGACCAGCAGCTCCTCCCGGCTGGGGAAGTGGTGCAGGAGGCGTCCGCGGGACACCCCGGCCCGGGCCTGCACCGCCAGCGTCGAGGCGCCGGCGTACCCGTCGGACACCAGGCAGGCGACCGCGGCGTCCAGGATCAGCGCGCGGCTGTCGGCGGTCCGTTCGCTCCGGCTGCGGGTCTCCACGGCGGAGAGCCTAGCCGCCGGACAGTCAGGGTTGACCGTTCCGGTGCCCGACCGGAGGATGCGGGACGACCGCCACTCACCGACGAGAGGTGCACCGTGGACTTCGACGACACCCCCGACGAGGCCGCCTACCGCGCCCGCGTGCGGGCGGCGCTGGCCGAGCACGCCGACGAGCTCGTGCACCTCGACGCCGGGGAGGAGGCCGCCGACCCCCGGGAGCAGGAGCAGGCGCTGCGGCGCACCCAGCGGGTGCTCGCCGAGGCCGGGCTGGTCGGGGTGGCGTGGGCGGCGGAGCACGGCGGGCAGGGCGGCAGCCTCGCCCAGCAGGCCATCGTCGGGCAGGAGCTGGCCCGGGCGCGGGTGCCCAGCCTGATCAACCACATCGGCATCGGCATGTGCGGGCCCACCGTCATCGCGCACGGCACCCCCGAGCAGCACGAGAGGTACCTGGCCCGGCTGCTGCGCGCCGATGACGTCTGGTGCCAGCTGTTCAGCGAGCCGGCCAGCGGCTCGGACCTCGCCGCGCTGCGCACCACGGCGGTCCGCGACGGCGAGGACTGGGTGGTCAACGGCCAGAAGGTCTGGACGACGCTCGCGCACGTCGCCGACCACGGCATCCTGCTGGCCCGCACCGACCCCGACCGGCCCAAGCACGCCGGCCTGACCATGTTCGTGGTCGACATGCACGCCCCCGGGGTGACGGTGCGGCCGCTGCGCCAGATGGGCGGCCAGTCGGACTTCAACGAGGTGTTCTTCGACGACGTCCGGATCCCCGACGCCGAGCGGCTCGGCGAGCCCGGCGAGGGCTGGCGGGTCGCGCTGACCACGCTGCTCAACGAGCGGGTGGCCGTCGGCGGGGGCGGCAACGACCTGGGCCTGTCGATCGAGTCGCTGGCCCGGCTGGCCGCCGACCGGCTGCCCGGGTTGCCCGCCGACCGGCAGGTGCTCGCCCGCCAGGCGCTGGGCCGGGCCGCCGTCGCGGCGCTGGCCAACCGGTACACCGGCTACCGTCGGCTGACCGCGATCAGCCAGGGCGGGCTGCCCGGTCCCGAGGCCAGCGCCGGCAAGCTGGCCGGCACGGCCGCGGCCGAGCTGGTGGCCGACGCCGGGGTCCGGCTGCTGGGCGACGACGCCGTGTTCGCCACCGGGCCCGGGGACGACGGGGGCGGCCGCTGGCAGCGCAACCAGGCCTGGTTGCCGGGGATCGCCATCGCCGGCGGCACCGACGAGGTGCTGCGCAACATCGTCGGCGAGCGGGTGCTGGGCCTGCCGCCGGAACCGCGGGAGGACAAGCACCGCCCGTTCAACGCCGCCGGGAGCGCACGGTGAACTTCGACCTCGACACCGACCAGCTCGACGCCGCTGCGGGGGCGAAGCAGTTCTTCAGCGGCCAGGCGTCCCCGGCGCAGGCCCGCGCGGCGCTGGAGGGCGGCCCGCTCGCCCCCGGCCACCGGGCGCTGACCGACATCGGCTTCCTCGGCATCACCGTGCCCGAGGACGCCGGCGGCGCGGGCGGGTCGGTGCTGGACCTCGCCGTCGTCGCCGAGCAGGCCGGTGCCGCCCTGGCCGGGCCGTCCCTGGTGACCGCCGCCCGGGCCGCCGTCCTGCTGGCCGGCCAGCCCGAGCTGGCCGCGGCGCTGGCCGACGGCTCGCGCTCGTTCAGCGTCGTCGACGGCCAGCACCCCGCGATCGACGCCGTCGGGGCCGACACCTTCCTCGCGCTGGTCGACGGCGACCTGGTCGTGGGGGAGGGGCAGGTGACCACCGGCCGGCCGATGGACGCCACCCGCGGCCTCGGCCTCGTCGCCCTCGAGGAACCCCGCGTGCTGGTGCGCGACGCCGGTGACCTCTGGGCCCGCGCCCGCCAGGTCGCGGTCGTCGCGCTGGCTGCCGAGGACCTCGGGACGGCGGGCCGTGCCGTGGAGGTCGGCGTCGCCTACGCGGGGGAGCGGCAGGCGTTCGGCCGGGCCATCGGCTCCTACCAGGCGGTCAAGCACGCCCTGGTCGACGCCTGGGTCGGGGTCGAGCAGCTGCGGTCGCTGGTCTGGTGGGCCGCCTGGGCCGCCGACGCCGCCCCCGACGAGCTGCCGTTGGCCGCGTCCGCGGCAGGCGCCTTCGCCGCCGAGACGCTGGAGCGGGCCGCGGAGACCTGCATCCAGGTGCACGGCGGCATCGGCTTCACCTGGGAGCACGACGCCCACCTGTACTGGCGGCGGGCCAAGGTCGACCGGCTGCTGCTGGGCGACGCGGCCGAGCACCAGGACGCCGTCGCCGGGCTCGTGCTGGCCGGGGCGCTGTCGTGAGCGACTGGCAGCAGGTCTCCTACGCCGTGGACGGCGGGGTCGCGACCCTGACCCTGGACCGGCCGGAGCGCCGCAACGCCTACACCACCGTGATGGCGCGCGAGCTGGCCGAGGTGGCCGAGGTGGCCGACGCCGACGACGCCGTCCGGGTGCTGGTGGTCACCGGTGCCGGGAAGGACTTCTGCGTCGGGGCCGACCTCGCCGGCGCGGGCACCTTCGACCGCAGCGCGCAGGCGGAGGAGGCCGGCACGATCGACGGCGTCCCCCGCGACTGGGGCGGCATCGGGGCGCTGCCCTTCGCCGCGCTGCGCAAGCCGGTGATCGCCGCGGTCCGGGGCGCCGCGGTCGGCATCGGCGCCACGATGACCCTGCCGATGGACATCCGGATCGCCTCGGACACCGCCCGTTTCGGGTTCGTCTTCACCCGCCGGGGCATCGTGCCGGAGGCGGCGTCGAGCTGGTTCCTGCCGCGGGTGGTCGGCATCAGCCAGGCCATGGAGTGGGTGGCCACCGGCCGGGTGTTCGGCGCCGAGGAGGCGCTGGCCGGCCGACTGGTCTCCCGGGTGGTCCCCGACGGCGAGCTGCTGGACACCGCCCGCGGCCTCGCGCACGAGATCGCGGACAACACGTCGGGGGTGTCGGTGGCCACCAGCCGGCAGCTGCTGTGGTCGATGCTGTCGGCCGCCAGCCCGTGGGACGCCCACCGCGCGGAGTCCCGCGCCCTCGTCGAGCTGGGGTCCGGGCCGGACGCCGCGGAGGGCGTGGCCTCGTTCCTGGAGAAGCGGCCGGCCGACTTCCGCGCCCCGCTGGACGGCGTGGGGCTCGGCTGGCCCGCCCCGCCGGAGGATCTCGCGTAGGGGGTTGCCGACGAGGTGCACGGGGCAACGACCCCCCGTGGACCACCAGATCACCCTCCAGGTCGACGGGGCGCGGTCAGCGCTCACCGTGGACACCCGCACCTCGCTGCTCGACGCTCTCCGCGAGCGGCTGGGCACCACCAGCGCCAAGAAGGGCTGCGACCACGGCCAGTGCGGTGCGTGCACCGTGCTGCTGGACGGCCGGCGGGTGAACAGCTGCCTGGTGCTGGCGGTGACCGCCGACGACGCGGAGGTGACGACGTCCGACGGCCTGGCCGCCGACGGGCCGCACGCCCTGCACGAGGCCTTCGTCGACCACGACGCCTACCAGTGCGGCTACTGCACCCCCGGCCAGATCACCTCGGCCGCCGGCGTGCTGGCCGAGGCCGCGCAGGGCTGGCCGAGCGCGGTCACCGAGGACCTGGTCGCCGAGCGGGCCGAGCTGACCGACGGCGAGATCCGGGAACGGATGAGCGGCAACCTGTGCCGCTGCGCCGCCTACGCCAACATCGTCCCCGCGGTCGCGGAGGTCGCCACCGAGCAGGGAGTGCGGGCATGAGGGAGTTCCGGTACGAGAAGGCCGCCGACCCCGCCGGCGCGGTCGCCCTGCTCAGCGGCGAACCCGAGGGCGCCTATCTGGGCGGGGGCACCAACCTGGTCGACCTCATGCGGCTGGGCGTGGCGACCCCTGACGTGCTGGTCGACGTCCGCCGGCTGACCTCCGACCAGGTCGAGGAGCTGCCCGACGGCGGCCTGCGGATCGGCGCCGCGGTGCCCAACGCCGACCTCGCCGCCGACCTGCGGGTGCGGCAGCGCTTCCCGCTGCTGGCGCAGGCGCTGCTGGCCGGGGCGTCCGGGCAGCTGCGCAACCGGGCGACCACCGGCGGGAACCTGCTGCAGCGCACCCGCTGCACCTACTTCACCGACACCACGATGCCCTGCAACAAGCGTGAGCCCGGCTCGGGCTGCGGTGCGGTGGACGGCTTCCACCGCAACCTCGCCGTCCTCGGCGCCACCGACGAGGGGCCCACCTCGGCGCACACCTGCATCGCCACCCACCCCTCGGACATGGCGGTCGCGCTGCGCGCGCTGGACGCCTCGGTGCGGGTGCTGGGTGCCGACGGCGAGCGGGTCGTGCCGATGGCCGAGCTGCACCGGCTGCCCGGCGACGACCCGTCGCGGGACACCACGCTGGCCCGCGGCGAGCTGATCACCGCCATCGACGTCCCGGCCCTGCCGTGGGCCACCCGCTCGCGCTACCGCAAGGTCCGCGACCGGGCCTCGTACGCGTTCGCGCTGGTCAGCGTCGCCGCCGCGCTGGACCTGGACGGGTCCACCGTCCGCGACGTCCGGATCGCCCTCGGCGGGGTGGCGCACGCCCCGTGGCGGGCCACCGTCGCGGAGGACGCGCTGCGCGGAGGGCCGGCCACCGAGGAGGCCTTCACCGCCGCGGCGGAGGCCGAGCTCGCCGCCGCCCGGCCGCTGCCCGACAACGCCTTCAAGGTCCCGATGGCCACCAACATGATCACCCGCACCCTCGTCCAGCTCGCGGAGGCCCGCGCATGACCGCCACCACCGAACGGGCCGTCGGCAGCGACGTCCGCCGCATCGACGGGCCGGCCAAGGTCCGCGGCCGCGCCCCCTACGCCTACGAGCACGAGCTGGACGCGCAGGCCGTCTTCGTCGCGCTGGTGCAGTCCACCGCGGCCAGGGGCCGGGTCACCGGCATCGACACCTCCGCGGCGGAGGCCGTCCCCGGGGTGCTCGCCGTCCTCACGCACGAGAACGCGCCACGCCTGGGCGACGTCGCCGACGAGATCGTCGTCCTGCAGTCCGACCGGGTGCGCTACGTCGGCGAGCCGGTCGCCGCCGTCGTCGCGGAGACCTCCGAGGTGGCCCGGGACGCCGCGGCGCGGGTGGTGGTCCGCTACGACGCCCAGCCGCCGGACGTCGAGCTGCGCACCGACCGCGACGACCTCTACGCCCCCGAGCAGCTGATGGCCGGCTTCGACACCGACTCGGTGATCGGCGACGTGGACGCGGCGCTGGCCGCCGCGCCGGTGAGCATCGACGTCACCTACGAGACCCCGAACCAGCACAACAACCCCATCGAGATGCACGCGACCGTCGCCCGCTGGGACGGCGACGGGGACGCCGCGGTGCTGCGCATGTGGGACGCCAACCAGGGTCCGCACAACCTCGTCCCGGTGATCACCGAGGCGTTCGGCATCACCGAGGACCGGCTGCACATCACCTCGCCCTACGTGGGCGGTGCGTTCGGCTCCAAGGCCTACACGCACGTGCACCAGCTCATCGCCGGGATGGCCGCGAAGGTCACCGGCCGCACGGTGAAGCTGGAGCTGACCCGGCAGCAGATGTTCACCCTGGTCGGGCACCGCACGCCGACCATCCAGCGGCTGCGGCTCGGCGCGCAGCCCGACGGCACGCTGACCGCGATCAGCCACGAGGTCGTCGAGCACACCTCGCAGAACGCGGAGTTCGCCGAGCAGACCGCGACGGCTACCCGGCTGATGTACGCAGCACCCGCCCGCCGCACCACGCACCGGCTGGCCCGCCTCGACGTGCCGGCGCCGACGATCATGCGCGCGCCGGGGGAGACCCCGGGCATGTACGCGCTCGAGTCGGCCATGGACGAGCTCGCGGCCGAGCTGGGCATCGACCCGGTCGAGCTGAGGCTGCGCAACGAGCCCGACCGGGACCCCGAGCGCGACGTGCCGTGGAGCACCCGGAACCTGGTGGCCTGCCTGCGCCAGGGCGCCGAGCGCTTCGGCTGGGCCGGGCGGGACCCGCGGCCCGGGGTCCGCACCGACGGCCGCTGGCTGGTCGGCACCGGCGTCGCCGCGGCCACCTACCCGACCCGGCGGCGTCCCTCGGCGGCCCGGATCGAGGCCGTGCCCGGCAAGCCGTACGTGGTCAGCATCGACGCCTCCGACATCGGCACCGGGGCCTGGACCGCGCTCACCCAGATCGCCGCCGACGCGCTGCGGGTGCCGATGGACCAGGTCGACCTGCGGATCGGCGACAGCCGGCTGCCGAAGGCCTCCGGTGCCGGCGGGTCGACGGGCATCACCTCGTGGGGTCCGGCGATCATCGCCGCCGCCGAGCAGCTGGCCGACCGGGAGGTCCCGGCCGGCGGGGTGACGGTGACCGGCGAGTCGGGCCCGGGGGAGGAGGCCGAGCGGTACTCCAGCCACGCGTTCGGCGCGCACTTCGCCGAGGTCCGCGTCGACCAGGACTCCGGCGAGGTCCGGGTGCCGCGGATGACCGGCGTGTTCGCGGTCGGCCGGGTCGTCAACGCCACCACCGGGCGCTCCCAGTTCCTCGGCGGGATGACGATGGGCCTGTCGATGGCGCTGCACGAGGAGTCGGTGCTGGACCTGGCCCGCGGGCACTACGCCAACCACGACCTGGCCGAGTACCACATCGCGGCGAACGCCGACGTGGGCGAGATGGACATCAGCTGGGTCGACGAGACCGACGACCGGCACAACCCGCTGGGCGCCAAGGGCATCGGCGAGATCGGCATCGTCGGTGCGGCCGCGGCCATCGGCAACGCCTACTGGCACGCCACCGGCCGGCGGGTGCGCGACCTGCCGATCACGCCCGACAAGTGGTTCCGCTGAGGGTCTGGCGCGGTGGGGAGAGGTGCGCCTGCAGGGTCTGGCCGATGTCGCGCAGGGCGCGCACCTGCTCGGGGGTGAGCTGGTCGAACAGGTGCGTGCGCACGCTCTCCACGTGCACGGGGGCGGCCTGCTCGAGGGCGGCGAACCCCTCGTCGGTGAGGACGGCGAGCTGGCCGCGGCCGTCGTCCTCGCAGACCTGCCGGCGCACCCAGCCGCGCTCCTCCAGCCGGGAGACCGCGTGGGAGAGCCGGCTGCGGGAGGACAGGCAACGGTCGGCCAGGTCGCTCATCCGCAGCGCGCGGCCGGGGGTCTCCGAGAGCTGCACCAGGATCTCGTAGTAGGCATGGGAGATGCCGGTGGCCCGGGTGAGCTCGCGGTCGAGGCGGTCCTGCAGCAGCAGCGTGCTGTAGAGCCAGGCGCGCCAGGCCTGCTGCTCCTCGGCGGTGAGCCAGCGCGGCTGTGACGGAGACGACACCTCGTCGGACATGCCCACCAGGGTACTGGCGGAATGCTCAAGCCTTCAACTACGCTACGGTCCGGCGAAGCAGTCAAACGCTCAACGACTTGGAGGTCACCATGACCAGCACGCAGATCCCCGGCTACCTCGCCGGCACCTGGGACATCGACGCAGCCCACTCGACGGTCGGCTTCTCCGTCCGCCACATGATGGTCAGCAAGGTGCGCGGGTACTTCACGAAGTTCGAGGGCGTCCTCGTGACCGCCGCGGACCCGGCCGACTCCACCGTCGAGGCCACCATCGACATGGACTCGATCGACACCCGCCAGGAGCAGCGCGACGCCCACATCAAGAGCGCCGACTTCTTCGACACCGGCAACCACACGGTCATGACCTTCCGCTCCACCGCCATCAAGGCCAAGGGCGACGACTGGACCGTCGAGGGCGACCTCACCATCAAGGGCATCACCAAGCCCACCACCCTGGACCTGGAGCTCAACGGCTTCGGCCCGGACGCCTACGGCGGCACCCGTGCCGGCTTCTCGGCCAAGACCGAGATCTCCCGCAAGGAGTACGGCGTGGACATCGACATGCCGATGGACGGCGGCGGCGTCGTCGTCGGCGACAAGATCTCCGTCGAGCTCGAGATCGAGGCCGTGCTCCGCACCGCCTGAGCGACGTCCGCCGAGAGCCCCGGTGCCCGGACGGGTACCGGGGCTCTCGCGCGTCGGGCACGATGCGCGGGGTGACCGTCGACCTCGCCACCACCACCGAGGGCTCCGGCCCGCCGCTGGTCCTGCTGCACGGCATCACCGAGGACGCCTCCTTCTGGGCGCCGGTGGTCCCGCTGCTCACCCCGTGGGCCACCGTCACCACCGTCGACCTGCGCGGCCACGGCGCCTCGCCCGACGGCCCCGGCGGCCCCGGGGGCTACGACCTCGAGGACATGGCCGACGACGTCGCCGCCACCTTCGGCGACGAGCCGCCGCTGGTCGTCGGGCACTCCCTCGGCGGCCTGCTCGCCGTGGTCGTCGCCGCCCGGCACGCCACCCGCGGCGTCGTCGACGTCGACCAGCCCCTGGCGCTCGGCGGGCTGCAGGCCGGCGTGCAGCAGGCCGCCCCGCTGCTGCGCGGCTCGACGGCCGAGTTCGAGGGCTTCATGACGGCGATGTTCTCCTCGATGCAGGGCAGCACGCCGGCTCCCGAGGCCGCCCTGCTCGCCGCGCGCCGCCGTCCCCGGCAGGACGTCGTCACCGGCATCTGGACGCCGTTGCTGGACTGGTCGCCCGCTGACCTGGACGCCTTCGTCGAGCGGACGGCGGCCGCCGTCACCGTCCCGGTGCTGTCCCTGCACGGCCTGGACCCGGGACCGGACCACGCCGCCTGGCTGACCGCCCGCATCCCGACCGCCACCGTCGAGCACTGGACCGACGACGCCGGCGACGACCTCGGCCACCACCCGCACCTGCGCCGGCCCGAGAGGTTCGCAGCCCGCGTGCGGGAGTTCGCCAGCGGACTCTGAGCCGGTTCCCAGGAACTCCCGGGGGTCCGGCGACGACAGTGGAGGTCGTGCGGTCCGACGACGTGCGCCCCTGGCTGGCGACGGCCGCCCGGCTGCTGCTGGGCGGCGTCCTCGTCGTCGCCGGGGTGCTCAAGCTCCCCGACCCGGCCGCCGCGGTGCGCGCCGTCCGCGCCTACCAGCTGCTGCCCGAGCCGCTCGTCGCGCCGGTCGCCTTCGGGCTGCCCGCCGTCGAGGTGGTCGTCGGGCTGGCGCTGCTGGCCGGGGTGGCCGTCCGCGCGGCCGCGGTCGCCTCCGCGGTGCTGATGGTGGTCTTCCTCGTCGGCATCGTCTCCGCCTGGGCCCGCGGCCTGCAGATCGACTGCGGCTGCTTCGGCGGGGGCGGTCAGGTGGCCGCGGGGGAGACCCGGTACCTGTCGGAGACCCTGCGCGACACCGGCCTGCTGCTGGTGGCCCTCGCGCTGGCCCGGTGGCCGCACTCCCGTCTCGCCCTCTCGTCCCGACTGGAGCCCGCCCGACCATGAGCACGTCGACCAAGAAGGAAGCCGCCCGGCAGCGGATCGCCGCCAAGCGCGCCGCCGAGGCCGCCGCCCGCGCCGCCGAGCAGCGCCGCCGCCGCACCGTCGTCGGGGGCGTGGTCGCCGCCGTCGTCGTGGTCGTGGCCGTGGTGGTCGCGATCGTCGTCCAGACGTCCCGGACGTCGACCGCGGCGGACGCGGCCAGCCCGGGCAACCTGTCGGCCGGGGGCAACGGCTACACGTTCTCCGTGGGCACCGGGCCGGTCACCGTGGACGTCTACGAGGACTTCCAGTGCCCCAACTGCAAGGCCTTCGAGGACGCCGCGGGCTCGACGCTCGAGCAGCTCGAGCAGGCCGGCACCGTCACGATCGTCTACCACGGCATGGCGTTCCTGGACTCCTCGCGCAACGACGACTACTCCACCCGGGCGCTCAACGCCGCCGCCGTGGTCGCCACCGACGCGGGCACGGCGGCCTACCAGCAGTTCCACGACCTGCTCTACGCCAACCAGCCCGACGAGCAGACCGGCAGCGGGCTCACCGACGACCAGCTGATCGCCTACGCCCAGCAGGCCGGCGCCACCGGCGAGGACGTCGCCACCGACATCCGCGACCTGGTCTACGGCGACTGGGTGAAGAACGCCACCGACCAGGCCTCGAAGGACGGCGTCACCGGCACGCCCACCGTGTTCGTCGACGGCACGCGGCTGTCGGACCTGTCCGCCGACGGCCTGCGGACCGCGGTCGAGGACGCCGCCGCATGAGCGGGGACACTGGGGCCATGTCGAGCAGCACCCTCACCCGTACGTCCCTGCCCAGTGCGCTGCCGGTGGCGGTGGGGCTCGCCGCCGGTTTCGCGATCGCGCAGGGCACCGGCGTCCGGGCCCTCGGTGGTGCGGTGTTCGTCGCCGGCGGGGTTGCCGCCGGCTGGCTGTGGCGCCGCCGCCGGGGCTGGGCCGTCACCGCCGGCCTGTCCGCGGTCTACCTGGTGGCGTTCGTGCTCGCGCACGTGCTGGCCATCGGCGTGGGCTGGCCGGCGTGGCTGGCCGTGGGCACGGTGACCGCGGTGGCCGCCGGCATCGCCTACGGCGTCGCCGACCGCTGACCCGCCCCCGCCGCGGCATCGATCAGGTGGGACGACGAACGTGCATCCTCCGCCACCGACGTCGGTGGCCGAGGATGCACGGTGCTCGTCGGAGCTGATCCACGCCCGGGCGTCTGCCGCCGGGGAACCCGCGCGGGGTGGGGGGTGACCGCGCACACGCCGGGGGAGGTCGCCGCAGCGCCTACCATGGGAAGGTCGCCGGTCGGCGACCTTCGCGGCGTGAGGCGCTGCGACATCCCCGAGCTCCTGAGGTGCTGTTCCGCATGCCCACCCGCAACGACCTGCGCAACGTGGCGATCGTCGCCCACGTCGACCACGGCAAGACGACCCTGGTCGACGCCCTGCTCCGGCAGGCCGGCGCCCTCGGCCGCGCCAAGGGCGAGGGCACCGACAACGACTCCACGCAGGACCGGGTCATGGACTCCATGGACCTCGAGCGCGAGCGCGGCATCACCATCCTCGCCAAGAACACCGCCATCCGGCTGGCCGACGCCGACGGCAACCCGGTCGTCGTCAACATCGTCGACACCCCCGGCCACGCCGACTTCGGCGGCGAGGTCGAGCGCGGCCTGTCGATGGTCGACGGCGTCGTGCTGCTGGTGGACGCCTCCGAGGGCCCGCTGCCGCAGACCCGCTTCGTGCTGCGCAAGGCGCTGGGCAAGGGGATGCCGGTCATCCTCGCGGTGAACAAGACCGACCGCGCCGACGCCCGCATCGAGGAGGTCGTCGACGAGTGCTACGAGCTGTTCATGGAGCTGCTCGAGGACGCCGGCCTGCCCGCCGAGACCCTCGAGTTCCCGATCGTCTACTGCAACGGCCGCACCGGCCAGGCCTCGCTGACCAAGCCCGAGAACGGCACCGTCCCCGACAGCCCGGACCTCGGCCCGCTGGTCACCACGCTGCTGGACACCATCCCGGCCCCGACCTACGACGCCGAGGAGCCCCTGCGCGCGCAGGTCACCAACCTCGACGCCTCCCCGTTCCTCGGCCGCCTCGCGTTGCTGCGCATCCACTCCGGTGAGATGAAGCGCGGCCAGCAGGTCGCCTGGTGCAAGGTCGACGGCACCATCACCCGGGTCAAGATCACCGAGCTGCTGGTCACCGAGGGCCTGACCCGCACCCCGGCCGACAGCGCCGGCCCCGGTGACCTGGTCGCCATCGCCGGCATCGAGGACATCGGCATCGGCGACACCCTCGCCGACCCCGAGGACCCGCGGCCGCTGCCGGCGCTGACCGTCGACGAGCCCTCCATCTCGATCACCATCGGCATCAACACCTCGCCGCTGTCGGGCAAGTCGGGCAAGAAGGTCACCGCCCGGCTGATCAAGAACCGCCTGGACCAGGAGCTGGTCGGCAACGTCTCGGTGCGCATGCTGCCCACCGAGCGCCCCGACACCTGGGAGATGCAGGGCCGCGGCGAGCTGGCCCTGGCCATCCTGGTCGAGCAGCTGCGCCGCGAGGACTTCGAGCTCACCGTCGGCCGCCCGCAGGTGGTCACCAAGACGATCGACGGCGCGCTGCACGAGCCGGTCGAGCGGGTCACCATCGACACCCCCGGTGAGTACGTCGGCACGCTGACCCAGGCGCTGGCGGTCCGCAAGGGCCGGCTGGAGAACCTGGTGCACCACGACACCGGGTGGGCCCGGATGGAGTACGTCGCCCCCTCGCGCGGGCTGATCGGGTTCCGCACCGAGTTCCTCACCGAGACCCGCGGCACCGGCGTGTTCAACCACGTGCTCGAGGGCTACGAGCCGTGGCTGGGGGAGATGCGCGCCCGGCCCACCGGGTCGCTGGTCGCCGACCGCGCCGGCGTGGCGACCACCTACTCGATGTTCTCCCTGCAGGAGCGCGGCCAGCTCATGGTCGAGCCGGGTGCGGAGGTCTACGAGGGCATGCTGGTCGGTGAGAACTCCCGTCCCGACGACATGGACGTGAACATCACCAAGGAGAAGAAGCTCACCAACATGCGCAAGTCCACCTCCGAGGAGCTCGAGCGGCTGATCCCGCCGCGCGTGCTCAACCTGGAGCAGGCGCTGGAGTTCTGCGCCGAGGACGAGTGCGTGGAGGTCACCCCGGCCGCCGTCCGGATCCGCAAGGTCGAGCTGGACCAGACGATCCGCGGCCGCCAGCGCAACAAGAAGCCCAAGCCCGGCGAGTGACCCGCCGCCTCCACGGCGGGGCCGGCCGTCGATCGACGCTGAGCGATCATTCCCGCCCCGGAGTGATCAGCCGGCGTCGATCGACGACGAGCTGCGGGGTGGCGCGCAGTGGTGCGGTTGCTGTGCGTGATGGCTGGCCGTGGGGCGCGCGGGGCTGGTGGGGCGCCGCGTGTCCCGGTCGGACCCACAGCCGGCGGCCCTAGCGTTCGTCCGTCGGGGGTCCGACGCGGGGTTTCGAGCGAGGGGTGGTGCCGGTGGCCGACCGGGCGGCGTGGATCGGTGAGCAGGAGCTCCCGGGGTTCCGCGGGGGCATCGACGCGCGGGTCAGCCTGCGCACGGACGCCGGGCCCGGCCTGCACGGGGCGTGGTGGCCGCGCTCGACCGACCTGGCTGTCGAGCTGCCGGAGCTGGTGGCCGCGCTCGCCCGCCGCGGCGTGCACGTCACCCGCTTCACCTACCCCTTCGCCACCTGGCACGCCGTCCCGCGCAAGCTCGCCGTCGGCGACCGGCTGGTCCGGGTGGGCGGGTTCGCCACCGGCGACCCGCAGCTGGTGCGGCTGACCTGCGCCCCCGACGACCTGCACCTGGAGCTGCTCGTCGTCCCGCCCGGCACCGAGGCGCTGTTCAGCGCCCGCGCGATGCGGATGGCGTCGGTGCCCGGCGTGGCCCTCAGCGCCCGCACGGTGCTCGCCGCCGCGGGCAGCCACCCGGCGCTGCGCACCGGCGAGATCCCGGTGCAGACCGCCGGCTGAGGACTACCCGGGCGGCCGGCGTCGTTGACCGCGGCATGACCAGCACCGTGCAGCAGACCTTCGCCGACGAGTGGGCCGCCTGGCACCAGGACCGCGAGCAGCGGCTGACCGACCCGCACGGCTTCCTCGCCGTCACCTCGCTCACCTGGCTCGGCGAGCGGCCCGTGACGGCCCCCGGCGCGCCCGGCCGCTGGTCGGCCGACGACCGCGGCGTCGTGGTGGTCCTCGCCGAGGGCGAGGAGCTGCTCGTCGACGGCACCGCCGTGCACGGTGAGCACGTCGTCGGCGAGCTGGGTCTGCGGGAGAGCCGGCTGCTGCTGGCCGGCGAGGTGGCCGTGGAGGTCGCCGAGCGCGGTGGCCGGTACGTCGTCCGGGTGCGCGACCCGCGTTCGCCGCTGCTGGCCGCCCACCCCGGCACCCCGACGTTCCCGGCCGACCCGCGCTGGGCGGTGACCGGCCGGTTCGTGCCCTTCGACGCGCCGCGCCCGACCACCGTGCCGGGCGTCCTGGAGGGCGTCGAGCACGTCTACGACGCCCCCGGCACCGTCGAGTTCACCCTCGACGGCACCGACCACGCGCTGCGCGCCTTCCCGGGCCACGGCGACGGCGCGCTGACCGTGCTGTTCTCCGACGCCACGTCGGGGGACACCACGTACCCGTTCCGGTCGCTGCACCTGGTGCCCGACGCCGACGGGACCGTCGAGGTCGACCTGAACCGGGCGGTCAACCTGCCCTGCGCCTACACCGACCTGGCCACCTGCCCGACCCCGCCTGCGGAGAACCGGCTGCCGATCGCCGTCGAGGCGGGGGAGCGGACGCCGACCGTGCGCGGCACCGCCCGCCCCACCGACTACGGCGCAGTGCTGGCCGGTCAGTCCGAGCCCTCGACCTGGTAGCGGAAGTCGCTGCGGCCGGTGTGCAGGTCCCACAGGTGCCCGGCCATGACGTCGGGGCCCTTCACCGGGTCGCCGTCGACCATGGCGCCGGGGATGACCAGCTGGGCCACGTGGATGCCCTCGCCGGCCAGCACCTCGTGCAGCATCTGCGCGTAGGCGGTGAGCCCGGCGAAGGCCACGCTGGTCCCGGCGACCCCGGCGTTCGGCACGACGGCCGACCCGCCGTTGACGAACAGGATCGAGGGCCTCGCGCCCTCGGGCAGGTACCGCATCCCCGGCAGCACCTGCCGGACGGCGGCCACCGGCCCGTAGACCGAGAACTGCACCGGCCCGACCAGGTCCGCGGCGGTCGTCTCCAGCACCGGGCGCAGGAACGTCTTGTCCGGCAGCGGGCTGTACTGCAGCACCTCGACCGGCCCCATGGCCTGCCCGACGGTGTCGAGGGTGTGGGTGATCGAGTCGGGGTCGCGGACGTCGGCGACGAACCCGCCGGCGGTGATGCCCTCGCCCGACAGGTCCTGCGCCAGGTCGGTGACCCGTTGCTGGTTGCGGGCGATCAGCGCGATGTCGTAGCCCTCCTTCCCGAACCGGCGGGCGGTCTCCGCGCCCAGCCCGCGTCCTGCTCCGATGATGGCCATGACCGGCATGCCGGACCTCTTCCTGGTGGGGTGCACGTCGCAGCACCCCCTACCCGGTCGGTCACGCGCAACGCATCGGCTGTCGGCGAACCGGCTGGACGCCGCACCCGGGCCGCCCCGAGGGTGGGGGCATGCGACTGCTGGTGCTCGGCGGCACCCACTTCCTCGGCCGGCACGTGGTGGACGCCGCCAGCGCGGCCGGCCACGACGTCGCCGTCCTGACCCGGGGTGTCTCCGGCGACCCGCCGGACGGCGTCCGCGCCTTCCGGGCCGACCGGGACGACCCGCTGCCGGACGACGTCCGGGCGTGGGCGCCGGAGCTGGTGGTGGACACCTCCTGCCAGACCCGGGCCGCCGCCGAGCACGCCGCGGTGCTCGACCCCCGCGGCTACGCCTTCGTGTCGAGCCTCAACGCCTACCGGCAGTGGCCGCCGGGGCCGGTGCGCGGGGAGCACGAGCCCACCTGGGACACCGACGACGACGAGTACGGCCCGGTGAAGGCGCACGCCGAGCGGGTGCTGGGTGCGGCACACGGCGACCGGTTCCTCACCGCCCGGGCCGGCCTGGTCGCCGGCCCGCACGACCGGCTGCACCGGTTGGGCTGGTGGCTGGGACGCATCGCCGCGGGCGGGCCGGTCGTCGTCCCGGACGCGCTGGACCAGCCGATCGCCCTGGTCGACGTCCGCGACCTGGCCGGCTGGCTGGTCGGGGTGTGCGGGAAGGCGTCGGGTCCGGTGAACGCCACCGGCCCGGCCGGGATGACCACGCTCGGCGGGCTGCTGGACACCTGCCGGGAGGTCACCGGCGGCGACGCCGAGTGGGTCGTCGTACCCGAGGCCGAGCTTCTGGCCGCGGGGGTGCAGCCGTGGCAGCACCTGCCGTTCTGGCTGCCCGCCGACGTCGCGCGCACCGCCTGGGACGTCGACACCACCCGGGCGCGGGAGCTCGGCCTGCCCAGCAGGCCCGTGCGCGAGACGGTGGCCGACACCTGGGCCCGGCAGCGGCACGCCGACCTGCCGGTGCCCCCGCCCGGCCGCGACCTGCCCGGCCTGCCACCCGAGCTCGAGTCCCGCCTGGTCGCCGACCACCGCCCTGGTTGACCGCCCTGGCCCACGCCGTGACGGGGGGCAGGGGGCGCGCCCCGGTGGGTGGAGCCGCTGCGCGTCAGTCGCGGCGCACCAGCTCCGCGCGGCGCTCGGCCTCCAGGCGCCGTGCGGCCTCGACCGACTCGGCCTCGGTGTCGGCGCGGTATTGCTTCCACGACCAGGCGACGGCGCCGGCCCAGCCGAGCACGACCACCGCGTACACCGGCCAGCGGACCGCGTCGGCGACCTCGAAGACGGCGAACAGCGACCGGGTGTTGGTGAACACGATGATCCCGCCGACGGCGGAGCCCAGCAGCCGCGGCGGCACGTGCCGGACCAGCCAGGCGGCGATCGGCGCCGCGACCAGGCCACCGGCGAGCAGACCGAGCACCCACACCGGGTCGATGCCCTGCGAGCCCAGGGCCAGCAGGAACGCGACCGAGGCCGAGGCGGAGACCAGGAACTCCGCGGTGTCGATCGAGCCGATCACCCGGCGTGGCTCCATCCGGCCGCTGGCCAGGATCGCGGGGGTGCCGACCGGGCCCCACCCGCCGCCGCCGGTGGCGTCGACGAACCCGGCGAACAGGCCGAGCGGGACGAGGAAGCGGCGGCGCATCGGCTTGCCCAGGTTCTGCCGGTTCAGCCCGCGCACGGTGAAGCGGACCAGCACGTAGAGGCCCAGCGCCAGCAGGACGGTGTTCATCAGCGGGGCGGCGACCGAGGTGTCCAGCGAGGACAGGAACGTGGCGCCGGCCGCGGCGCCGGCCGCCCCCGGCACGCCGACCTTCAGCACGACCCGCCAGTCGACGTTGCCGAAGCGCCAGTGCGCGACGCCGGAGGCGAGGTTGGTGCCGATCTCGGCGAGGTGGGCGGTGGCCGAGGCGGCGGCCGGGCCGGCGCCGACGGCCAGCAGCAGCGTCGTCGAGGTGACGCCGTAGCCCATGCCGAGGCTGCCGTCGACGAGCTGGGCGCCGAGGCCCACCAGGGCGAACAGGACGAGGGTGCGCACGATGGATCTCCAGGCAGGAGTGAAGCGGTCGGGGAGGCCCCCGGCCGCGCACCCGCGCCGGGGTCAGGGCGGTGCCGTGGAGGACGGGGCCCTGGAGGACGTCAGCGGGCCGGACAGGCCGCGGTCGTGACGCGCGCGAGGTCGACGTGGATCCGGCCCACCAGGTAGTTACCCGGGAGCGGGCGGGACGTCGGCACGGATACAATGTCTACCAGTCCGATGGACTAAGTAGTGAGTGGCTGTCCCATCTGCTGGGACGGCCGCAGCGTGACCAGCGACACCAGGCCCCCGGCGACCAGCAGGACGGCGCACAGCCGCATGGCCAGCGCGTAGCCGTCGGTGAACGCGTCGGGCCGGGCGTAGTCGTCGCCGGACAGGCCGACCGCCAGCGGCAGCGCGGCGACGGCGAGCAGCTGCGCGGCCCGGGCGACGGCGTTGTTCACCCCGCTGGCCACCCCGGCGAGCCGGTCGGGGGCGGCGTCGAGGACGGTGGCCGTCAGCGGCGCGACGGTCAGCGCCATGCCGAGGCCGAACAGCACCGACCCGGGCAGCACCGCGGTGGCCCAGCGGGACCCGGCGTCGACGAAGGACAGGTAGGCCACCCCGGAGGCGGCCACCAGCGGGCCGACCGTCATGGGCAGCCGCGGCCCGGTGCGGGCCGCCAGCGCGCCGGCCCGGGGCGAGAGCAGCGAGATGAGCAGGATGGAGGGCACCACGGCGGCACCGGCGGCCAGCGCGTCGTAGCGCAGCACGGTCTGCAGCTGCAGCACCAGGAAGAACGACATCCCGCCCAGCGCCCCGTAGACGGCCAGCGTGGTCAGGTTGGCCCCGCTGAACCGGCGGTCGGCGAAGACGCCCAGCGGCAGCATCGGGTCCGCCGCCGTCCGCTCGCGGACCAGGAACCCGGCGGCCGCGGCCACCCCCACCGCCAGGGCCACCCAGGTGCCCGGCCCGCGGCCGGCGTCGATGAGCGCGTAGGTCGTGCCGCCCAGCGCCAGGGCGGCCAGCGCCGACCCGGCGACGTCGAACCGGCCGCGGTGGCCCTCGTCGCGGCTCTCGGGCACGTGCCGCAGCGAGACCGCGACGACGGCGACCGCCAACGGCACGTTGATCAGGAACACCCATCGCCAGCTCACAGAGTCGACCAGGAAGCCGGCGAGGAACGGCCCACCCAGCCCGGCGATCCCGCCCAGCCCCGACCACAGCCCGATCGCCCGGCCGCGGTCGGCGTGGGCGAAGGAGGCCTGGATGATCGACAGCGACCCGGGCACCAGCAGCGCCCCGCCGATGCCCTGCAGCACGCGGGCGGCGACCAGCAGACCGGTCGAGGGTGCCAGCCCGCACAGCAGCGACGTGGCGGCGAACCACACGACGCCGACCAGGAACACCCGGCGCCGGCCGAACCGGTCGCCCAGCGCCCCGCCGAGCAGGATCAGCGCGGCCAGCGCCAGGGTGTAGCCGGTGACGGTCCACTGCAGACCCGACAGCGAGGAGTCCAGCTCCCGGCCGATGGTGGGCAGCGCGACGTTGACGGCGGTGGAGTCCAGGAACGCCATCGCCGAGGCCAGCACCGTCGCCAGCAGCGTCCAGCGGGCCGGCGTCGTCCCCAACCGGAGCTCGGGCACGTGTCTCCTGTCAGCCGACGATCGCGTGCACCACGTAGTAGACGCCCGCGGCCACGGCGCCCGCGGCCGGGAGGGTCAACACCCAGGCCACGACGATGTTCCCGGCCACGCCCCAGCGCACCGCCGACAGCCGGCGGGTGGCGCCGACGCCCATGATCGAGGTGGTGGTGATGTGCGTGGTGGACACCGGGACGGCGAACACGGTGGCGGTGGTGACCATGACCGCGGAGGCCACGGTCTGCGCGGAGAACCCGCCGGCCGGGGTGAGCTGGATGATCCGGCGGCCCAGCGTGCGCATGATCCGGAACCCGCCGGCGTAGGTGCCGGCGCTGATCGCCAGCGCGGCGGCGAGGATGACCCAGAACGGGACCTCGAAGGTGTCGATCTGCCCGGCGGTCACCAGGGCGAGGGTGATGATGCCCATCGTCTTCTGCGCGTCCTGCAGGCCGTGGCCCAGCGCCATGGTCGCGGAGCTGACGATCTGGGCGTACCGGAACCCGCGGTTGGCCCGGGTGACGTTGGCGCCCCGGAAGGACCACAGGATGGCCAGCATGAACAGGTAGCCCAGCCCGAACCCGACCAGCGGCGAGAGCACCATCGGGACGACGACCTTCTCCACGATGCCCATCCACTGCACGGAGTGGACGGCGGCCAGCGCGGCGCCGACCAGCCCGCCGATGAGGGCGTGCGAGGAGGAGCTGGGCAGCCCGAAGTACCAGGTGATCAGGTTCCAGGTGATCGCGCCGACCAGGGCGGCGAACACGATCTGCAGCCCGCCGCCCCCCTCGGGGGTGTCGATGATCCCCGCCCCCACGGTCTTGGCGACCTCGGTGGAGATCAGCGCGCCGACCAGGTTCATCACCGCGGCCAGCGCGAGGGCGACCTTCGGTGTCAGCGCCTTGGTGGAGACCGCGACGGCGATCGAGTTGGCGGCGTCGTGGAACCCGTTGGTGTAGTCGAAGGCCAGCGCGACGACGACGATGACGACCATCGCCAGGAAGAGCCCGTCCACGATGGGGTCAGGACTCCTTGACCGCGATGGTCTCGACGACGTTGGCCACGTGCTCGAAGGCGTCGGCGGCCTCCTCGAGCTGGTCGGCCACCTCCTTGAGCTTGAGGATCTCCAGGGCGTCGAACTCCCCGGAGTACAGCCGGGAGAGCAGCCGGCGGTAGAGCTTGTCCGCCTCGTTCTCCAGGCTGTTCACCTCGATCCAGTAGTCCGACAGCCCCTTCATCGCCTTCAGCCGCGGCATCGCGTCCGCGGTGACCTGCGCGCAGCGCTGCAGGAGGGCGACCTGCTGGCCCATCTCGGCGGGCAGCGTGCCCAGCCCGGTGAGGACGACGAGGTCGGCGGCGGCCTCGATGGCGTCCATGACGTCGTCCAGGTCGCTGGCCAGGGCGTAGATGTCCTCCCGGTCGAACGGGGTGACGAAGCTGGAGTTCAGCTGTCGGAAGACCGCGTGCGTGGCGTTGTCGCCCTTGTGCTCCAGGTCGCGCAGGGTGCGGGCGAGCTCGTCGCGCCGGAGGTGGTCGTGCAGGAAGTCGCCGAGGACCCCCGTCGCCTCGACGAGGTTGACCGCCGAGGCGGTGAACATGTCGTAGAAGCTCGAGTCCTTGGGCGTCAGGCTGAAGGGCACGCGGGGAGCCTAGAGCCCCCTTGCGTACACCAACCGTTCACCTGCAGGTCATCTCGCCCGCGCTGCACCCGGCCAGCCGTCGTCCGCGCCGTCGGCCAGCGCGTCGACCAGGTCCCCGCGCGCCCGGGCCACCCGGGACCGGATGGTGCCCACCGGGACCCCGGCCACCTCGGCCGCCTCGGCGTAGGGCAGCCCCATCAGCTGGGTGAGCACGAACGCCTCCCGCCGGTCGGGGTGCAGCCGGGCCAGCAGGTCGTCCACCGCGGCGCCCTGGCCGGTGCGGTCGACACCGTCGGTGCGCTCGAGCAGCTCGTCGTCGCCGACCAGCACCAGCCGGCGCCGCTTGCGGGCGCGGATGGCGTCGGCGCAGGTGCGCCGGGCGATCGACAGCAACCAGGTGCGCACGGTCGAGCGGCCCTCGAAGCGGTGCAGGGAGCCGAACGCGCGCAGGTAGGTCTCCTGCGTCAGGTCGTCGGCGGACTGCCGGTCGCCCAGGTGCGCGCACAGCCGCCAGACCTCGGCCTGGGTGGCGCGCACCAGCGCCGCGGCCGCCAGCGGGTCGCCGTCGGCGGCGTCCCGGGCAACCCGGGCCAGCTCGTCGACGGGGTCGGTCACGCCCCCAGTCTGACGTGTGACCGCCACCATGCGGACGGCGCGGGAACCCGGGGCCATTCCCCGGCGACCACCACTCCATGCACTGCGAGCGTTTCCGCGAGGCGGCGTCGGCCCGGATGGACGGCGAGGGGTCGCCCGTCCCCGCCCCGGCCCTGGACGCGCACCTGGATGCCTGCCCTTCCTGCGCGGCGTGGGTGGCCACCGCCGGCACGCTCACCCGCCGCGCCCGGCTGGCCCCCGCACCCGCCGTCCCCGACCTGACCGCCACGGTGCTCACCGCGCTGCCCGAGCGGCTGCCCGGCGCCGCCGCAGCAGCCCGGTCCCGGCTGGTCACCACCGCGCTGCGGCTGGCCCTGCTGGCCGTCGGCGTGGCCCAGATCGGCCTGGCCACCCCGTCGCTGCTGGACGGCGCGGGCGCGATGAGCGCCCCGGTGCACATGGCGCACGAGACCGGCGCCTGGAACCTCGGCCTGGCCGTCGCCTTCCTCGCCTGCGCGGCCGCGCCCCGGCTGGCCCCCGGCGCTCTCCCGTTCCTGGTGACCTTCACCGTGGTGCTCACCGTGACCACGGTCGCGGACCTGGAGTCCGGGCACGTGCACGCCGACCGCGCCGTGGGCCACCTGCTGCTGCTGGTCGGGCTGCTGCTGACCGCCGCGCTGGCCTGGCGGGGGCGCCGCCGCGCCGCCCGGGGTGCCGCCGGGGTGCGGGTGCTCGCGTGAGGCGGCTGGTCGTCGTCCTGCTCGCCGGGGTGGGGCTGCTGCTCGGCGCCGCGGGACCGGCCAGCGCGCACGCCACCCTGGTCACCTCCTCGCCGGCCGAGGGCGCCCGGCTGGACACCGCGCCGGCCGAGGTGACCCTGCAGTTCGACGAGGCGGTGTCCCTCGGCGCCGGCTACGCCCGGGTGCTCGGCGCCGGCGGCGACCGGGTGGACACCGGCGCCGCGTCGGTCACCGACGACGTGCTGACCATCCCGCTGCGCGACGACCTGCCCGACGCCAGCTACGTCGTCACCTGGCGGGTCGTCTCGGCCGACTCGCACCCGGTGTCGGGGGCCTACGCCTTCGTCGTCGGGGACGGCGAGCTGGTGCCGGCCACCGGGGCCGAGGCCGGCAGCGGCACCGACCCCGGGGTGGCCGCCCTGCTGCCGGTCGCCCGCTGGCTCGGCTTCGGCGGGCTCGCCCTGGGCTTGGGCGTCCCCGTCGTGCTGGCGCTGTGCTGGCCGGCCGGCTGGGGGTCGCGGCGGGCGCGGGTGCTCACCCTCGCCGGG